>JBECKX010000157.1:0-7543 GCA_040235515.1 Candidatus Zixiibacteriota bacterium
GGTACTCCTCGACGTTCAGGTTGAGCGGAGGCAGAAACGTCCCCGGTAGCAGCTTGTAGCCATTGTCGTAGAAGATTGGCGCACCCGCCTCAGAGAGCGCTACGATATCCCTGTAGATCGTTCTCTCCGAGACTTCGCAGAGCCTGGCCAGTTCAGCGGCGGTGCACCTGCGATTACTGCGAATGATGTTGAGAATCTTGAGAAGTCTTCCCGCTTTGGACATATCATCCCACCTTGCCCCCCATAGTTTATCCGTAACTGATTGATATAGTAGATGCTACGAAGTTTCTGTCAAGTGAATTCCTCGTGCTTGTGTTCTCCCTTACAGTATGGGGAGCTTCCCCCAATTACAGATCAGATAAGCCCCTATTCTGATCTGAAACAGCGCACCTAAGCTATTGGGGATATGCCGCTTACGGCGAATTCTCACCCCGGCACAGGCATTGCATTAGAAAACGCGACACCTATCTCGTTTTTCGCTGAGGTAACATTACGATGAACAAAACGCTGAACAAGGCTTACATTTTTCAATTTTCCGGCAGCATTGCCATCTTTGCGGCGGTGCTGATCCTGGCCGGCTGCTCGATTGAGTCACCCAAAGCGCCGAGCTGGGATGTGCCGATCACGGTGCCCCTGATTGACCGATCCTACACATCCGCAGAGCTATTCGAGAAGATCAATAGCGATAACATCGAGATCGCCGATGACGGCAGCGCGAGTTTCGTGGTTCACGAACAGCTCGCCGATGTCGGTTTTGGGTCGATTCTGCAATTCGACGATGTCCACGAGATGCATTCCGAGACGATCGGCTTGATAAAGATCGTGAAAGCGGACAACCAGAGCATCTCCTATCGGCTCGAGGATTACGTCTCTCTCATCGCCGGTGTTGTGCCGGAGACCGGTGCAACGGCGGTAGCCGAGATCGGCCAGCCCTCCAGCTTCTCGGAAGCAGAATTTGCCGAGGGCACACTCGGTCTTTCCGTCTCGAACAATACCGGGCTGGCGCTGGATGAGGTCACCATCACGCTGATCGATAGCTACGGTGAAGTGATCCAGCACTCAATCCCGGGCGGTTTGGCTGATGGCGCAGCCTACGATACCGAACTGTCGGTCGCGGGCGAACGTGTGAGTGGCGCGCTCTCTCTTGAGACCTACTTCCACACCCCGGGCGGTTCGATGCTCAGCCTGGCGGAGCGCAGCCTCGATGTAGTTCTCACCTACGGTGAAGACCTGCGGGCTACTTCCATTACCGGCCAGGTCGATCGCTTCGAGCAAAACTACCATGAAGAAACGCAGATCAACGAGGAGTCGGAGATAATCACGGCGCAGCTCAATTCAGGGAGTCTCATCCTTGATTGGAGCAATGACCTTCCTCTGCCTCTCGATCTTTCGCTCTCTTTCCCCGAAATCACGGATGGCGCCGGTCAGATGCAGATCAATCTCTCGCTGGCAGCGGGTCAGCATTTCAATCAGTCGATTTCGCTGGCGGGCAAGCAACTCACCCCGGTCGGCAATCGATTGGCGGTTGATGTCAACGCCACCGTTCAGGGGAGCGAGGGAAACAGCGTGACGATGTCCTCGTCCGATCAATTCTCGGTCGAGATCAGCCTTCAGGATCTGCAGGCGGAAACCGCGACAGCGAAGCTGGCTCCTACTGAAGTCAGCTGGGATCAGACGTCGATCGCGATCGATGTCCCTACCGGCTTCGATAATGTGTCACCTGCGGTCGTCGAGCTGGAGATCGTCGTACAAAACTATTCGGAGTTGGGCGGCACCGTCGAGCTGGAATTGCAGGCGGATAACGGTAAGCAGCTCACGATTCAGGGTGAAGTCGACGCTGGTTCCCCGGAATCACCGGTCGAGAGCAGAATCGTATCGAGCCAGCTGGCGCAGTTGCTCTCTCCGATTCCGAATCAGATATCGGTCGGCGGTATGGCTCTGGTAGGTGATGGCACCACGATCATCAACCTGAGCGGCAGCGATCATCTTGAGGCTTCCGCAACGATCAACGCTCCAATGTCGGTCACGCTCGATGCCGCCACGGTCGAGGGTGACCCGAACGAACTTGAGATCGATGACGATCTCAGCGACAAGGCTGACCGCCTGCTCGACGGCAGATTCGAGGGACGGATTTCCAACCATCTCCCGCTCGGCGCGTCAGTCAGCATCTACTTCGCTACCAGCGCCGACGAACTCTTCACCAACCCCCTCACGATTATCGGCCCGCTGGCGGTCAACGCGGGATTGGTGGATGACGCAGGCGTAGTATCGCAGATAACAGAGACTTTCAACGAACTCAATCTGACGGCAGATAACCTGGCGGTGTTCGGCCATGAACGCCTCTACATCGCCCCGGTAATTGAGCTACAGGGATCCAACGGGCAGGTCGTGCATATTCGCGCCGAGGACTATCTCGAAATCAGCGGCTTCATCACGATCAATACGCGCCTTGGTGGGGAGGATTTCTAATGAAGTACCCGGTAATATTCAAGATCGCACTGGTCTGTGCACTCATGCTCGCTGCGGCGTTTGCTACTTCTGACGCGCAAATGATCCACAGCGCCCGCAGCCTCGGAATGGCTGATGCCTACATGCTCCCGGTCGAAAACTGCGAGGCAGCCGGCCTCAATCCCGCCAACCTGGGATCACCTGATGGACGCGGATTCAGCCTGAAGGTGGCTTCGGCGGCCGCGCACTTTGCCAACAACGCCTTTACGCTGGCAGATTACAATCGCTACAACGGCGAGTATCTGACAGAAGCGGATAAGAACGACATCCTGAGCAAAATCCCCGAAGATGGCCTGGTGTTCGATTTCGACGCCTCGGCTTCCGTCTTCTCATTTACCTACGCGTCGCTCGCCTTCACCGCCGCCGGGGTTGGAGGGGGTCGAGGTAGTGTCTCGAAGGACCCGATCGAACTGGCCCTGATGGGCAACAAGATCGGTGAGGTTCACACCGCCGGCGATTCAGACGCCGATGGCTGGGCCGCGTTGTCCTTCGGAGTCAGCTACGCCAGCCGCCTCTACGATTCAGGCGACTTGAAGGTCGATGGTGGTATCACGCTGAAGTATCTGCAGGGGCTCGAGTATTATGGAGTCGCGGAACTTGAAGCGCAGGCAGTGACCGAAGAGACGGGATTCACCGGCGAAGGCGGCTTGACCACACTCGAGGCACACGGCGGCAGCGGTTATGGCGTTGACCTCGGCATCGTCATCAACAGCAATACCGCCCGTTTCGGACTCGTGGCGCGCAACGCCATCGCCAGTCTCAACTGGAACAACGACGTAGAAAAGACTTTATACAATTTCCGATTTGAAGGGGTCAATGTCGAGAACGCCGGGGATGACTCTATCTCCGTCTCAGATGAGATCAAGTTGCCCGCAGATCAGTTCTCGACCCGCCCGCCGCTTGAACTGGAAGCCAGCATGTCACGCCAATTCGGCAAACTTCTCGGTGCAGCGAGCCTGAGGCAGGGATTTGAAAATACCGCCTTTGTCTCGAAGACCCCGAGACTGGCTGCCGGAATCGAATACCCGCTCCTCGCGGCCATCTCCGTTCGCTCCGGCCTTGCAGCCGGTGGAGTGGATGAATACTCGGCAGCGGTGGGCGGCGGATTCTCTCTGGGCGTCGTTCAGATCGACCTGGCCTATGCCTCAACCGGTACCCTGCTGCCGTTCGGCGGTCGTGGTAGCCGGCTGGCGTTCTCTACGATTCTTGAATTCTAAGAATAGATATTTGCAAGGAGGTTCGACGTGAAAACGCAAAAGATTATCATGATGGCAGCGCTGAGCATCGCCCTGCTGCTGTTCTCCGCCGGTGCGGTCCTGGCAATGCCCCCGCATCCGGATCTGCTCGATTCGCCGCAGGCAACCGACGGTTCGCAGGCAGTCCTGCGCTCATGCCCGCACAGCATGCTGCAACACACCGGCGCCGCGCCGGCCTATGCCGGACAGCCGCTGCGCATGCGAGGCCCCGATGCCCCGATGACCAGCGCAAACATTCTCTGCATCCTGATCGAATTCTCGGATGAACCGATGCAGGTGGCGGCGTCCTTCTTCGATACACTGCTTTATGTCAACCAGCAGGGTTCGGTACGCCACTACTACAATGAGATTTCTTACAATTCGTTCGACGTGGTTACGGTCAATCTGCCATCCAGCCTCGGCTGGCAAACCGCTCCGCAAACCTACGCCTACTACTGCAACGGCAACAACGGCATGGGTTCATATCCGCAGAATACTCAGAAGTTGTGTGAGGATATCGTCGACCTGGTAGACCCGCTCGTCGATTTCTCCAATTACGACAACAACAGCGACGGCTATGTGGATGGCATCATGCTGGTTCACACCGGCCCCGGCGCTGAGTTGACCGGCCTCTCGAGCGACATCTGGTCGCACAAGTGGGGCATCATTCCGCGCCTTAAGGATGGTGTCTATATCTCGACCTACGCGATCGAGCCTGAGTACTGGCAGAATCCCGGTGACATGACTATCGGCGTCTTCGCACACGAGATGGGTCATGCCCTTTTCGATCTCCCCGACCTCTACGACATCGACTACACTTCACGCGGTATCGGAAAATGGTCACTGATGGCTGGCGGTTCGTGGAACGGTTCGCTCGGGAATTCACCGGCGCATATGGATGCCTGGTCGCGCATCTACTCCGGTTTCTGCACTGCAACCAACGTCAACTCGAACATCACCAACCAGTCGATCCCGGATGTTGAAACCAACAGCAGCGGCGCGATTTTCCGCATGTGGACCAACGGCGCAGGCGGTGACGAATATTTCCTGATCGAGAATCGCCGCAAGACCGGTTACGACAGCGGACTCCCGGGCGCCGGGCTGCTGATCTGGCATATCGATGACGGCGAAGAAACCGCAAACAATACCGACAACGACGACGAGTGGTACCCGGGACACACCAGTTCGGGACACTACCGCGTAGCGTTGGAACAGGCGGATAATGCCTACGAGCTGGAAAAGAATCTCGACAACGGTGACGCTGCCGATCCGTTCCCCGGCTCAACGAATAACACCAGCTTCAACTCGGTCTCCAGCCCCTCGTCACACGACTACAACGACCAGGAGACGCTGGTAGCGGTATCAAATATCTCCGCCGCGGGCGCAGTGATGACCGCGGACCTGGCGGTAAGTTTGCTGGCCGATGCTGATGATTACGAATATAGCGGCACTCTGCCGGAATCGTACGAACTGGAACAGAATTATCCCAATCCGTTTAACCCCTCCACCAGAATCAGTTTTGACCTGCCCAGGGCGAGTCACGTGCAGTTGTCGGTGTACAACGTTCTCGGTGAGTTGGTGGACGAGCTGATTGATGGCGACCTTCCGGCCGGCAGACACTCGGTCAGCTGGGTACCGGAAGCAGGCGGTGATGTAATGCCGTCCGGCGTGTACTTCTACAAGCTGAACACGCAGGAAATATCGCTGACGAAGAAAATGCTTCTCCTGAAGTAACCGGGTAGCGATAGGCCCGGGAACTGTGGCTCGTGGTCAGCCCCTGCTAAAGTGGTACAGGGCTGAGCCAGACCAGCCACGCGGGGAGTCCTGAGTTAAGTCAGGACTCCCCTTATGTATTGGGGAGCGAACTTGAGTCGCCATCCCCGGCGCTGTCATGGTCATCACCCGGGTACTTGAATCCCGGATCATCCATATCAACGTCGAGTGGTGACTCATACTCCGCGGGCCTGTTGTTCTGGCCGCTCTGGCCATTGGCGCTGCGGCGACCATTCTGCTTGAACTCGGCATAGCAGGTTCGGCAGCGTCTCGGGTCCTCGGTAAAACCCTTCTCGTAAAAGTACTGTTGAGCTCCAGCTGTGAAGGCAAACTCCTCTTTGCAATCCACGCAAATGAGGATCTTCGTTTTGAAATCTTCCATAAATCCCCCCGTCCAGGTTTATGGATTGTTAAGGTGCCAAATAAGTGAAGTAGCTAGGCTCCATCCTCTCGAAAAAGCGTGTATCCTTACACTAAGCATCCCGCCACCTGGGGATTCCTGATGAACCGGTGACGGTGATCTCCACAGACCAGAAGCTCTGGGAACGAACACTCCTTGTTCATTCGAACTGAGTATATCGATTCGTCAACTAAACTGTCAACTAAAACTTTATAAAACTAGTGGGGCTAGCCTGAGTCATCCCACCGGTTGCAGGAGGCTGATTTAAGGTCGACCGTAGCATCGACCTTAAAGTCTTATTCGAGAAAATCCAATGCAGGGTTACTGCAGCTTCATCATCTTGCGGATCTCAAGGTAGTGCGGGGTTTCCAGCCGGTAGAAATATACTCCCGACGAAACCTGCCGGCCCGATTGGTCGGCGCCGTTCCAGATAACGCTCTTGAAGCCGGGACCCTGGTTTTCGTCCACGAGTTCCCTCACCGTTTGCCCGAGAATGTTGTGCACCGTCAGACGCACATGGGTAGCTTCCGGAAGCGTGTAGCTGATGCGTGTATCGGGATTGAAGGGGTTGGGATGATTCTGCCAGAGCGAGTAACCCGTCGGCAGTTCGGCGTCCCCGCCGAAGCCCTCAATCACCTGCAGCAACCTGTCGCCCACATCACTGCCGGCCATACCCTTGATTACCTGGCGCAATTGATCGAACTGATCACGATGCTTCGAGAAATCGTAGTCCACCGACAACGTCGGCGCCGAGAACTGATGCGTGCTGCCCCAGTTGGGACCGATCACCAGTACGTCAAGTTCATCCACAGTACCGTTGCCATCGGCGTCGGCGTACGTTGCACGAGGATCGCTCCACAACTCCGCCGCCTTGCCTTCCCAGTTCGTTGTTGAGGAGGGACGCGCCGGCCCCTGCATGCCGTAGAAGACACCTATGGGCAGAATATCGATTTCGTTGACGACGCCATCATTGTTGCAGTCGCCCGGATAGACGGCCGGACCGGTGATAAAGGTATACCTGAAATCATCGATCGGAGCGCCCTCGG
This sequence comes from Candidatus Zixiibacteriota bacterium, assembly GCA_040235515.1. GTDB lineage: Bacteria > Zixibacteria > MSB-5A5 > CAIYYT01 > CAIYYT01 > JBECKX01. Next base: position 6,963 of record JBECKX010000157.1, read on the forward strand.
CCACACCATCGAAGTTGCCGTCGAGGGTGTTCCCCACCAGGTCCTCCACAAAGCCGGCGACCGTGACATCAACACTATCGAACGGCGGATAATTTGTAGTGGGTGTGAATATCCAGCGTGTCTTGCCATCCACCAAATCACTCACCACTGTTCCGGCGACCTGGCTGTTTTGCCTGCGTGAGAACAGCGAGAAGGCGCCCGGCTCGTCGACTCCGGTGGAGATTTCCTCGGAGAAACGGAGATCGAGCGGTGTATTGATGAAGGCGCCGACTTGTCCGCCGCTAAGCGTCGTCGACTCCACCAGCGGAGGTTGTCGTTCGACACCACCGATACCGGTAACATCCACCGTTCTGTTAGGCGTTCTCGGGTCATCGGTAACTATTGTGATGGTCTCGTCGAAGCGGATGCGGGCATTCGGCCTGAACTCCACCTTGAGCCAGGCTAACGCACCCGGCTGGAGCGCCGAGGTTGATGTCGTGATCGGAACAAATTGCTCTGACGAACTCTGGACATCGAGGACTCGCAGGGTCAATCCGCTGAACGAGTCGGCGATGTTTCGTACGCGTATCGAATCAACCACG
>JBECKX010000176.1:0-7050 GCA_040235515.1 Candidatus Zixiibacteriota bacterium
TCCAGGCGCAGAAGACCGGGGCATCACGGGTCATCGCCACTTACGACGACATCGCCGATACGAGCGGGCTGGTTTATGTGCTGCCGGGCGAGTTTGCCTACTTCGGGATGACCGGAGGACCGGATAGTATAGCTGCCGGGCGGGCGTGGACCGATGGTGTACATGACATAGTCGTCACGGCGTATGATCTTTACGGCAATATCAATTACGAGTACGAGGGGGATTTCTACTTCGAATCAACCGATCCGACCGCACGCCTAGCTGCCAGCGAGTCGGACCCGATTTCGATCAGCCTGATCGATGAGGGTCGCAAGACGATTCCGGGCTCTGAGTTTACCTTCTACAAGGCGGGCCGCCAATCGCTCCGTCTGATGCAGGATGGAGAGCAGGAGGCGTACATTTCCCCGATTGCAGTGGTTGCCGGTACGGCCGCCAGCTACACGTTGAGCATCCCTGCGACGACTACCGCAGGAGAGAATTTCAATATCGCAATTGCTGATGGTGTTGATGCCTGGGGGAATCTGGTGTCGGGACAAGCTACGGTGACGATTACCGCCGGTGGGGGGAATTCGCCATCGGGTGCATCGCCATCGGTGCCGAATATCGCCATCGCGAATGGTGTCGGCAGCGGCAACGGTAAGTTGGTCAAGGCGGGCACTACCACTTTGAGAGTTGTGCTCGGTAGCGTTGTCAAGACGCGAGATATCGTGGTAGAGAACACAGCCACGGACCGCTTTGATTTTCTCCTCGATCCGGTTCAGCCGATCGGGCAACCCTTTGCGGGTACCGCGCAACTGATCGCACGAGATCAATTGGGGAACATCGTAACGACATTCAGCGCTGCCAGCGATACGGTGACGATCACTTCGAACGGCGCCGGGCAGATCAGTAGTAACATTTTGAAGAGTGCCGGGGCATTCCAGAACGGCGTGGCAGACCTTTCTGCCCTCGGTGTTGGCTACACCGGTACCGAGTTGTATGTCCAGTTCAGCGCAACTTCACGCAGCGGCATTACCGGGATTTCTCCGCAGATTGCGATGTCGTCGGTAAAGATCACTTCTGCCAGAGTGCTGCAGGAGCGCCGCTACGTCGGTGAAGATTTCAGCGCCGAGGTTACGATCGCCAACTTCGGAAACGAAGAAATGGTGGTGCAGACGCTCAGTTTGTTTGCGGATGATACCCAACTGGGAGGATTCAACGTAAGCCCTGCGCTACCGGCCACGGTCGGACCGTTGCAGTCAAAGCTGTTTACGCTGACAGGTCCCGTTCCCAACACACCGGGCGAGACGCTTACGCTTTCGACCCGATTTACCGGGACAGTTGATAGCAAGGCAGTCAAAGATTCTACTGATGCAGGCGAACTTGAGGTGCTCGCGGCTACCGGAATTTCGGTCATAGCCGGCACGCTGGCGCCGTCGGTTGTGAGTACGGGTCACGAGTATGGATTTCAGATCAGGGTGCAGAACGACAATATCGATCCGTTGCAGTTGACGACTGCCTCGCGGTTGATCGTCGAGGTACCGGGCGGAAGTGATTACATTGCCGCGCTGACTGCCCCCGCGACGGTGGAAGGGGAGTCTGAACAGTTATTGACTTTCGTGCCGGGTACGATTCCTGAGTTGTTGCCGGGAAGTTACTCCGTTTCGTTGCAGCTCGAGGGGAGTATCGGCACCTTTGCCTACTCGGCGACTGTGCCGGCCGATGACGAACTTACAGTCGAGACGCCGCCGGTCATAAGCTATGTCCCCGGTTCGCTTGAACCGGAATCAATCTTCCGCGGTCGTAGCGCAGATTTCTCGGTCAAAGTCGCCAATTCTGGAACGGCGCGTCTGGTGGTGGATCGCGCTGCATCCCGCCTGGTCATCTTTTCCGGGTCGCGGCAATTGAGTGGCGCGGTTGTTGAAGGCGAAATCGATCCGGCTCCGGAGCAGACTACGCTGACCTTCGAAGAAATTTTCATCCCGCGCGATTTCCCCGGCGAACTTGATTCGGTTGCATTGACGATCCGCGGGGAAGCGAATGGTTACACCGAGTCATTCAGAGCCAAGCTGCCGTCGGGTGATCTGACGGTGCCGGGTGGAGCTGCGGTCAAGCTAACCGGCACAGAGATCGTCGCGCCCAACTCGCCATTCGTTAATGTGCTGCAGCAGTTCAATTTTAATGTGACTGTCATGAACACCGGTGCGGAAGCGCTCGAGGATATCACGGTGAGACTTACCTCGGCGGGTTCTTCCTCGTTCGACAATGAAAAGATTATCGCGTCCCTTGATGTCGACACGGACACGACGATTGCCTTCGTGATTGATGCGGCTGCCAGCTCTACGATTTCGGAGTTGTTCACAGCTTCGATCACGGCGGCAACGGGCAGCGAATCGCAGTTGCCGGCAACGATAGAGACTCCGAGCAACCCGAGCAAGACTGCGGTCGTTCAGACGCCTGCCAGCCTGAGCCTGACGTCACAGATCGATTCACCGCCGCAGGCGCAGGATGGCCGGGTGGAATTGGGTGAGAGTTTCGTGATTGCGGCTTCCGTGATCAACTCAGGACAGGGAGGCGTAGGCAGTGGCACGGTGAGGTTAACGGTGGTGGAAGGCGACTTCGAGGTGAGCAGCCCGCTCGAGCAGCAGTTCCAGGTTGGGGAGAAGCTCCAGTGGGGGATCACTGCTCCGGCAGATGATGACACCGCCAAGATTGCGGTGAGCATTGTATCCGATCCGCTACAGGACAACAATGGTCAACCGGCGAAGGTGATCGCGCGCTCCGATACGATCTATGTCATTTCGTCAGAGCAACAGGTGATCGTCGGAGTTGACTTCGAAGCACTCGGACCACAACTCCTATCACCGGGCCACAGCTATGATTTGCTTGATTTAACTTTCGATATAGTCGGCGCCGATCAAAGGCCGTACCTGGACTACATTGAGTTTGGTGTCATTAATCGGATGGGGGATCAGATTCCGGCGACTGCGGTAATCGGCTCAGCGACGCTCCACTACAACGGACAATCAAACATCGCGGCGGTTAGCAGTGATGAGATGCTGCGTTTCAACCTCGGCCCCGGCAGTGGCTTGCCGAGTGTGGGTATGATCGAGATTGAGGTGGCTGCGATGCCCGAGGTCAACGACTTCACGGTTTTCCTGGACTCGTTGTCGTTTTCGGCAACTTATCAGTCGGCTGCGGGACCGCGCACGGTTCCTGTGATCGCCCGCTTTGCGAATCATCTCTTGATCGAACAACAGTTCACATTGGTTCAGCAGCAGCTGGAGAGTTCGTTCTTCTCGTATCCGAATCCATTCTCACCGATGCGTGAGCATGCAAAGATAGTCTTTAACCTTGCCGAGCCCAGCCCTGCGACACTCACGATTTTCACGCTGACCGGTGATGAGGTCTTGAGAGTTGAGATTCCCGCAGCAGCGAGCAACGAGCCGGTAACGTATGAGTGGGATGGTCGCAATGAGGGAGGCCAGGTGGTACTTAACGGTGTATACCTCGCTGTGCTGGAAGTGCAGGGACAGGGTGAGGTCAGAACCAAGATAGCGGTGATGAAGTAATGCGCAGGCTGTGTCTCAGATTCAGTTTCGGGCTGTTGCTCGCAACGACCCTGTTTGCAGGTCAGTTGCTGGCGGAGAATCCCGGCGGAACGAGTCCATTGTTCCTATCCGGTGCCGGTGGCCGAGCTTTGGGCATGGGTGGCGCGAATGTAGCGCTCTCCAATGATGTTGCGGGCGTATTCTGGAATCCTGCGACCCTGACCGCTCTGCCGGAGCGCTCACTCGGGTTTATGCATCTCCCGCTCCCGGAAGGGACCAACTACGACTTTGCGGCTGTCGGCTGGCCAACTGCGGACTATGGTAGTTTTGCGGCGGCCGCTTTCCTGCTGCAAACGAATGACATAGAGCGCCGCGATCAATCGGGTCGACTGATCGGTGATTTCGGCGCCAATCAGCAGATGTACCTGCTCGGGTATGGGATAAACATCAATCGCTACCTGGCCGCAGGGGCTACGGTGAAGCTCTATGGTCAGAGCATCGACAACACATCGGCGTTCGCCGCCGGGGGAGACCTGGGGCTCAGACTGGCCCTGACAGAGCGGATATTCCTCGGGTTAAATGCTCAGAATATACTCAAGCCCAGGTTGCGGCTTGTGACGGATGAAGAAGAGATCCCGATGACTATCAAGGCCGGTGGCGGTATTGTCCTGCCGTTCAGCAACTATCGCCACACGCTGGCTTTAGAGGTTGATGTCGACAAGACGGAAAATCTTGATCCGGTGTTTCATGCCGGGGTCGAGGTTGGGTTGCTCAACAAGTATTTCCTGCGGGCCGGCTACGATGTCGACCAGATTAACATCGGTGGCGGAGTCACGGTAGGGCCGGCACAGGTTGGCTATACTTTCCGCACGCAGGATTACTTCGATGCACAACATCGTATTTCGCTCGACCTCAGTTTCGGTGGATCGATCGAGTCGATCCTGGCTGAACGTGAGGCGAAGCAGCGTGAAGCTGCCGAACGGTTTGCCAGGGAGCAACGCGAAGCTGAGTTGAACAATGCTGTCACACAGGCGCGCTATTTCTACCAGAATGGGATGTACGATTCGGCGTCGGTTTACTATGCCCAGGTCTATGCGTTGACATCGGGCGGGGATAGTGAGGCGCAGTCGCGTCTGCAGGAAATCGATGCGCAGCAGCAACGGACCATCAGCGAGAATGTCAGAGCCGGGGTCTTGCGTGAGAGTGACTCCACCAAAGCCGCCGAGCTCTATTCTGACCTGGATGACGCCCTCAATGTGAAGGATTTTGCGGCGGTGGATGTACTGCTTGACCGGCTCCGTCCGGCATTTGGGGATCAGGATCGATTCAAGCAGGCTGAGGCGGAGTATAGCTTGCTGGTTTCGTCACGAGTTGAACAGCTCTGGACCGATGCGCGCGCGGATGAGAACCGGGGTGATTACACCAGTGCGGCGATCGCGTACAACCGAATCCTGGATATGAATCCGACCGATGCCGAGGCAAAACGGCGCTTGAATCGTCTCAATCAGCGGATCGCGTCGCTGGAATTGCTGCGCCAGGGTGTTACTGCTTTCAACGTCGGGGATACTGCCACCGCTCGTGTTCATCTTCAGCAGTTGATCGCCATCAATCCGAACGACTCGCTGGCACAGACGCTGTTGTCACGCATGGAGTCGGGTTCGACCGAGCCGATCATTTCGACGCTGGCGGAGATTCAGAAGGACCCGGCAATCTGGCAGAAGTACTTGAAAGGTATCGAGGAGTTCCGCTCAGACAATTACCAGGCTGCGATCAATCTGTGGGAAGAGGTGTTGCAGCGCTATCCCGGGAATCCGGAGACGGAAAAGAACATAGAGCAGGCTAAACTAAGACTTGAGTCAAGTGACGCAAATAATTGATGAACAGAGTCATAGCGACCTGCACAGATTGAAAACCCATCAAAGAAGCTAATGAAGATATTCTCCAGGCCAGTTAAAGAAGTATTTGCCGAGTTTCAGGCGGTTGAAGCCAAGTTGCCCGACATACGGGGCTTCATCGAAGACCAACTGAAGGAGACGCCATTCCGGCGCAAGGATGTCACGGCGATCATGCTGGCGATCGAGGAGGCCTGCACGAATGTGATTCGGCATGCCTACCTGTATGCAGAGGGCACGATCAAGCTGAAGGTTACACTTCACCCGGACAGGATAGCGATCTCGATTTTCGACACCGGGCGCAGCTTTGATTTTGAGAAGTCCTCTGATCCGGACTTAAAGCATTACATCAAGACCGGGCGCAAGGGTGGGCTCGGAATCTACCTGATCCGCAAGGTGACCGATGAGGTAGCGTACCGATCCTCAGGGGGAGTTAATGAGCTTCGGATGGTTAAACGCTTCCCGAAGACACGCCAGGCAGTCGTTCCGAAGGCGGAGGGGATGTCGATCCGCCTCAAATTCTCGTTGGCGACCTCGATCATCATGATGGCGGTAATCGTCACGGTTTACTTCTACTGGGAAAACCGGGTCGTGGAGTGGAGGCAGGAGCAGTTTGCGGAGACCATTTCTGAATATGGCAATGCGATAGCTTCGCAGTCGATCGGGCATTTCATCAATTCGAGCAGCGACGTTGAATTCGACGAGTTCGTGCGAAACTTTGCCAAGCAGAACCCCGACGTTCGCTACATCTACATTCTAAACAAGAAGGGTCAGATCGTAGCTTCGACCGATACCCCGGATAAGCTGCACACGGAATATACGGTGCCGCCGGGGATAGATCCGACCGAGTTGAACAGCGCGCAACGTATCTCGGATGCGACGGACGGTAGTATTTTCCATGTCGTGGAGCCGATCAGTTATCAGGGGAAGAATTTCGGGCTGCTGCATGTCGGATTCGGCGAAGAACGACTTGAGCAGGGAATTGCGGCTTCACGGCGGAGCATTCTCTTTGTCGTAGCGATTGCGATGATTGTCGTGTTGGCGGCGGTCTATCTGCTGTCGAACTACTTCGTCAAACCGATTCAGAAGCTGATCGAAGGGGTGCGGCGGATCGGCAAGGGTGACCTTGAGAGCAAGATTGCGGTTGAGGGGGCCGATGAGTTTTCGGCGATTGCGCACGCTTTCAATGAGATGACGGTCAAGTTCAAGAAGGCGCAGGACAACGTCGTCGAGCAGGAGCGCATGCGGAAGGAGATGCAGGTCGCCCAGGATATCCAGCACACCCTGCTGCCGAAGCATTTCCCCGACATTGAGGGGTTTGATATTTCGACCATATACCGCGCCGCGAAGGATGTGGGCGGCGACTATTATGACTTCGTCTGGATCGACGAGAAGACACTCGGGATCGTAGTTGCCGACGTTTCGGGTAAAGGTGTTCCGGGCTCACTGGTGATGACGATGATTCGTACGGCTATCAGGTTGGAGTCACGGGGAACACGTTCGCCGGTTGATATTCTGACCAGCGTTAATGATTTCGTTACCGAGGATGTCCGCAGGGGAATGTTCATCACGATTTTCCTGGTGGTGATCGACACACAGCGGCGCACGATCTCGTTCGCTTCTGCCGG
>JBECKX010000115.1:0-18235 GCA_040235515.1 Candidatus Zixiibacteriota bacterium
GCACAATCATACGCAGTACTCATTGCTGGATGGCGCCTGCCGCATCGATGACTTCATCAAGATCGCTCAGGCTAACAATTTCCCGGCGATAGCTATCACCGATCACGGCAATATGCATGGCGTGATCGAGTTCTACAAGAAAGCCACCGCGGCAGGGATCAAGCCGATCATCGGCTGCGAGATGTATGTCGCACCCAGGGAGCTGGGGCTGAAGAAACCGGTCGAGGGTTACCCCGATGGTGGCAATCACCTGCTGTTGCTCGCCAAGAACGAAACCGGCTACAAGAATCTGATAAAGTTATCAAGCATCGGTTACCTCGAGGGCTTCTATCACCGTCCGCGCGTCGATAAGGCCACTCTGCGCGAGTATGCAGAAGGGCTGATTTGTACTTCCGCCTGTCTGCAGGGGGAGGTGTCATGGCACCTGCGGGACAAGTCAGATCTTGAGGCGAAGCGAGCGGCGTTCGAGTTTGCGGATATCTTCGGCAAAGAGAATTTCTACATCGAGATTCAGGACCACAACATCGAGGAAGAGGATCGAGTCCGCCCTGACCTGCTCAAACTGGCAAAAGAGAACGGTTTTAACCTGGTTGCGACCAATGATTGCCATTATCTCAAACAGGAACACGCCGACGCGCACGATGCGCTGCTTTGCATCCAGACTGGAAAGCATCTCAGCGACCAGGATCGGATGAAATACACGACCGATCAACTCTATGTGAAGTCGCCGGAAGAGATGAAGGAGCGGTTCGGGAAGTATCCGGGCGCGATCGAGAACACCCTCCGAATTGCGGAACAGTGCAATGTCACGATCGAGCTCGGCCGGCACCATCTGCCGGCGTTCCCACTGCCGGACGAATACGAGAACCTCGATGACTACTTGACAGCGGAAGCGGAGAAAGGCCTGCGAGATCGCTATCCCGATCCCAAACCTGAAGTGCGGGAGCGTCTCAGCTACGAGTTGAACGTGATCAAACAGATGGGCTACGCCGGCTATTTCCTGATCGTCGCGGACTTCACCAATCAGGCACGTGAACTTGGTGTCTCGGTGGGGCCGGGACGTGGTTCGGCCGCCGGGTCGATTGTCTCCTACGTACTGGGAATCACCAATATCGATCCGATCGAGTACGACCTGCTGTTCGAGCGCTTCCTCAATCCCGAACGTATCAGCATGCCTGATATCGACATCGACTTCTCGGACAGGGGGCGTGAGAAGATCATCCATTATGTCACCGACAAGTATGGACGCGACAACGTCGGACAGATTATCACCTTCGGAACAATGGCTGCCCGCGCCGTAGTGCGTGACGTTGGACGGGTGCTCGGCATTCCGTATGGAGAAGTTGACAAGATCGCCAAGCTCATTCCCTTTGCACTCGACATGACAATAGAGAAGGCCCTCGAGCTGGAGCCGGAACTGACCAAGTTGGCGCAGGCCGACAGCCGCGTCGCCAAGTTGCTTGAGTTCTCGAAGGTGCTGGAGGGGCTTACCCGCCACGCATCGACCCATGCCGCCGGTGTCGTGATCGCGCCCTCGAATCTGACCAACTACGTCCCCCTCTACAAAGGCAGCAAAGACGAAATCACGACCCAGTGGGACATGAAGGCGGTTGAGGAGATCGGGCTGTTGAAGATGGATTTCCTGGGATTGCGCACTCTGACCGTGATTGATGATGCGCTGGCGATGATCAAGGAGAATCATGGTGTCGATATCGATATCAATGCAATCCCGCTCGACGATGAAGAAGTCTACAAGCTGTTCGGCGCCGGGAATACGATCGGCATCTTTCAGTTTGAATCCTCCGGCATGCGGGAGTACCTGCGGAAGCTGAAGCCTGAAACGCTCAATGACCTTGCCGCGATGAACGCACTCTACCGCCCCGGTCCGCTGAAGGGTGGGGTGGTCGATCTCTATATCGATCGCAAACATGGCCGCGAGAAGGTCGAGTATGAGCATCCGTTGATGGAGGCAATCCTCAAGGATACGTACGGCGTCATTGTGTTCCAGGAACAGGCGATCAAGATTGCCAACGAGCTGGCCGGTTATTCCCTCGGCAAGGGCGATATCCTGCGCAAGGCGATGGGTAAGAAGATCGCCGAACTGATGGAAGCTCAGAAGGAGGAGTTCACCAAGGGTTGCCTAGAGAACAACATCGACAAGAAAACGGCTGAGAAGGTCTTCGACCTGATCGAGAAGTTCGCGGGCTATGGGTTTAACAAGTCGCACTCGGTCGGGTACGCTCTGCTCGCGTACCAGACGGCCTATCTCAAGGCGCATTACCCGCAGGAATTCATGGCAGCCAATATGACATCGGAGATGGGCTCGACCGATCGAATCATCATCCTGATGGAGGAGTGCCGCCGCATGGGGATTGAGGTGCTTCCGCCTGATGTCAACGAATCGCAACTCGCCTTCAGCGTCGTCGACGGTAAGGTCCGGTTCGGGCTTGCCGCCGTGAAGAATGTCGGCCACGGGGCGGTGGAAGCCATCATCAACGCCCGCAACGAAGGTGGGCGTTTCACGACGATCTTCGATTTCTGTGCCCGTACCGAACTGGGTGCGCTCAACCGCCGCAGTGTGGAGTCACTGGTGATGGCGGGGGCAATGGATACCTTGCAGGGGAATCGCGCACAGAAACATGCCGCAGTTGAGAAGGCGCTGAGTTTCGGCCAATCGTTGCAGCGGAATGAGGGGATCAATCAGTCAGATCTCTTTGCCGGCAGCGAGGAGGAGATTATCCAGGAGCCGAAGCTGGATGATGACGCCGAGTGGGGTACGCATACGATCCTGCAGAATGAGAAGGGAGCGCTGGGGTTCTATGTCTCGGGGCATCCGCTCGACAAGTATCGGTTGGAATTGGAGGCGTTCGCCACAGCGAATACCGACACGATCGGTGACGTCCCCGACGGCAACAGCGGGACGATCGGCGGCCTGGTGCAGAATCTCAAGATCAATTACGATAAGCAGGGGCGTCAGATGGCGTTCTTGACTCTGGAGGATTTCTACGGTTCTATCGAGGTATTGATCTTTGCAGATCTGTTCGACCGATCACGGTCGCTGCTGCAAGCGGACGCGAAGGTTCTGGTTACGGGGCGGGTCAATACACGGGAGAATGAGAAACCGAAAATTGTTGCCAGCGAGATATCGGCTCTGGAGGGGTTGTTCGAACGTCGCGCAGCCACGCTGGAGCTATTCCTGAACGGGAACACCACAGCTAAGTCGTTGGAGGACATAAAGGTGGTCCTGCAGCAACATCCCGGGAAGGTGGCGGTGCGCCTGAGTGTCGTTTCGAAGGACCAGTTATTCGTTTTGTCGCCAAAGAATACGCGAATACTGCCGAATCTTGAATTAATCGAAAAACTGAGTAAATTACTCGGCAAGGAAAACGTGGCATTCCGCAAGGCGCAGTAGGTCTTGCGGGAAGGCGGTCGCAAATGTTAAATTGGCGTAAACAGAGCGAAATCACTGCTGATTTTGGGAACCTCCCTTAGTGGCGTTTGTTAAAACGAGTAATGAAGGCGACGCTGTTCGATCTCGTTTTCGCGCAACGGTTTTCATGCCAGGAGCGATTGCGCAGAGAAGCGACAGCGGCGTCGACCATCGAGCCGGTGACTCAATTCAAGACAATGCGGTCAACAGAACCGTTGTCAGATATTCATTTGGATGTTAGTTTCCTCGATACTTCAGAAGTGAACTTATGAAAAACAACAAGCTAATTCCCTCACTCGTAATCGCACTGTTCATCACCGGGCTCTGCATTACGCCGTTCATCTCAGATTCTCTTCATGCAGATCAAGTTCACTGGATGAAGTATGACCAGGCCCTGGAGAAAGCCAGGAGCGAGAATAAGCATATATTGGTGAACTTCACCACTTCGTGGTGTGGCTGGTGCAAGAAGATGAAAGCGACAACCTATGAAGATGCGGTTGTTCTTTCCTCAATCGATAAGGATTTTGTCTGCGCCAAAGTGGATGGAGACTCTTACGACGTTGTCAGCTTAAGCGATGGTGATATCACCGAGAAGGGACTGACCCGCCAGTTTGGCGTGACCGGTTATCCCACGACCTGGTTCCTCGAACCGGATGGCTCGCATATCGCGCCTGCGCCGGGATATGTCGACGCAACGGCGATGACCTATATCCTCGATTATGTCAGCTTCAATCTGAACGAGTTGATGCCGTTCAGTGATTATGTAGCGCGACGCAAGAAATTGGAGTCAGTGCGACCGACCGCGCAGCTCAAGCCGGGGATGAGCGAGGCTGATGTGAAGTCGAAGTGGGGTGAACCTCAATCAGTCAATAAGACCGATGCCGAAGTTATCTGGGACTACGACGGTCACGACGGTCTGGTGTTCGTCGATGGCAAACTGCAATCTTACCGCGAACTTGACGGCGCACCGAAAGCATCCAAACGATGATAAGAATTGACAGGACAATGCTTCGCAAGTTGACCAGAGTGGTCATGATAGTGGCCTTGTTCGGCCTCTTAATGTCATGTTCTTCTGCTGAGGATGAAAGCGGAGCCCAATCGAACTCCACTGTCGAGACCGGGAAGAACACGCAGCCGAACGATCAGTCGGCAGACCAGGCGAAGAGCCTGGCCGATGTCGAGCAGGCCGCGATGAAACGTGGGCTAAAACCGGCTCCGGGGTTCAGCCGACCTGATCTTGATGGGAATACGGTGAATTTTGCGGATTTCAGCGGCAAAGTTGTGCTGGTCGATTTTTGGGCCACCTGGTGTCCGCCATGTCGCCGTTCGATCCCTCACCTGGTGGATTTACACAAGAAGTACGCCGATCAGGGCTTTGAGATTCTGGGAGTTTCGCTCGATTCCAACGGACCGGCCGAGGTGGCGAAGTTCACAGATAATTTTCGTATCCCGTACACGATTGTGATGGGAGATCGCGATCTGGCGAAGGCGTGGAACCTGCCCAGCAGCATTCCGACCGCTTACCTGGTGGATCGCGACGGTAACGTGGTTGACAGGATCGTCGGCTACAAGGATATGACTTTTTACGAGAATCTGATAAAACAGTACCTCTAAACTCGATTTAGGTTTATATTTAGCGGGTACCGCACGTACCAGTAACGAGTGACAGAACGCTTATAACTGCCGGGCAGGCTCCCGGCTGGCTACTGCAGAAAATCGTAACGAACTCAAGATAATGAAGAATTCGAACTAAGCTGTTCGAAGAGAATTTGATAGCAATAGTTGAAAGAATTGAAGCAACCAAACACAACTAATCACGAGGAGGCTCACGTGAAGAAATTTGCTTTGATCTTGATGATCGCCGCTCTCGCTGCGTTCCTGGTCGCTCCGGCTGCCATGGCTTGTGGCGGAGCGAAGAGCGCCGATGCCAAGGCCAGCTGTAGTGCCAAGGCGAAGACAACAACAGCCGCCGCCGACAAGAGCGAAGTCAAGGCTCAGATGGTTGGTGCCACCTGCACCGGCGAAGCCAAGGCCAGTGCTGATTGCGCGAAGACCTGTACCGGTGCCAAGACGACGACCGCCAGCGCCAAGCTTCCGAATGGCCATCCTGTCGTCACCGTTGCCGATGCCCTTAAGTGCGGCGATGCCAAGGTCGCGTTCGTCAACGTCAACAAGATGACCTGCGGCAGCTGCGTCAATCATGTCACCAAGACCCTTGGTGAGATGGAAGGTGTCTGCGCCATCGATGTCAACCTTGAGAAGGCTTCCGCCACAATCGTTTTCCACCCGACCCAGGTGAAGACCGATGATATGGTCGCCGCCATCAACAAGGCCGGCTACGAAGCTTCGATGAAGACCGAGTGCACCGAGGATATGAAAGCTGTCTTTGGCGCCGACTGGTCACCTGAGAAGTGTGCTGCTGTTTGCGCCAACATGGCCAACTGCAAGAAGGAATGCACCAAGAAGGCCGAGACCTCAGAGACCTAAGCTGAGAGAGCCGAACCGATTCCGCGCGAATCGGTTTAAGATAGATTTTGGGCGGTTGTTGATTAAACAACCGCCCATTTCTTTTGTATTATCTCCAGAGGTTGTTTATTCTCACACCTCAATGGGAAATCTGAAGTTGATAAGATTCGCCACGAGTGCACGGCTGCGCAATGACCTGTCATCGAGCAGGGTCGGCGCGTTCTTGGTCTGCGTGTTAATCCTGCTCGCAGGAAGCGCGCATGGCGCCAAATATGCCGGCGAGGCGTTCAACCTTGGTGCCGGAGCCAGACCCCTAGCCCTCGGGGGCGCATACATCGCGCTGGTCGAGGATGCGACCGCGATCTACTACAATCCGGCGGGGCTCTCTGAGCTGCGGCAGCGACAGGTCACCCTGCTCCACTCCGAGACTTTCGGCTCGTTGTTGAACCATGATTTTGTCGGATATGCCCAACCGACTCGCATCGGTGCCCGGAGCGGCGCCGTCGGGATCGGTATCTACCGCCTCGGTGGTGGCGGGATCAAGTTAACCGAGTGGGATTTCGACCGAGGTCGTCCGGTTGTGGTATCGGAAGAGAGCCATTATGATTACCAGGTAACGCTTGGCGCGGGGGTGAAGCTCTCACCTGAACTGGCATTCGGTACCGCGGCGAAAGTGATCCTGCGTTCTGCAGCCGACAATTCCGCGTGGGGACTCGGTCTTGATGTGGGCCTGCAGTATCGAGTCTCGAAATCTCTCCGGGTCGGCGCTTCGCTGAGAGACCTGACGTCGACTTTCCTCGCCTATGACAATGGCACCAGGGAATCGATCTATCCATCCCTCCGCACCGGGATCGCCCTCTCACAGCAGTTGGATCAGTTGACGGTGACCGCGCTGTTCGATGGTGATATACTCTTCGAGAGTCGCGACGAAACCGCGCAGCTTTCACTGGGAGGGGCATCTGTGGATACCCACACCGGTCTGGAAATCGGATATGACAACCTCCTGTACTTCCGGGGAGGAGCCGATATCGGCAAGTTGACGCTTGGCGTCGGTGTTGCATTCGACCGCTTCCGGCTTGATGGCGCATTTCTGGACCATTCAGACCTTGACAACTCTTACCGCGTATCGCTTAATGTCAACTTTTAGGTCGCTCGTGCATACAATTTCAGAGCGGTCAATTCAGACATCGGCGCAGGATCGATTCTCCCGGGATTCCGGAGTTCTACAATTATCCGGCAGGAGGAATCACAGCATTGCAGGGTTGAGTCACGGCTGCGCTCGAGGGGAAAAGTTGAAATGAGTAGAAGGATAATGAATCGGTCAAAGTTGATTATGGGTATCGGCGGCGTACTGCTCGCCGTCTTCGCGATTGCAGGAATTACCGGGTGTTCAAGCTCCGATGAGGGTGAACCGGATGTCGACCAGGTTACCGGCAGCACGGTGGTGGGAATGGTGGACGACCTCCCTGTCACTGTCGCTGACGTAGCGGATCAGTACGTCAAATTCATGCGCCCCAATTCCAGAGGGCAGGCTTCCCCGGAGAACGCGTGGGATGAAGCTGTCTATTTCAAGATGGCTACTCTAAAGGCCAGGACTTTTGACGACTTCGATCCGGCCGAAGTTCACCGACTGGTGAATAACCGGCTTCATGATATCGTAATGGGCTACATGTTCGACGACATGTTCAGCGGCAAACAGACGGTGACCGAGGCGGAAATCGATTCTGTCTGGAAGGCAACGGAGGAGCAGTACGTGATTCCTGAGCGCCGGGTGGTAACGCATCTATTGTCCTCGAACAACCCGAAAGCCTGGAGCACACTCGAGCATACCGGAGAGATCAGGGAGAGCCGCGTCGTGGACAGTCTGGCTCACGCCAAGGCTGCCCATCTCTATAACCTGATCAAAGAGGGCGCGAACTTAGAGGTCCTGGTAGCGGAGCATTCCCACGATACCCAGAGCAAAGAGACCAAGGGTAAGGTGGGACCGTTTGCAGAGGGGGATATGGTTGACGAGTTTTCCGGCGTAGTATTCAAGATGAAGATTGGTGAGATCAGCAAGCCCTTCAAATCGATCTATGGTTGGCACATCGTCCGTCTGGATTCCATCCTGCCGGAACAGCGGCAGGAACTCACGCCTGCTTTGCGAGAATCGATCCGCAACCAGTTGCTGTTCGACAAGCAGGTGGTGGAAGCACAGAAATTCGTGGATAGCGTTGCGGCGAAGGCGGAGTTCGTGTGGAACGACAAACTGCTCAACATGCATGTCGACGAGTACGATCCCTACGACTGGGTTTGTATCGTGAATGGAACCGACTCGATTCCCGCCAGCATCCTGCGTGAGCATGAGATGATGTACCGGGTTCGCAATCGCACGGCTGCTGTGACGCCAGAGATTCGCAAAGGAATCGTCGCCGGGTTTTTCAAGCCGTTTGTGCTCTCATCCGCGGCGCGAAAATTCGGTTACTTCGACACCGACACGATTAAGACGGCCTACGGTAATCTGAGGCTGAATGAGATTCGCAATCGGGTATTGCGGCGCCGGGTGCCGGAATCACGCGAGTGGACCGAAGAGGAGAAGCGGAAGTACTACAATGATCACATCGACCACTTCATGGCGGAGAAACCGGTGCAGATCAGGCAGATCTTCGTGGAGGAGAAAGAGACCGCCGACAAAGTCGTAGCGGAGTTGCGTGCCGGTAAAGACTTCGAAGAGTTGCTGGAGGAATACAACGAAGGTGAGGATGGCTCCGGGGCGGAAACGAAAGCAATCGCGACCGAGCCGGGCTGGATCTCGGAGGATGATGTCCCGGAGGAGTTGTTCAATCGTGCCTGGACCACAAACGTCGGTAATGTTTCCTCGGCAGTTGCGACAAAGTATGGCTACCACATCGTGAAGGTCCTCGACAAGCGTCCGCGGCTGCCGTATGAGTCAGCCGGCACGGAATTGCTCAAGAAAATGCGTGAAGAAAGCTACGAGCGGGCCGAGACGGAATGGCGGGAATGGGTTTCTGACGGTGTGGAGGTCAAGCGTTACGAGAAAGTTTTCTCCCGGATTGATTTCAATAATCCGTGGCAATACCAGCGTCCGGTCACGCTTCCGACCGGTTCGTCGCCCGAGCCTGCAACTGAGAGCCAGGATTTGAATGAGCCTGACACACTCGCGGCCGGTGGAAACAACTAACATCACCTACGGGCAGGAGGCGCTCCGCAAAGCTACTCATTTCGTAGCATTGCTGATCCCCACGATTTACCTGGTGTTTTCTCGCGAGGTGGCGGCTGTCCTGCTCGGATCGGCGTTCCTGATCGTGGCGGCATTCGAGGTCTTTCGACTGCGCCGACTCCCGCCGTGGGATTGGGTCAAACCGGTTGTCGGCGGCATGATTCGCCCCAAGGAGGAGAAGGGCAACTTCACCGGCGCTTTCTACATCCTCTTCACGGCGACGATCTGCATACTCTTCTTCGATAGATATGTCGCGGCGACCGCGATCACCTTTGAAATCGTAGGTGATGTAGCATCCGCGTTGATCGGACGACGTTACGGCAAGCACTTCATTCGTCAGTCAAAAACTTATGAAGGGGCGGCGGCATTCCTGGTGGTGGCGATCCTTACGATTGTGGTGATGCCGCATGTGCCCTACACGGTCGGTATTGTTGGTGCGGTGGTCGCCACGCTGGTGGAATCGATCTCGATCTATCGCGATGACAATCTCACGGTGCCGCTCAGCTCGGGGCTGGTGATGTTCCTGATGATGCAGACATTTCCCAATCTGCCGTAAGGTGGAGCCGGGGAAATGTCTCCGAAAGCTTCCGCCAGACCCGCGCAATTAACTTGACCACCAACATTTGATTCTGCATCCTTTGACGCAGGAAACCTAAGGACAAGTGATGAGTTCAAACGGATTCATAGATCTCAGGTCAGATACGGTCACACGACCTTCGCACGCGATGCGTGAAGCAATCGCTCAGGCGGAGGTGGGTGATGATGTGTTCGGGGATGATCCCACCGTCATCAGGCTGGAGGAAACGGTTGCGGAGTTGTTCGGGAAGGAAGCGGCTCTGTTTGTACCGTCCGGCACGATGGGAAACCAGATCTGTCTCTACACTAACTCGACACCGGGTGATGAGATAATCTGTGAGCGTGGTGCCCACATCTTCAATTATGAGTCAGCTACCGTTGCGGCATTTTCCGGGCTGCTGACCCACGTGATCGACGGGACGAGGGGCGTGATCACGCCTGCCGATGTTGAGGGTCTGATCCGGCCGGGGAGCCTTCACTCGCCCCGGACGGCAATTCTGGAAATCGAGAACACGCACAACCGGGCGGGCGGAGCGATTTTTCCGATTGATGTTATGCAGGCTTTGCGGGAACTCTGCGACTCCCATCAGATCCTGCTTCATCTTGATGGTGCCCGTATCTGGAATGCCCATGTTGCGACCCAGATCCCTCTCTCAGATTATGCAGCCTGCGCGGATACAATGACCGTTTGCTTCTCCAAGGGGCTTGGCGCACCGGTGGGCTCGGCCGTGCTGGGCGAACGTCAGTTCATCGAACGGGCCAGGCGGACGCGCAAGATGTTCGGCGGGGGAATGCGGCAGGCAGGAATTCTGGCAGCAGCAGCCCTCTATGCTGTAGAGCATAATATCCCACGGTTAAGTGAGGATCACGAGAACGCCTGGTATTTTGCGGAGTCTATCTCTGAGATCGAGGGGCTCTACATCGACCTCGATAGTGTGCAGACAAACATCGTGATTATGGATGTCGCCGGCTCCGGCAGGGGAGTGGACGACATAGTCGCATCGTGCCGGGAACGAGGTTTGCTGGTGGTGCCTATCGGGACAACAAGTATCAGGGCGGTGACTCACCTTGATGTCGACCGTGATGATATCCGTGATGCAATCCAGATAGTCCGCGATGTCTTCGAGTCCGCGTAGGTCAGACGCCGGGCACACCCATCCATGCTGAAACTGAAAGTCATCGGCTGCTCTTCGGGCAGGCCTCACCCCACCCTGGCCGGTTCATCGTATCTGCTCATGCAGGGAGATCGCAGAATTCTGTTCGATATCGGTGAAGGGTTTTCCTCCGCGCTCTTGCGAAACAAGATTGATCCTCTCAGCATCGAAACCATTTTCATCTCGCACACTCATTCCGATCATATCGCGGGATTGTTCCTTTATCTGCAGATGGTGCACGGGATGCGCAGGCGGGAACCACTCGATATCTTTGTCCCGGCTGAGGTCGTGGAGCCGCTGGAGCGGTGGCTCGACGCAACCTATCTCTTCCGAGATCACCTCTCGCTTCCGGTTGAAATCCACGCGGTCGATGCTGAATTTGAATTTGAGATGACGGACTTGAGGATCAGGCCGCATCTAACCGATCACCTGCAAACCAAGGCGGAGTATATCAGGGAACATCAACTCCCGAACCAGATGCAGTGCTTCGCTTACCAGATAGAAGCATCCAAGCAGAAGATCGTCTATTCCGCAGACTTCGGCAGCCTGAGTGACCTTGAACCGATTATCGCCGGCGCCGACCTGCTGATTCTGGAAGCATTCCATGTGGAGATCGCGCCGTTGATCGAATCTGCCCTTGAGAGAAAGATCAGGAGGATACTGCTCACGCACCTGCCTGAGTCGCTTGATCGGAGTCAGGTAAGAGGCGATTTCGAGCGCTCCGGCTATACCAATTTGTTGTTTGCGGATGAAGGCCTCGAGATCGACCTGTTACCGGAATAAGCGTCGTTACCGGGAGAGATAGCCGCCATCGACAGCGTAGTATGATCCTGTCACAAACGAGGCGCTCTCGGAACTGAGCCAGAGCACCAACTCCGCCACTTCGTGCGGCTCTCCCAGCCGTCCGATCGGATGCTGCGTTGCCAGAAATTCTAGTGCACCCTCCGGCAAATTATCCAACATCGGGGTCTTGATGAACGCAGGACCGACCGTGTTCACCCGGATGTTGCGACTGCCATACTCCAGAGCGGCATTCTGAGCCAGTCCGATCATGCCATGTTTGGCTGCCACGTAGGGAGAATGTCCCCGGAAACCCACCCTGGAAAGGATCGAGCCGACATTCACGATCGCGCCCCCACCGGTCTTGAGCATCGCCGGAATCTCAAAGTGCATGCCATAGAATATCCCAGAGAGGTTGATGCCGATGACGCGGTTCCATTCCTCGGGTGGGGTCTCGGCGATATCGCCCTGCCTGCCACCGATGCCGGCATTATTACACGCGATATCGAGCCGGCCAAATTGCTTCAATGTCTCAGCGACAAGAGTTTCATTGTCATCTGGTCGGGAGACATCCGCGCGCACGAAGATCGCTTCCGCGCCTGTCGATTTGATGATCTCAACGGTCTCTCTCCCGCCCATCTCATCCACGTCAGAAACCACCACCCTGGCTCCTGCCTGCGCGTACGATTCTGCGACCGCCCGTCCAATTCCTGAGGCTGCGCCGGTTACAATCGCTACTTTTCCTCCCAGATTCGTACTCATTTGCTTCTCCTCGCCCGGATTGAGCTGCTTAGCCTGATAAACATGATACCTGATCAGTATGTCGATTTTTGAGTAATATCACACCTGGTTGCTATGGAATCCAGCGGAATCACGATTGTTTCGGGAGAGGGAAGCGAGATCTGGAAACTCCTAACAGAGTGCGCGACAACATCCTACGCGAAAAATCAGAGCTTCCGGACCGGAACCGACGCGCTCTTTCATAGAGCCGGCGGCGATCGTTGCAGGTCAACCTGTCGGATCGGAGGGGTCTCAAGCGGAGACTTCGGGTGGATTTGGTCAAGGAAATCACCCGGATCTTGGTAATCTATCCGCTATGATTCCTGTATCGCCGACCTCGTACTCTTTTGGGGTAAGTCCCTATAGAAATAGGGGAGTAATTCCTACATATTTTTGAACCTCAACCCGTAAAACCCGTTGACATAGATAACTTAGTCGCTATATTTTTCTTCATTCCTGACGGCTACGGGTGTGAAAAAATTCACGAAAAGCGTGCTGTCGGGCAATGTTTTATCGCTTTCTGATAACAGTTCGTGAGCCGCTTTTTTGCCGGAGGAATCAATGCCAGAGACATACAAGAACTTTATAAATGGGGAATGGGTCGCTTCAGCTACCGGAGAGACATTCGAGAACCGCAATCCTGCAAATACTGATGAGGTTGTCGGTGTATTTCAGAAGTCCGACGAGCGTGATGTCAACGCGGCGATCGAAGCTGCAGCGAAGGCTTATAAGAGCTGGCGCTTGATGCCTGCCCCGAAACGTGCGGAAATCCTCTACCGCGTGGGTCAGAAACTGGTGGAACGCAAGGAGCAATATGCGAGGGATATGACCCGCGAAATGGGGAAGGTTCTGGCGGAGACTCGAGGCGACGTGCAGGAAGCAATCGATATCTCCTACTTCACCGCCGGTGAAGGGCGCCGTCTCCATGGTCAGACCACACCATCTGAGATGCCGAATAAGTTCCAGATGTCGATCCGACAGCCCCTTGGTGTTTGTGGAATGATCACCCCCTGGAATTTCCCGATGGCGATACCCTCCTGGAAGATGATCCCGGCACTGGTATGCGGTAACACGGTGGTCATCAAGCCGGCTACCGATACCCCACTCTCGGTTGTCAATTTCATCAAGGTTTTCGAAGAGTGCGGCATGCCGAAGGGTGTCGTTAATATGGTAACAGGTTCCGGTTCCAAGGTGGGTGAGCCGTTGATGAACCATCCTGAGGTGAAGGTTGTGTCGTTTACCGGCTCTTCGGAAATTGGTTCGCATGTCTCGAAGGCCTGCGCCCCCGATTTCAAGCACTGTTCCCTTGAGATGGGCGGAAAGAATGTCCAGTTGGTGATGAATTCTGCCAAGCTTGACCTGGCGGTCGATGGTGCCCTCTGGGGTGCTTTCGGAACCACCGGTCAGCGTTGCACGGCGACCTCCCGGATCGTCTGTCATAAGGATGTCTACAAGCAGTTCGTTGACCGGCTGGTTGAGCGCGCCCGGGCGCTGAAGGTTGGCAACGGGCTCGATGAGTCGAACAATATGGGACCGGCGGTCAACCAGGGACAACTGGACACCGACATGCGCTACATCGAGATCGGCAAGAAGGAGGGCGCCAGCCTTCGTACCGGTGGAGAGCGCTTAACCGGAGGTGACTACGACAAAGGTTACTTCCTGCAACCGACAGTATTTGCTGATGTCACGCAAGATATGACGATCTGGAAAGAGGAGATATTCGGGCCTGTGGTCTCGATCGCCGTCTGCGATTCCCTCGATCAGGGGATTGAGATGGCCAACGATACTATCTATGGCCTGTCAGCCTCGATCTACACACAGGATGTGAACGAAGCCTTCCGCGCAATGCGGGATATCTATACAGGAATTTTCTACGTCAACAGTCCTACAATCGGTGCAGAGGTTCATCTTCCGTTCGGCGGTACCAAGGCTACCGGTAATGGGCACCGTGAGGCAGGACATCAGGCGCTCGACGTCTTCAGCGAGTGGAAGTCGGTCTATATCGACTTCTCAGGCACGCTGCAGCGCGCGCAGATTGATGCGAACTAAACAGGCAAGTTAGGGATTACTGCCAGGCGCAATTCGAGTTTCTTAAGCAGACAGAGTCTATTCGAGCTATGAGTAACTTCTGGAATTCATATAACCGGGCCGGAATGAAGGGCTTATTGGCCTACTTCATCTCCATTCTCTGGTTTGCATCCGCCGTCTGAAAGGCAAACGCGAGTTTCAGGCTGTGATGTTCACTTTGCAAGCTCTGGCTTGCGCGAGCAGAGGTTGCTCGCACCGGTTAATGGAAATTTGAAGGAGTTTAGATTAAATGAAGAAGAAACGCATACTGATAATGGGGGCTGCCGGCAGAGACTTCCACAACTTCAACACTTACTACCGTGATGACAACACGGTTGAAGTCGTTTGTTTCACTGCCACGCAGATTCCTGATATCGAAGGTCGCAAGTATCCGGCCAAGCTTGCCGGAAAGCTTTACCCGAAGGGGATTCCGATTTATCCCGAAGATCAGCTTCAGGAACTGATCGACAAGCATGACATCGACGAAGTCGTTTTCTCCTACTCGGATGTTTCGCATGATTACATCATGCATCGCGCCGAGGAGGTTCTCGCCGCCGGTCCGAACTTCATCGTGCTTGGCCCCGCGCACACGATGGTGCAGTCGACCAAGCCGGTCGTCGCCATTACCGCGGTCAGAACCGGAGCCGGCAAGAGCCAGACGACCCGCAAGGTCTGTGAGATCCTCAAGGAGCTGGGGAAGAGGGTCGTGGCTGTACGTCACCCGATGCCGTACGGTGACCTCACCAAGCAGATCAGCCAGCGTTTTGCGACAGTCGGTGACCTCAAGAAGCACAATTGCACGATCGAAGAGATGGAAGAGTATGAACCGCATATCTCGCGCGGCCAGGTCATCTATGCCGGTGTTGATTATGAGGTAATCCTCCGCCAGGCCGAGCAGGAAGCCGACATCGTAGTCTGGGATGGCGGGAACAACGACCTCCCCTTCTACGAGCCGGATCTCTGGATCTGCGTCGCCGACCCGCATCGCCCGGGGCATGAACTTGCCTACTACCCCGGTGAAGCCAATTTCCGCGCGGCGGATGTCATCATTCTCAACAAGATCGCGACAGCCGATCCGGAATACACCGAAATCGTCCGCGCCAATGCCCACGAGGTCAATCCTGACGCCGTGGTGATCGACGGGGCTTCGCCGATTACCGTCGAGGACCCATCCGTTATCAGAGGCAAACGCGTGCTTGTGGTGGAAGACGGCCCGACGGCAACTCACGGCGAGATGCAATATGGGGCCGGCACGGTTGCAGCTCAGAAGTTCGGCGCCGCAGAGATCGTAGATCCGCGGCCTTACCTGAAGGGATCGCTGAAGGATACGTTCGAGAAGTATCCCGATATCGGTGCGCTGCTGCCGGCGATGGGTTATGGCGGCAAGCAGATGAAGGACCTTGAGGCCACGATCGCGGCTACAAAGTGCGATTCGGTCATTATCGGGACGCCGATCGATTTGCGTCGCGTTATCAAGATCAAACAGAAATCGACGCGCGTTGGCTACGATCTGCAGGAGATCGGTCAGCCGACACTCACCGAAGTTCTTACCGAGTTCACCCGCAAGGTGAAGAAGGGAAGAAAGAAAGCGTAAGCGTGAAGCGCACTCTGACCACAACGATGATTCTACATCCGGGAATACAACATGAGTAAGACTGCGGTCATAGCACTCGGTGGCAACGCGATTACGCGCCAGGACATCGAGGACACGATAGCGAATCAATTCTCCAACACGCGCAACTCGCTTGATGGTTTGATCGACTTGATTCGTGAAGAGTATAAGATCGCGATCACGCACGGCAACGGCCCGCAGGTAGGTAATGCTATCCTGCGGGTCGAACTGGCCAGGGGCAAGGCGCCGATACTGCCGCTCGGTATCTGTGTAGCGGACACCGAGGGCGGCATGGGCTACATGATCGGGCAGAGTTTGTACAATCGCCTGAAGCGCGAGAAGCTTGAGCGCGATGTTGTCACGATCATCACACAGGTTGAGGTCAACCCCGATGATCCGGAGCTCAACAACCCGAGCAAGTTTATCGGACAGTTCTACGATGCGCAGCAGGCGCATCTGTTCGAGTCGGAGCGCAACTGGGTGATGAAGGAGGATTCGGGGCGCGGCTGGCGCAGGGTAGTGCCCTCGCCGATTCCCAAGGCAATTGTCGAGTCGCGGATCATTAAGCAACTGGTGAACAGCGGGGTGATCGTAATCGCCGCCGGTGGCGGGGGCATACCGGTTTACTACGAGGAGGATGGCACACTCGAGGGCATCGATGCGGTCATCGACAAGGATCGTGCGTCGGCGCTGCTGGCCCACGAGATCGATGCCGACCTGCTGGTGATCCTGACGGGCGTGAACAAAGTAGCCATCAACTTCGGCAAAGAAAACGAACGAAAGCTTGACCGCATCACTATGAGTGAGGCCAGGCAATATTTAGCGGAAGGACATTTCCCACGCGGCAGCATGGGGCCAAAGATCGAGGCCGCAATCGCATTCCTTGAGCAGGGTGGAGAGCGAGTTGTGATCAGCTCAATTGAACGTGCAGCCAGAGCAGTGCTTGGAGATGCTGGTACAACCATTGAACGCGACTGATTTCGCGCATGACAGAACGATTACGAATGCGACTGATGAAGTGAGCAGAGCAGCTATCTCATTGGACACGAAAGTGATCACCGCAATCACGCAGAAGGGGATGCTGTATGAAGTAGGGGGGACCGTACGCGATTCACTCATCGATAACAAGCCAGTATCAAAAGACGCCGACTTCCTGGTCACGGGGATTCCGTATCAGGAACTCTCCGACATTCTGCGTGACTTCGGGCGCGTAGACCTCGTCGGGAGATCGTTCGGTGTAATCAAGTTTACGCCATACAAGCGCAAGGGAATACCGCTCCGCACATTCGATTTTGTCCTGCCGCGCAAGGAGTTCTCCACCGGGTCGGGACATCGCGACTTTGAAGTCGCCTTCGATCACAACCTGCCGGTGGAAGATGACCTCTACCGCCGTGACTTCACGATCAACGCGATCGCGCGCAATGTCGTTTCGGGGGAACTGGTTGATCCACTCGGGGGCAAGGCGGATATCGCTGCCAGGCTGATTCGCTATACTTCGCCTGAGTCTTTTGAAGAAGATCCCCTGCGTATGCTGCGCGCCATGCAGTTCGCGGCACGTTTCGAGTTTGAGATCGAGGCAGAGACGTTTGAGGCGATCAAGCGCAACGTCAATCTGATCAACACGATCTCACCCGAGCGTGTGAATGAAGAACTCACCAAGTTGCTGGAGAAGGCGGAACGGCCGGCGATCGGATTTCGGTTGATGCAACGGGCCGGACTGCTGAAACTGATCCTGCCAGAACTGGAGAATGCGGTCGGAGTAACACAGCCGGGTCCCTACCACAAATGGGATGTGTTCGAGCATACCCTGCATTGCATCGATGCCGCTCCGAAGAACCTGTTGATCCGCATGGCGGCGGTGTTTCATGACATAGCCAAGCCGGTTACTCGCAGAGTGACGGGCGAGCGCGCCACCTTCTACAATCACGCACAGATCGGGGCCAAGCTGACACGGGACGCGTTACAGCGGCTGCGCTACGGTCATGATTTCATCGACAAGGTCGTAACGCTGGTCGATCAGCACATGTTCACCACCGAAGTCGCTGACAAGGGTCTGCGTCGTCTGATCCGTCGCACCGGCAAGGAACTGATCTTTGATTTGTTGGAACTGCGCCGCGCCGATACGATCGCGCAGGGAACCGATCAGAACA
>JBECKX010000179.1:0-87147 GCA_040235515.1 Candidatus Zixiibacteriota bacterium
GCATATACTTGGCGGCCTTGACGTCCCGAGCGGCGGGAGTGTGACGGTGGATGGTGAGAGGATCGACAACCTGGGTGAGGCCGAGATGTCGCGTTATCGCAACGAAAAGTGTGGTTTTGTATTTCAATACCACTACCTTTTGGAGGAATTTGCGGCGGTAGAGAACGTGATGTTGCCATTGATGGTGCGGGGAGAATCAAGGAACAAATCTCACGAGGCTGCCGTTAAAGCCTTGGACGAAGTTGGACTGAGGAGTCGACTCAGCCATCGTCCGGCGCAAATGTCAGGCGGAGAGTGCCAGCGTGCGGCAGTAGCGCGCGCCCTGGTCGGAGCGCCTGCGATTTTGATCGCTGATGAACCGACAGGCAACCTGGATCAAGAAACAGCGGAATCTCTCCATGATCTACTCGCGCAGTTGAGTCGCGAGAAGAAAATGACGATAATTGTAGCGACTCACGATTTGTCGCTGGCCCAACGCGCAACTCATCGGTACAAGTTGGTAGAGGGTCGGCTTGCAAGGCAGGCGTAATCCAAGACGTTCTGTCAGACAAGGACAGTGATTATTATGCTATGTGAAGACTGCAAAAAACGTGAAGCGACAGTTCACTTCAAACACCTGATAAACGACAAAGAAGTCACGATGAACCTGTGCGGGAGTTGTGCCAAACGGCGCGGATTCTCGAACCCGCTCAAACCGATCCCGTTCCCGCTGTCAGATTTTCTGACCACGATGGTGAGCGGAACCGGGCCACAGGAAAGTCGGGAGATGCTCGACAAGAAGTGTTCTGTCTGCGGACTGACCTATTCGAAGTTCACGAAGACGGGTCGGCTTGGCTGCGGGAATTGTTTTGACGCGTTTCGCCAACCGTTGATGGATTTGCTGCGTCGGATACATGGTTCAAACCTGCATCGCGGCAAACGGATCGGTGTGGAGACTTCGATGGAGCCGCTCAAAGAAGAGGCCCGGCTGAAGGATGAGTTAAAAAACGCGATTGATCGAGAAGATTTTGAACGCGCGGCTCAGATACGCGACATGATTAAAGAGCTGCAGAGTAAGCACGAGAAGACGGAGACGAGTAATGCTCGATGAGATGACCAACAAAGTCAGTGCCTGGTTGGCGGCCGAGGGCGAGGAATCTCGGATCGTGCTCTCTTCGCGCGTGCGTCTGGCTCGCAACATCAAGAGCATGATCTATCCGCCGTATGCGGACAACGAGACCCGCGAGCAGATCGTGAATTTCGTTTGTTCGGCACTCGACAAGTCCGAGGGGCTCAAGCATGGTTTCTTTCAGCGCTCCGAGAATGTCAGTGAGCTTGACCGTGAGTTTCTGATCGAACGGCATTTGATATCGCCGGAGTTTCTGCGCGACGATTCGGTGAGCGGTATTTATATCGCCGACGACGAGCGGGTGGCGATCATGGTAAATGAAGAGGATCATCTGCGCATCCAGGCGATGCTTTCCGGCCTGGCGCTGGAGAACACACTGGCCAATGCGCTGAAGATAGATGATGAGCTGGCGAAGTCGCTTGACTTCGACTACGATACCGATTTTGGCTATCTGACCTCCTGCCCTACCAACGTGGGAACAGGATTGCGGGCGTCGGTATTGATTCACCTCGCGGGATTGGTATTGACCAAGCGGATCGATTCTGTTATCGAACGTATAACGAAACTTGGTCTCGTCGTCCGCGGGTTCTATGGCGAGGGCACCGATGTCTGGGGCAACCTGTTCCAGATTTCGAATCAGACGACGTTGGGTCGCTCTGAAATCGATATTGTGGAAGCCCTGCAAAAGATGACAAGGCAGATCATCGAAGCAGAGAGTGAGGCCCGCGACGAGTTGGTTACTCAGGCAGGCAACGAAATCGCCGATAAAATCTGGCGAGCGTTTGGCATTTTGCAGCATGCTCGCGTATTAACTTCAGAAGAGGTGATGAACCTGCTGAGCGCGGTGCGCCTGGGGATTGCACTCGATATCATTGAGAACATCCCTATGGAAACTGTGAACAAGCTTTTGATACTTAGTCAGCCGGCGCATCTGCAGAAATACGTCGGGGAGGAATTGGATGATTCTGAACACGACGTTGCCAGGGCTTCGGTCGTCCGAGAGATTCTGGCGGGAAGTACCACATAGGAAATATTTCGTGCGGAGGTATAGATGAACGAGATGTTTACAGAACTCGCTCGCAAGGCGATCGAATACGCCCGCGACGAGGCAGCCAGACTGCGGCACGATTATATTGGAACCGAGCATTTGCTGTTGGGACTCATTCGTCTTGGTGAGGGGCGCTCTGTCGAGATTTTCACCAATATTGGTCTCGATCTGAATGAACTGGTCCAATCGGTTGAAGATGTAGTCCAGCCGGCCGGCGGCACGATGACCATGGGTCAGCTACCTTTGACCGCCCGTGCGAAAAAGACATTGGAAGTCGCGGGACAGGAAGCCCGTGCGTTGAAGTCGAAAGAGATCGACACCGAGCATATCCTCCTCGCCCTGCTGAAGGATGAAGAGGGTGTTGCGGCCCAGGTGTTGTCGATGTTTGATATCGATTACAAAGATGTCTACGAAGAACTGAAGAATATTCAGAGCGGACAGCCATCGTCGTATGGCAAGAAGCGGAAAAAATCAAAGACGCCTGCCCTCGATCACTTCGGTCGTGATCTTACCGAGCTTGCCCGCAAGGGTAAACTTGATCCGATCATCGGCCGTGACAATGAGATCGAACGTGTCTCACAGATTCTCTCACGCCGCAAGAAGAACAACCCTGTGCTGATCGGTGAGCCGGGCGTTGGCAAGACGGCGATTGTTGAGGGACTGGCGCAGCGCGTGGTATCGGGCCAGGTACCGCAGGTGCTTGAGAACCGCCGCATCGTGATGCTCGATATGGCATCTCTGGTGGCGGGCACCAAGTACCGTGGTCAGTTCGAGGAACGCCTCAAAGCTGTGATGAATGAGATCACGAACTCACAGGATGTGATTATCTTCATCGACGAGCTGCACACTATCGTCGGCGCCGGCGGCGCAGAGGGTTCGCTGGATGCATCAAACATCTTCAAGCCCGCGCTGTCGCGTGGCGAATTGCAGTGTATCGGTGCCACGACACTTAACGAGTATCGCAAGTACATCGAGAAGGATGGTGCGCTTGATCGTCGTTTCCATACCGTGATGGTAGAGGAACCCTCCGAAGAGGATTCGATCAAGATCCTGCAGGGGCTCAAGACCCGCTACGAAGAGCACCATCAGATCGAGATTTCGGATCAGGCGATCAGCGCCGCGGTCCGGTTGTCGAATCGCTATATCTCGGGCAAGTTCCAGCCCGACAAGGCGATCGATATCATCGATGAAGCCGGTTCGAGGGCGCACCTGTCGACTTACACCAAGCCGGAGGAATTCGGCGAGATGGAGTCGCTGATTGCTGACGTGGCGCGTCGCAAAGAGGATGCTGTCAAGAATCAGGAATTCGAAAAGGCCGCCAAGTTGCGTGATGAGCTCAAGGTGAAGAAAGAAGAATATGAGCAGATGAAGCGCGACTGGGAGGTTCAACGTCAGGAAGAGAAGATCACGCTCTCCGAGGAGAATATCGCGGAGATCGTGGCGAAGATTACCGGTATTCCGCTGTTCCGTCTCGAAGAGAAGGAATCGAAGCGGTTGCTGCGGATGGAGGAAGAGCTTAAGTCGAAGATCGTCGGGCAGGATGAAGCGATCATGGCTCTCACCAAGGCAATTCGCCGCGCGCGTGCCGGACTGAAAGATCCGCACCGGCCGATCGGGTCGTTTATCTTCCTTGGCCCTACCGGTGTTGGTAAGACTGAACTGGCTCGCGTTCTGGCTGAGTTCTTGTTCGAGAACGCCGACGCGCTGGTTCGTATCGATATGTCTGAGTATATGGAGAAGTTTGCCGTCAGCCGTCTGATCGGCGCTCCTCCCGGTTATGTCGGATATGAAGAGGGCGGACAGCTCACTGAGAAGGTGCGCCGTCACCCCTATTCGGTCGTGCTGCTCGATGAAATCGAGAAGGCGCATCCGGATGTGTTCAACATCCTGCTGCAATTGCTCGATGATGGCAGCTTGACCGACTCGTATGGTCGCAAGGTTGATTTCCGCAACACCGTAATTATCATGACCTCGAACGCCGGAACGAAGGATATTCGTGCCGGAAAGACTCTCGGCTTTGCCGCCGGTCAGGTTGAGGCTGACTATGACACGATGAAGCAGGCGGTGATGACCGAGATGAAGAAGATCTTCAATCCGGAGTTGATCAACCGTATCGACGAAACGATCATCTTCCATTCACTTGAGATTCAGCATATTGTTGAGATCATCGACATCATGCTGGCCGAGATGGCGGACCGTCTTGCCGAGCGCGGCTTGAGCATCACCGTTACCGATGATGCCAAGAAGTTTATCGCTGAGAAGGGTTTCGATCCGGTCTATGGAGCGCGTCACCTCAAGCGTGCGCTGCAACGTTACCTGGATGATCCGCTGGCGGAGGAGATCCTTGCCGGCCAGTTTGCTGGCGACTGCGACATTATTGTCGGGTTGGCCGAGAGCAAGGATAAGCTTCACTTCTCGATCAACCAGAGCGAACCTGCTAAGAAGGGCGAAAAGGTTAACGGCTAGCTGAGCTCACTTTCGCGGTGCACGAGGACATACGCCGCGCACAGTTTAGATACTTGACGGGTACTCTGCGAAGGGTGCCCGTTTTTTTGTGCAATTTTGTGGGTACAGTAGCAGGCAGGCCTCGAGCAGGCGCGAACCGCTATTCTACTTCCTTACTAATCAATCGGTCCGGCGATCTTGAGAATCCGTCGATCGCCGCCCACCAGCGCATCGGATGTTACATACGCGACCCAGATCGGGCCGCCGAACAAAGTGGAGCCCCAGTTGTCAATCAGGTCAGGGTAAACAAGATGTTTCTTGGTAGCAATATAGCCGGAGGGACCTGCCGTATTCGGATTCTGATTGTAGAGAGCGACATAATCAAATTCCCCCTCCTCCGACATATCCCAGGTCACTGTAACCCCTCCGAGGATCTCGCGTTTGATGGTCAGGCTGCTCGGCTTCGGGCTGGTGTAGGGTGCTGACACAGCGATAACATCCTTGAAGCTATTGATGTAGGCTGCATGTAAACCCTCTGTCTTGGTGATCTGCGTTTGCTGCGAGTTTCCCTGAATCACCCATTCCCACGGATTCGCCAGTAGGTCCGCAGCGGTTACTTCAGTGGGACAATTGTCGCACAGCATCACGCGATCGCAGGGTCCCTGGATCCTGCCGCCCCAGTTGAGTCGCAGTTTGCCATCGTGAACATCGACCGAGATCGAGGGTATACCGGGATTCTGAATTCTTTCCAGGCGGTCAACATACTTGTCGCGGTCATGCCCGGCTGCCCCGTAGCTGCCCGGACACGGTCTGATTGCCGGTCCGCAGCTTCCGATTTCGGCTCCATCAGCGAGTTCCATCCGTGTCGCGATGACATTGCCACTGCCATCGAGGGCAGAGTTGAGCACCGCCATATGATCGGGACGTTCATAGCCGACAGGTACATAGGGTACCGGATCGGTTCGTTCCATGACTCCAAAGGCGTTCGGTACGCGCTGCCGAAAGTAAGTGAGTAGATTGGATTTGAACGGCTTGGGTGCTGCGATCGAGTACATCACGATGTTGTTGCGCTGGTATCCGAAGTGATTCACCAGCCAGTTTGAGAGGTCGAGTGCCGCCAGGATCGTCAGCCCTCCGCCCAGGCTGTGCCCGGTGAAGTAGATGTGTGCGGTCGCAGGATCGGAAAGTTCTCCGATTGCTGCCGACAACGCGGACTTCAACTGTGCCCTAACGCTTGCGTACGCACAAAAGAAGCCCCTGTGAACTGCGTCGGGCACGATTGTGCCATCATCAAACTGCCAGTCGACGGCATTCGCAAACTGCGCGTCTGTCAGCCAATCGGGAATCGATTCCGTGCCGCGAAACACGACCGCGATGTCATCTGTCCATGGATCGCGCACAAGATAGAGCTGCGTATCGGACTGGCCGGGGATTTGCGGCACACTACAATTGAATGCAGGGTCGGATTCTATGAATGTAATTGCAGACCAGCAATTGCGGACAATCTCGCCCGGTTCCAGCGACTCATCAATGTGATAGGCTGCTGCGGAGAGTCGCGCCATCTGTGTCGCGGTCTCCTGGTCAAAGGCGGTTGTGTAGTCGCGCGGGCAATAGTCAGCTTCCGTGTAGCAACAAGGCTGGAGGTCTCCGATGCTGTACAGGTAGGCGACAAGGTGGACGCAATCCGTCATATTGACTGTGCCATCGCAGTTTTGATCTGCATTTTGCAATGGTTCAGGCGCCGGGCCACCGGCAAAGATATAGTTGAGGGTAAACTGTACATCAGTCAAGTTCAGTTTGCCGGAGCCATCGGCATCGCCGCAAACCACTTCATCCGCGGGCAATTGGGATGACTGCGCTCCAGCGGCTTTGGTTAGCGGACCGACGACGTGTAGAGATTGCGTGTTCGGATTGAGTAAGAATGTAACAGCTACGAGAAATATCACGAATCGCATGAAGGGTTACTCCCGGTTGGAGCCAAGCAGGCACTTACGAAATATACTAACTTGGTCTACTTTGTCAATGACCGATTCCCCGGAACGGCTAGCCGAACTTACATTAGATTGACTTATTTGTCGGGCGCTCAGAGATGGGCGCCCGTTTTTTGTGTGATGCCGATCTGTGGCAGGCAGCCGAGGACGACTGTCGCGTACTGACGTGTCGTCAACTCTGCTTGGAATACTACTGAAACATTGATATATTCCTCCTCAACCAGGTTGCATAAGGCACTTCGCAGCGCTTTAGAAAGAATACCTTACGGAGGAACCATGAAGATAGCTCCATCACTCATCTGCATCTGTGTGTTATTGGCAACCTTGCCACTGATCCATGCGCAGGAGGTACCGCCGCTACCGCAGCTCGACTCTCAACTTCAACAGCGATTGACGACCTACCTCAACGAACATGGCGAGTTCCCTGACAACTACATCCTCGACAAGTTTGAATACCACGATGTAGTCATCCTCGGTGAACAACATCGTGCACGGCAAGACCCGCTCCTTGTTCAAAGCATGATCCCGCTCTTGCCGAGCGCTGGGGTTTACATACTATGTACCGAGTTTGCGCGGCGGGAAGACCAACCTCTTATCGACTCGCTGCTAACGGGGAGCGAGTATGATGAAAAGCTCGCTGAGGAGATCGCGATGCGACAATTCGTCCACTGGGGTTACGTGGAGTATGTCGACATCTTCAAAGCTGCCTGGCAATACAATCACGACCGCCAACAGGGTGAGCGCGCATTCAGAATTCTCGGCCTTAACAATTCGCCCGAGTGGTGGCATATCGAAACACAGGAACAGCGAGATGATCCGGAATTCCGGCGAAAGGTGTGGCACGGGGAGTCAGAGAAGGACTGGGCTGATTGTCTCCTACGTGAAGTTATCGAGAAAAATGAGAAGGCGCTGGTCTACTGCGGGATCAACCATGGGATTACTGAGTATCGCCAACCCGTGGTGGTCGACGGGAAGTTTGTCCGCTTTGTTGAGGATCGTTTCGGCCGCTATCTCTTCAATGCCATTGGAAAACGGGTTATCACGATTTATCTGCACAACTCCTGGGTAAATGCTGAAGGGTGGAGCGCACCGAGTGTGCGTCCGGCGGATGGCTACATTGATGCGTTGATGAAAGAAATTGGTCCGGATGCGTATCCGGTAGGCTTTGACACAAAAGGCACCCCCTTCGGCGACCTCCCCGGCGCGACAAGCCTGTACTCCTTTGGCTACGAAGATTTCACTCTGGCTGATTTTTGCGATGGCTATATCTATCAGATGCCGTTCTCGGAGTTTGTGCCCATAACCTGTATTGACGGTTATTACAGTAGTGAAAACATCGACTTCGCGCGTCGAAATGCATTAAATCCCTGGTTTCGCGACCAACCGATTGAGGAATTTGAGAGCTCGTGTGAGGAAACCAGGCAGGAGAATCTGGATCGGTGGGGGAAGCTTAGGTAGTAAGTCGAGCTCCCCCGCCCCGAACCATAACCCCGCTTGCGCGACTATATCAGCAGAATGATATTCTCTAGTCAGAATGTCTTGATGAATCCATTAAGACCAGTTTTCTCATGTCACA
Organism: Candidatus Zixiibacteriota bacterium; assembly: GCA_040235515.1. GTDB lineage: Bacteria > Zixibacteria > MSB-5A5 > CAIYYT01 > CAIYYT01 > JBECKX01. The sequence continues at coordinate 8,169 of JBECKX010000179.1, forward strand.
GGAGATATAGAGTCGATGCCATGGCATGATGTCGTGCAAGGTGAAGATATTGTAACCATCGCCAGAGAATACAATATCGGTAACTGGGAGCTAATCTGGGATCATCCGGAGAATGCCCGCCTGCGTGCTGAGCGCGACAGCCCGTATGTTCTCGCACCCGACGATCGCGTCTTTGTACCAGACTATCGCGGTGAGGTAGTTGTGTTGCAGTCGGGATCACGGCATAGCCTTGTCTACGCCGGACCAACCCAGCGGCATGTTCGTTTGGCACTTTGCGATGGTCGCCGCAATCCCTTTAGAGAGACACGCTACGCGCTGACAGTGGGCAACGAAACGGTAGAAGGCTCAACTGATGATGCCGGCGCACTGGATGTTATCGTTCCGGTCGACGCATCCTCCGCTGACTTAACTCTCTTCCCCCGTGATGGCAACGACGACCTGAAGTATGAATGGCGACTGCGGCTGGGATACCTTGATCCGATCAGCTCGGTTTCCGGGGTTAAGGCGCGGCTCCGCAACCTGGGATATCACATTGGTGAAGTAAACGACACCGCAGATGAAGAACTGAACAATGCAGTGACCTTATTCAGAGCCCAATACTCGCTCCCGGTAAGCAGCGAGATAGATGACGATTTTCGCACGCAGTTGCGACTCGCGCACGGCGGCAGCTAGATCATGAAGAGGAAGCAGGAATAGATGCGTGAGGTTTCGGTCGCCTATGATGGCTGGCAGGTTCTTTCCCCACCGCAGAAGGGAATAATTTTCGTCCCGCAATATGATCGCAACCAGCTTTGGGTTGAGCGTGTAAATGAAGCGGGCAATCACGCGGAGTGGATTCGCAGAGCCAATTGGGATGGAGGTGAAAGCGAAGCCACGACCTTCAGCGAAGCTAATCTGCGCATGACGCGACGAAATCCGCACGACGCCCGCTATTTCAGGGACAACGCTGTTCTGATCTGCCAGGCACACGGCTGGCCACGCGACTGTATTATTGAGATCGACAATGGCGCGCCAAACTCTCATGCCGAAGGAGATGGCGCCGATGAGGCTTCAAAGCGGCGGCAAGTGATCGATGCGCTGGATGCGCAGTCTGTGACGGAGCCATGGAGTCTCGTGGTGTTTATCAATCACGGCTGGGACACCGGAATCCAGATGGGGTTCAATATTCGCTCAGAACCTCAGGCGCAACGAACGCGCGAGATGCTGCAGCTGATCGCAGAGCGCAGTCGCACAGACCTGGTCCTACCGATTTACGGTTGCGATACCGCGAAGGGTGAAAACGGTGGTGAAGGGCACTTCGCCGATTTCGTTCGTGACACCCTGCGCGACTTTGGACTGGCCAATTGTCGCATCGATGGTCATACGGTAGCCGGGAAAGCGATGGAATGCCCTCATGTACGCAGGTTCGAGGGCAGCGGGCGGGGCGGCGAATGGATCATCGACCCCGGGCCGGAACCCTTGAATCCCAGCGATTCCTTCAATGCCTGGAAGCACGCGTTGTTGGAGCGCGGCGCTGACTCGCTCAAACTGCGCTACCCGCTGATGAGCACGGCGGCGATACGCGCGGAAGTAAGTCGTTTGCTCTAAATAGCTTAGTGTGAAATCATGGACGGGTGGATAACTCTGATCCCAATTCCCCGGACTCCACCTGCCCCCTATTTTTCCCTTGACGCTCTACCGATACCAGATATATTGTTGGGCTACGAGGGGTGCCGCCTTGGCGTGCGCCTCCGTATTTGTTTTTAAGTTGAAACTTAGGAGGTTTAACCTTGGCACATAAAAAAGGTTTAGGTTCTTCCAAGAACGGCCGCGACTCGAATGGCCAAAGGCGTGGTGTTAAGGCGTATGGTTCCGAGCTGGTCAGTGCCGGTTCAATCATAGTGCGCCAGTGTGGCACCAAGGTCCTGCCGGGTCTTAACGTCGGTATGGGCAAGGACAACACGCTGTTTGCGAAGGTCGATGGCAGAGTGGAATTCGCTCGCAAGGGTCGCGACCGCAAGATCGTGCATGTTCAGCCGGTCGAGTTGGCGGTTAATTAGCCGCAATCCGGCCGCTTCGAGTGAACTTACCAGTTCAATTTTCAGCGCAGCATTCGAGTCGAGGCACCAATGCTGCGCTCTTCATTTACCCATCGAGTTATTCTGATGCTGCCGCACGACTTAGCGCCGAGAGCGATTCCAGCCTGATCAGGAACAGATTGAGCGGGTCAAAATCGGCTTGCCGGGAACCGATCTGATACTATATTCTATAAGTTTATGTAAGAATTGCCGCGAAACCGCCTCCAGTGGGTGTGAATTCGCGGTGCCGGAGACGAATGATTCTGTGTTGATGATAAAATCAGGAGGTAGAGCCAGCCTATGATGCAGGCAATGCGAAACAACACCACAATAATCATCTGGATCGCCATCGCGGCGTTCATGTTGACGATTATTCTGGCATGGGGTGCAGATATTACGAGTTCTTCCGGTTCGGGCGGCGCCCCGGTCGGCGTGGTTGGGGAAGTCGATGGACGCGAGATCCCCCAGGAAAACTTCATGCGCCTGGCCGACTCGTTCATCGAGAGTGAGCGGAGTCAGAATCCGGATAAAGAATTTACGGAAGCGGACTATGTCAAGGCACGCAATCAGGCCTGGAATGAGTTCGTACGGACTTACATCGAAGAAGCTCAGATGGAGAAGCTTGGTTTGCAGCTCTCCGATCAGGAACTGGTAGACTTCATCCGGCGTTATCCGCCCCAGGAAGTTCAGCAGGTACCTGATTTTCAGACCGACGGGCAGTTCGACTACCAGAAGTATCAGCAGGCAATGGCTGACCCGCGCTTCAAGCAGTTCTGGATGCAGGTTGAGTCACTGATGCGTCCGCGCCTGCGCACATTCAAGCTGCAGGAGTATATCGGCGGAATGGCGCATGTCAGCGACGAGGAACTCCAGAACCAGTACATGCGCAACAACGAGCGCGTCAAGGTGAAGTATGCACTGGTTCCTTACAACCAGTTCAACCTGCAGGCTGCGAATATGGACTCAGCCCAGGTGAAGGCATACTATGACAGCCACCAGGACGAATTCCGCGAGGAGAGACAGGCGTACTACTCGATCCTGCGACTTCCCAAGGAGCCGTCCGATGCCGACAACCAGCGCGCCCTGGCAAGAATCCAACAGATCAAGGCGGAGATCGATGGTGGCATGAGTTTCGAGGATGCCGCCAATGAATATACCGAGGACCAGTCGGGCCGCGGTAAGGGTGGTGCCCTGGGTTTCTTCACGCGAGGCGCCATGGTGCAGCCGTTTGATTCGGTGGTGTTTGCCATGGAGGACGGTAAGGTATCGGAACCGGTGAAGACTCGCTTCGGCTATCACCTGATTTACAGAACCGGATTCCGCAAGACCAACGACAAGGAAGAGGTGGAAGCCTCCCACATCCTGATCAAGCCGGAGATCTCCGAAGCGACCCTCGAGGGCTTAAAGGAGAAAATGGCAGCGGTTAAGGCTGCGAAGACTCCCGAGGAAGTTGAGGAGCTCGCTGCTGAGAATGGCGTTACGATCGAGAACCAGCGAAAGGTCACCCAGGACGGTGCGATTGCCGGAATCGGCAAGGATGATGACCTCAGCAAGTTCCTCTTCAGTGCGAAGAAGGGAACGCTTTCAGACGTGCTCGACCGCGGCAACAACCTGTTGATCGTGCGCGCCGATGGCGTACAGGATGCCGGAATTGCCCCGCTGCAGGATGTCCATGCAATCATCGAGCGCAAGCTGCTGCAGGAGAAGCAACACGAACTGGCTCTGGCCGAAGCGCAGAAGATTTATGATGCGATCCAGGCCGGTAAGAGCTTTGAGGATGCGGCCAAGAGCGTCAACAGCTCGGTCAGTGAATCAGACTATTTTGCACGCACGGGACGCCTGCCGCGCATGGGTCAGGACCCGGCCTTCATCGGTACGGCATTCTCGCTGTCCGATGCCAACAAGTATTCGAAGCCGGTGATCACCAACACGGGTGCGGCGGTGATCATGTATGAGGATAAACTCCCGGCCAGTCTTGAGGGGTTCACGGCGCAGAAAGACACGTTGAAGCAGCAGATGCTGCAACAGCGCCAGAGTCAGGTCTGGACGCGCTGGTTCAACCAGCAGGTGGATGAGACCGATATAAAGGATTATCGCGCTCAACTGTTCGGGTCAGAGGGCTAGCCCCGCGGGCTGAGAAATCAGAATTTATGATAGAGGCAGGTATCGCGCAGATACCTGCCTCTTTTTTTTTCAACTGGGCTGAGTTCAACGCTGCGATCGGAACTGGATCTCGATGCGGCGATTTAGCCGTCGTCCTGCACGGGTGCGATTCGATGCTATCGGCTCAGTCTCGCCTTTGCCGATTGAGAAAATTCGGTCTTCACTGATTCCCCGGGAAACCAGGTAGCGTTGGACGGCATCGGCGCGTTCCTGCGACACGCGCAGGTTGCGTTCATCAATCCCGATGTTGTCCGTGTGCCCGTAGATGATGGCCGTTAAGCTGTCGAAGTAGAGCAGCACTGCGGCGACCGAGTCGAGTTGAAGCGGGTCGGCATACTTAAGCGTCGTGCCACCGGGTGGAAACAGCCCGGCGAGTACCCTGGTCTGCAGCATCGCCGCCGTGTCAGGACAGCCGGCGGCATTCACCGGCAACAAGGCTTGAGTAGCCGGACAGAGGTCGAGCGAATCTGGAACGCCATCGAGGTCAGTATCGACCGGGAGAATGGGCTGTCCTGAAATCGTACTATCGGAGGCCGTTTCGGTAGCGGACGCAGCCCGGGTTGAGTCACTGGTTCCTAGCGAATCGGGATCGGATTGCGCGAAGAGTGCAAGCTGGCTGAGGCACAGCAGGATCAGGACGGCAGATTGTAAGAACCGAGTTCGCATCATCTGCAGTTTGCGAGTTTGAAGCGTGCGATCAAGAGAATTTTGACCTGTGCGGGCGGTGCACTAGTAGAGACGTGTTATCTCGGCGCCGGTGTAGTAGTGGGTAAGAATCTCTCGGTAGGATTGACCGGCCCGTGCCCGTCCGATTGCGCCGCACTGGCACATACCGACTCCGTGGCCGTAGCCGTGACCCTCGATGAAGACGCTGTCGACATTACCGAAGGAATCGTTTTCGAGCTCGAGGCGGAAGTTGGAGGAACGCAGAATTCCGGCGCCGGCGGGCCGGCCGAATGCCCAGCGAATTTCATCTCGTTCGAGAGTGATGGTTCCCGATTCGGTCACGACATCGAGCCGCTGAATCCTGCCGCCACCGGAGCGCGATTCGATGGTGAGGTCCTTGAGGATGTTTCCGAGCTTGTTGGTCGAGTGCCCGGTTCGCTTGAGGTAACCTCTCGTGTTCTCGAGCAGCTTTTTCGCGTCGAAGCGATCCTCCCAGCTATAGTACTTGGACCAGAGGCAGAAGGTATCATCGACCACGCCCTTGAGGTAGGGTTGTGGTGGTTTCGGCCAGACGTACTCGATCTGATCGGTATAGCCTGCACAGGTTGAATGATAGTAGGCGTCGATCAGCTCACCGGCGTAGGTGAGCACTTCGCCTCGCGTATCATGCACAGCCATATCGGTGTCGCGCCGCTCACCCTCCCAGCCCTTGTAGACCTGATCGAGGACATCATTGACGAGATCATATTGCTTGTCGGGATATTTGTCGCGCGAGGCAAGAGCGTAGGTCCTTGCCGCCACTGCCTGCGCCTTGACCGCTTCGAACTCATTCGGTTTACGCACGCCGATTTCCGGCGGAAGCACGCCCCTGAGGTAATCCTCGATGTGGAGCACGTTGACGACATAGAGTTCGCCGCCTGCTTCCGGGTAGACTTCGAGGATGCCTCGAAATTTCTTCCGGTTCAGATAGAGCCAGGATTTTACTTCCGCTACCGCGATCACCCTGGTGAGTTTCGTTTCAATCAGGTTGTGCTCGGTGTCGGTCAACTCGAGGTGTTTTCCGTCACCCCTGATGTTGAGCGGATCGGAGGAGTAGTACACCGATTCCTCATCCTGTTCATTCCAGACATGGAAGATACAGTTCCCTTTCGCGCCGATTCTGACGTGCGTGGTATCGTGCAGGATTCTGACCCTGATGTGGGGTGTTTTGAGACGAGAATATCCCATCTGCTCGCCGACATAACGCATCGTGTCGGCGAAGAGCGGAGAGGATACCATAATCAGCAACAGCGTAATCGTCGTTATTTTGCAGAGCTTCTTTGTCGTGGTGGTCATAAAAGGTATATCGGCAGATCCCTACGGTTGTGAAATCTTTCCAAGGACAGCGGGGCGTGCCGCGCCGGTAACCGCTGTGAGATTTCCGGGCTCGGAGTCGAGCGCCAGGTTTGCGAGATAGGCGAAAGCTTCCGCTTCGACAAACTGCGGATCAGAACCGAAGCGAGCGGTGGAAACGACCGAGACGGGTTTGACGAGTTCAGCCAGGGTTTCACCCAGATGCTTGTTCAGAGCGCCTCCTCCACAGAGCAGAATCGAATCGGGCCACTCAGTTCCAGCCAGTGCAGTGATCGTGTTGCGGATAGTCGTGGCGGTCAGGAGACTGAGGGTGGCCATGGCGTCCTCCAGAGAAAGGTCCCGCAATTGTTGCTCAACGGCAGGATCGGAGAGAAGCGCGATGATCTCACCACGATCATAGCTTCTCGGAATCGGGCGAGTGAACAGGCTTAGGTGCAGCAATTGATCGACCAATTCCGGGGAGGGCGTGCCCTGCGCAGCGGTTTGGCCATCACGGTCAAACGGCTTCCCGGTCTGGGTCCGGATAAGGTGATCCAGCAGGCAGTTGCCGGGGCCGCAATCGCTTCCTTGTACCGAACCATCTTTTTGCAGGAGGGTGGCATTGGCAATCCCGCCGATATTCACCACTGCGCGACAATGACCCAACTCCGAGAAACGGAGTGCGTGGTAAATCGGAGTCAATGGTGCTCCCGCTCCCGCCACGGCGATATCACCGCTACGGAAATCGGACACGGTAAGCAGACCTGTCCGCTTTGCGATCACATCCGCATCACCGAGCTGGAGTGTGGCATAGCTTTGCGTCCCCCCCACTTCCTGTACCTCTGATAAGTGGGCAACAGTCTGCCCATGTGATCCGATCAGGTCGATCTTCTCCTTCGTCAACCCATTACTCTCAATGAACTCTATAACTGAGTCGGCGTAGAAATGTCCAAGTTTGAGCGAGAGGAGCATCAGCTCCCTGAGTTCCACGCTCGCGGCCATCGAGAGAGTGAGGATCTCGTTGCGCAACGCATCGGGGTAATCGATAGTCGCGGAGGCGAGATTGCGCAGAGTGCGCTCCGAGGTGTTGACGTCGCAGGCGGCAATATCGATACCATCGGCGGATGTACCCGACATCATCCCCAGCGTGACGCGCGAAAGCTTCTTTGTGAGACTGCGAAACAGCAAAAGTAAGTACCCTGGTTACGTTCCATCCATGGTCTGCACGGAGCCAATACGGCTCATTGCCCCTGCAATGCAGGCGAGCTTTGCCTGAACGTTTCGACCCGTCGGCAGCGATCGTCCAGCATCCGGCTGAGAGTATCATCAGTATCAATGCGGCGTACGACTTCATCAACAAGCGCGTCGAGTCCGCCGGAGAGATTGCCATATATTAGCAGGTCACAACCCGCCGACAACGATTTTATTGCCGCGCCGGCCGGGTCGGTGCCCTCGAGCGCGCCCAGCATCTGCAAATCGTCGCTGATGACGAGGCCATCGAAATGAAGGTTGCCACGCAGCTCTTCGGTAATCAGTTTTCGGCTGAAGGTCGCGATATTATCTGAGTCGAGGTCTGGCGCGAGCAAATGCGTGGGCATCACCAGGTCGCAACGGGCGGAGATCGCCGACGCAAAAACCGTAAAGTCGCGCTGGCGAAACTCTGAGAGTTTGCGCTCTGAACGCGAGATCAGAAGATGCGGGTCTCCCGTGGCGGACGCCAGACCCGGGAAGTGCTTGGCACAGGAGAGGAGGTTAAATTCGCGCAGGATGCTGACCTGTGCTGCGACCGCTTCGGCGCACTCGTGCGGGTCGCTTGAATACGACCTATCGTAGACGACGTGACCACGCTGGGTTGGCTGCAAGTCGCAAACAGGAACGAGATTGCAGTTGATGCCGCATTGCCGCAGGTGTTGCGCCGTGACTCTGGTTGTATTGAGCAGGCCCGCGAGATCAGAGCGCGTCCCGAAGTAGCCGGGGGCGGGAAAGGCTGGAAAATCGCCGGCGAAGCGCGTGACACGTCCCCCTTCCTGATCCACGGCGATGATGGCATCTTGGCGATCTCTGCAAATCGATTCGGTCAGCGCCGTGAGTTGAGCACGGTCGCGATAATTGCGGGCAAAGAGGATGATGCCGCCCAGGCCCTGTGTGAGCGCGAGGTGAAACTGTTCGGGAAGGCTGGTGCCCTCGAATCCGACTATCAGCAGTGACAGGAGTTGTTTTCGGCGTGGATGACTTGAAGCGGCTGTGTTCATAGCTACACAGCTACTACGGCGTTCTTGCCCTTTCCTTTGGCCAGATACATCGCCTGATCGACGAGTTGTACGAGTTGGTCCTCGGAATGGCCATTGTCGGGATAGGTGGTTGTGCCTACCGAGACGGTTGCATGCAGTTCGCCATACTGACTTCCCGCGCCGAACGTGGTTGTCTCGACCTGTTCACGAATGCGCTCAGCGATGACCTTCGCGTCCGATTGCACGGTCTGCGGCAGGATCACCACGAACTCCTCGCCGCCGTAACGAGCAACTACATCGGTGTCGCGGATTGTGTGCGAGATTACCTCGGCGACACCCCGCAGAACGATGTTGCCTGCCTCATGTCCGTGAGAGTCATTCATTCGTTTGAACCAGTCGATATCCACCATGATGAGTGAGAGCGGCTGGCGATAACGCGCAGCACGCCTGATTTCGTCGTTAAGTCTCTCGGAGAAATATCTGTAATTGTAGACGCGTGTCAAATCATCAATCACAACCATCTTCTCCAGTTCGGCGTGGAGTCGGCTGTTTTCGTACGCCATAGCAGCGGATGCTGCCAGGATCGAGGAGACCTTCTGATCGGTCTCGGTGAAGTAGTTCACCTTGGTTGATTCGGCCAGAAGGACACCGATAACGCGGCCATGCGAGATCATCGGGATCAGCATGGCACTCTTGGCGTCCTCAATGGTCCGGGCGTAGTTATCCGCCCGTTCCAGGTCGATCAGGCGGCGTGGTTGGCGTTCGGCGATCACCTCACCGATAACACCATCCATCGGGATAATCTCGCGGAGCCCTTCCAGCAGTTTGACCCCTTCAACCAGACGCCCCCGCTCATAGAGGTAGGACTGATCGGGCGAACAGATCTGAATTGAACAAAGCTCAAAACCGAGGATCGATTCGACGATGCGCAGCACGTCATTGGTAATGCCGCGGTCGTCCAGAATCTCACCGAGGAGGCGGGAAGCTTCATAGATCGTTCCAACTCGGGTTTGCGAGCGCTCCAGCTCGGTGGTGCTTTCGTTCAGTGAATCGAGCAGTTTGAGCAGTTTTGCCTCTGAGTGCTTGATATGCCGCGAGACAAGTCCGACGGTTATGGCGAAGAACCAGACGAAACCGATGCGCAGAGCGAGATCGATCAGCGCGATTTCGGTCATCAATGTCGGCGTGCTGACCAGGTAGATGGTGGTAATCGCGGCGGAAATCCCGAGACAGAAATTGAGATTGAAATAGTAGGCGGAGAACATGATGTTGAGATAATAGAGCAGAAAGAAGCTCGAGTGCGCTCCGCCGGTATACTCGATCAGATAAGTGACAAAGATGACATCGAAGATCAGAGAGTAGGTGAAGACATCCTGGATGAAGCTGGGTCGAAAGCGCCAGATCAGGTAGAAGGCGAGGAGATGGGCGATGAAGACGATCATGCCGAATGTCAGTTCGGTCATGACGTTGACAGCTTCCGGTACAGTTACAAGCCAGAGGATGACCGCAAGTGCAGTAGCTGCTCTCGAGGCGATGTAGATGTTTTCCAGGCGTGGAAATAGAGAGCGAATGCTTCCGTTCAAAGGTTTTCCTTGGCTGCCAGTTGAAGTCCTGCCTATAGTTCTACCCTGTCTTTATCGGCAACCGGACTGAATAATCAATCCCATATCTCGCAGGCAGTTACAGTTAGAGATTCGGCAGTTTCGAAATGAGACAAACTCCATTTGTATCCTTCCAACCGCTTGTCGCACAAAAAATTCGAGACCCGGAGGGGGATTCCGGGTCTCTCAGGCAGAAAGCGCATGAGGTGTGTAAGACACCTACAGGGGAGGCTTTTCGCTACAGTACTTTGCGCTCAAGTGCATCTCGCTTAGAGTGCTTTTCCCTCTCATCCTGCGTCAGGATATTCCACCTGCGCTTCCATAAGATCATGCATGGAGCAGTTGAAACACTGAATCTGACGTCAGGAAGCGCTGGGCGTTTCCGGCCAGTTCGGCGTTTCGCTGTATCAATGCGGTAGCTTCCTCCGAGATTTCCTCGGCGGAACTCTCGTCGCGCACGCCGGCATCGGCGGCAGCCAGGTTTTGAGAAGCTACCTCTAATTTCTTCACTGTGGCTTCATAGTCGCTGCGGGAGCGATTACCCACGGCCAGCTGGTGTTCACCCAGTTCCCGCAGGGTACTGTCGATCTCCAGCATCGCATTGGCGATATCCTCCGGCGAGTCGGTCTCCAGGTCAGGCATCTTGCGAATCTGGAAGAGCTTGGCTGCACCGGTGGAGAAGAGCTTTTCACCATCAAATTCGGCGGCTGCAAGCTGTTGATTGTAGCCGTTTACCAACTCGGTTACACGGGTCTGGTAAGCACGGCTATCTTCAAGATTAGCGTCGGGATCAGCGGCGGCATCGGCAACGGCAGATTTGAGTTCCCTTACCGTATGCACCAGTTGCTCCAGGCTGTTTGCAGCGGCCTGATTGCGCTGGATTCCAGTCTCGAGTTCACGGATTTGTTCGGTCACGACACCCATTTGAGTACGCATCCGTCTTGACAGCGCCAGATCGGCAGCTGACTTCTCGGCGAATTGCGCTGAGTCGGGCGAATCGACTCGACGTTTGGTGCGCGAGAGACTGCGATGTATCAGGGATATGTTTCTTACCGTGTTGATTCCGGCGTAGCTTCCCTGTATCGTAACCATTCTGCTAAATCCTCCTTCGCTCCTGCTGAAGCGCTGCCATTTCTATTTGCAATAGCTTTGCCGAGGTGGTGGATTCCGCGACCCGATTTCTAAGTCGTTAAATCTCAATCAGAAAAAGCGCAGCCAGGGTTGGGCGTGGAAATGAGAGGGAATTTGTTTCAAGCGGAAACTATAGCTCGCTCCCCACAGGTCATAAGCGCTCAACCATACAGTTGACCAATCGGGTATAGCTGGAGCAGTATGGGAATTCCCCAATAACTATTGAGCAAGATCATCAGATCGTTTGGCAGTGGTGTTGTCAGCCATGCAAGTAACTCATTGCATGATAATGACTAAAGATCATGGCACGCTTCTTGAGTAGATATGGATGGGAAATCTTTCCAGTTAATGTCAGAAGTGACGCAGGAGTCAGGTTAGAGAGAATGTCCTCAGTCAAGGTAAACATAACCACGACATTCCGGATTTACGATCCGCAGCCACGCGCCGAGACCGAGACGGGTCGCGGTGATGCGATGCCGTCAAGGAATGTGCGCACCCCACAGACTCCGGATAGTGCAGTCACCGCCAAGCCGCACACGACGACTGATTCGTATGAGAGGATTCGCAGAAAGCAGGAGAGACTCGCCGCCGAGCGGGAAAGTGCTGATGAGGCACGACGAGCGGATCAGGAAGCCGATAGCCCGAGCCGGCGCCGGATCGAGGATGCTGCGGCTGAGCGGCAGCGCCTCGCAGTTCAGCGTCGCGCGCAATTGCGCTCGGAGGAGGATGAGGCAGAGCAACTGGAGCAGACAGCGAAACAGAACCAGGCGCACAGCGAGAGTGATCCCAGTGAAGCAAGAAATGAAAACGAGGAGCATGAGCGCCTGGTTAAGAACACCGGGCTGTTCCACGTGTTTAACCCGCCTGACAATAAGAGCGAGACTGATCAAGGCGAGACAGGCGGCGGTAGTTCACCAGGTGCGAACCTGGCGAATGGCGCGAATGATGAGCAAGGCGCTGTCGTCGGCGAGACAACGATACCGCTTTCAGGTAAGAATCTCGAGTCAACCCAGCCGGTGATCAAACTGGTGGAGGAATCTCCCCCCCGGTTGAGTGCAGAGGATCTACCACCCACTCTGGAAGATCCACTCGACTTTGATGTCACGGCAATCGGTTTTGAGTTGGTACAGGTTTACCGTCGCCATTATCCTGATGATCCCAAGTATGACGAGGCACTGATCAAGCTACTCTCCGACGCAGCCGCGGTAGAGGCTGATGAGCCTGCTGAGGAGTTGGAGTTGCCGAAGGTGGATCCTGCAACTACTGGCGTGCACAAGCTGGTGTTTGCCGACCAGCCGACCGCGCTGAGCTCTGCAATGAAAGCGGTGAAGAATCTGCAGCGCGAAGGGGTCTTTGGTCAGACCTTCGATGGTCGTCCCGTTAGTGTGCGAGAATTCCTGCGACAGAAGGAGTTCGAGTATGATTTCGAGGAAAAGCCGTTCACGATTGATGCATTCCTGCGGGAAACCGAGAATGCGATTTATGAAGCGTTGAAGAGTCCTCACATCCAGGCAGCCGCGCGCGATCTTATCGTAGCCGCCGAATCGGTCAACGCATTTCGAAACCACTTAGTCTCGGCTCTGACAAACAGCACCTCCACGCAGGCAACTGACGCGGGCAACGAATTGGAGCCGACGCAGACCGAGTAGCCGCTTGCTCCGCGGCGATGATAACCAGCGGTTGTCAGTTTGACAGATGACTCGCCCCCGATCGAATTCAAGCATAACATTTCTCTAAACTCTCCCCCCTCACCGCGACATTTCTCCCAATTTCGCGTTATGTCAACTAAGGACTTGTGACCCGTGCCGGATTTGGGTTTCTTTGGCCCAACCCAATACCGGGCATTTGACTCAATCCGACAAAGCGAGCGAAGATGCACTATGTAATCATAGGGAATGGTGTCGCCGGCATCAATGCCGCCAACACAATTCGCGGCAGGGATGACTCAGCCAAGATCACGATAGTCTCGTATGAGAGCGATCATTTCTTCAGTCGCACCGCGCTGATGTATCTCTACGCGGGTCAGTTGAGTGACCGTTGCGTAGAGCCATTTGAACGTGACCACTACAGCCGGATGAAGTTTGAGCGTGTCAGGGATCATGTCGAGCAAGTTGAGTTCAGGGAGCAGAGAGTCAGGCTCAGGAGTGGAGAAGCGATCCACTACGACAAGCTGTTGATAGCCTCCGGTTCGCTGCCGGTAGCCGGCCCCTGGCCGGGGAGTGATCTTGAGGGTGTAGGCCATTTCGTGACCTGGCAAGACCTCGAGTGGTTGCGGTCGATCGGGCCCGGTGCGCGATCAGCCGCAGTGATCGGGGGAGGACTGATTGGAATTGAGGTAGCGGAGATATTGCTGCTCGACGGTGTTGATGTCCATTTCCTTGTCAGAGAGCCACATTTCTGGCCTGTCGCACTCAATCAGGCCGAAGCCTCACTCGTGTCGGATCATATGCGGAGCCATGGTTGTGACCTGCGGCTATCGACAGAAGTGAGCGAGCTTGTCGGTAGTGGCGGCAGAGTCAGCGGTGTTCGCACGAAGGATGGTGGTGAATTCCCCGCAGATCTGGTCGTTGTTGCTATCGGCGTTCGGCCACAAACCGACTTCCTCAGAGACTCGGGGCTATCCTTCGACGAGCGTGGCGGGATAGTGGTTGACGACCAGCTTCAGACCGGTTTCGACAATGTCTGGGCGGCCGGAGATTGCACGTCGGTCGTCTGGTTCAACGGCGTCCGTCGTCCCGAGCAGTTGTGGTACACGAGTCGTGACCAGGGGAGAATCGCCGGCCGGAGCATGGTTGGCGATGCCGTGGAGTACAAACGCGGCATCTTTTACAATTCAGCAAAGTTCTTCGATATCGAATACACGACGGCAGGCTACGTCAATTTCAACTTTGATGGCGAGCGCGACTGGTATCAACATGAACCGGGAACGAACTTCAGCGAACGGATTACATCTCTTCCGGATGGTCGCGTGATCGGTTTCAACATGCTCGGGCGACGCTGGGATCACGTGGTCATGACAAAGTGGATAGCTGAGGAGCGGCAGCTCGAGTGGGTGCTCGCTCACCTCCACGAAGCACTTTTTGACGAGGAGTTCATGCCGAAGTTCAAACTCATAGAGCGAAGATGATCGGGACAGCGGAGCTGGAGGACTGAGTTGCAGGCAGGCATACTGAAAACCTACCGTCATGGTGCCCAGAGCAGAGGGGTGTGGGGTTACATTGCGGCCCTGCTGCTGTTTGCATTCTACGTTCTGATATACTTCACCGAGGCACTAACACCGGTCGCGCAGTTCCTTCATCTTGGTGGCAAATGGAATCTGTATGGGACGTTGTACACGGCAGCGATCGTTCTGGGTGGCATCTACTTCCTGCGCCGACATGGCAACAGCCGCTACCATCGCATTCGCACCCTTTCGGTGATATTCTTCCAGGTCGTCTTTGCGTTCTCGATTCCAATGATTCTTGAACTACTGGGGATGAAAGGCTTCACCTTTTCGATTTTCTGGCCCCTCAAGCTCGACTACTTCAACCCCTCCTACATCTTCGATTATCCGATCGTGCTGGTGCTCTACGCCTTCCTCAGTTCTCTCATACTGGTTCCGGTGCTGGCATTCCTGGTGGGAAAGCGCTGGTATTGCAGCTGGGTTTGTGGTTGCGGGGGACTGGCTGAAACCGCAGGCGAACCATATCGTCATCTCTCAAACAAGTCTTCGGCTGCGTGGCGATTCGAACAGTTCTCGATCTATGCGGTGCTGGCATTCGCTGTGCTTGTCACAGTGTTGATGATGGTTAACTGGTCGACAGGGGTGGCCGTGCGCGGGGAGGTCACGACGGCGTCACGAGTGATGTCGGCCAACGCTGAGGCCGCTGGCACACCTCGATTGGTGCTCTATGGTTCACCAAAGCTCGAGTTCCCTTACAACAGCAAATCTGTCTGGGCACCTGTCGGTGATGCAAGCGCTGAGAGGATGCCTGATGCATGGAGAGTCGTTGCGATCGGCGGGGAGATGGTCAGCCGGGAAACACAAGCTGCTTACGGGCTCGAATTTCGGGAGGGTTCCCTGCAAGTCGTGAGTACCGGCCCGGCTGAGAGTGACAAGGTCTTTGGCGCGTGGGACAGATTGGGCGACAGCAAGACACTCGAGATCAGTTTCCCTCGCTACGCGACGTTTTCGGCGATCGCCACGAGAATACAGGGGATATATGGGTTCGTGGTGGTAGCGCTGCTTTCGGGGATCTTCGGAGTTGGGCTCTATCCGCTTCTGGGCACACGAGTTTGGTGCAGGTTCTTCTGCCCGCTCGCTGCGATCCTGGGGATTGTCCAGAAGTTCGGGCGCTTTCGCATCACGGTGAAGAAGGATATGTGTATCTCTTGCGGTAATTGCTCGACCTATTGCGAGATGGGTATCGATGTACGATCGTATGCGCAAGCGAACCTCAGCTTCAAGCGAGCTGCGTGTGTGGGTTGCGGGATGTGCGCACATGTCTGTCCGCGCGGGGTACTCAAGTTAGAGAACAAATGGGATTTGGGGCCAAACGATGAAAATTCGAACATCCAGATACTGGATATGTGACGGTGCTTTTATGAGTGATTCAGTTGTGCGTTTGCAGGCACGAGGACGCAGAACACCGACTCTGCGTCGAGTGTTGGCGACAATAATGCTAGCGGCGTTGGCAGTTGCGGGATGCAGCCAGGCGGAAACCGAAGCTGGTGGGGCGCGAATCTCGGCGGTCAAGCTGGATCATAGCTATGCCGGTTATGCGCGACTGCTTGCAAGCTATGTGCAGGGTGCAAGGGTTGACTATGCCGGGCTCAAATCGGATCGCGCCGCCCTGGACTCTGTGGTAGCGATGATCGCCGATGCGGAATTGACAGATGCGTCTACTCAACAAAGACTGGCGTTCTATATCAATGCCTACAACATCCTGACGCTGCGTTCGATCGTCGCTGCCTACCCGGTGAAGTCAATCAAGGATATCGATGGTGTCTGGCAGAAGAAATGGCGCGTTGCCGGACGCGAGCTTTCCTTGGACCAGATAGAGAACCAGATTCTGCGCGTTGAGTTTTCGGAACCGCGCATCCATGTAGCGATCAATTGTGCTTCGATCAGTTGTCCGCCACTGCGCGGGGAACCATACAGGGCCGAACGAATCGAGGAACAACTCACTGAGGCGAGCCGCGGCTTTGCGACTTCGAACCACTACAACCAACTCCTTCCGACCGAAGGCAAAGCCAGGATTTCGATGATATTCGATTGGTTCGGCGGTGATTTTGTGGAACAGTTTTACCAGCCGGGTCACGCTGCAAAACTTTCGAAGGAAAAGAATGCTGCATTGAGTTTCCTGATCAAGTACTCGAGCCTGACCGACTCTGTGGAGTCATTGCCGGAGGAGTGGGAAGTCAGCTTTATCGAATATGACTGGGGATTGAATGAGATACCGAACGATGCACGCTGAGCATCCACCGGTTCGTATGCGACTGCTTCAGCAAATAGCTGCTTTATGACTCTCGGCAACCGCAAGATCATCGCAATCATCCCGGCATTGAACGAAGAATCCTCTGTTGGAAAGGTCATCACAGAACTACCCGGGATGGTGAATGGCGTGATCGTCTGTGACAATGGATCGACCGACCGTACAGCTGCTGTGGCGCGGGAGGCTGGCGCGAAAGTAGTTGAGGAGATAGAGAGAGGCTACGGTGCTGCGTGTTTGCGGGCAATCGCGGCGGCGCCTGCTGATACCGGCGTATTGCTCTTCATAGACGCAGACTACTCGGACTTTCCTGAAGAGGCGACAAACCTGCTGGAACCGTTGGCGGAGGGACATTACGACCTGGTCATCGGTTCGCGCATGTTGACCTACAGCGACCACAAGGCGCTGCCACCGGTGGCGGCATTCGGCAACTGGCTGACCAGTAACTTGATCCGCATTATCTGGGGTGCGCGATTCACCGACATCGGCCCGTTTCGGGCGATCAGGTATGAGCAATATCAGAAGTTGGAAATGAAGGACCGCAACTTTGGCTGGACGACAGAGATGCAGGTGAAGGCAGTGAAGCGTGGGTTGCGGTGCCTTGAAGTTCCGGTCAGGTATCGTCCGAGGATCGGGGAGTCAAAGATTTCGGGGACAATCTCCGGCTCGATCAGGGCGGGCTTCAAATTCTTGTGGATCATCCTCCGGGAGGCGTTCTCCCGATGAAGTGGAGGGTGATTCTCTATTCGCTGATTGCGCTCTTCCTCTTGACTGAGATTGCAATTTTCCTGCCTGACTATGATGAGCCTCGGATGGTAAAGTTCATCGTGATTTCGCAGATCCTGATGCTACTATCAGTGGGGATTTTCCTGGCCGGAAAGAAACTTCAGATTGCAGCGGGGATGGCGCGCCACGTCTGGATTGTTGTTCTGCTCGCGGTTGTCGCTCGCACGGTCATGTTGATCGGAGCGGGGGACAAATTCTATATCTCCGATGATATCTACCGTTATGTGTGGGACGCCAAGGTCAATGCGGCGGGAATAAACCCTTATCTTCATGCGCCCGATTCCGATTCGTTGAGGGCCTATCGGGAGGGTGAAATCTTCGGGCAGATCAATCACAACTGGCTGCCCACCATCTACCCCCCAATGGCTCAGAATATCTTCTTCGTGGTCTACCTGCTGGGAGGTGAGAACCTGTTCGCCTTCAAGCTGGTCACTGCGTTCTTCGAGTTGCTAACTTGTTTGGCGCTGTTCGTGCTGGCACGCGAGTGGGGAATACCACCAGCGAATTTGCTGCTCTATCTGTTTTCACCGCTGGTACTGATCGAGTTTTACCTATCAAACCACCTCGACATTCTCGCGCTGCCCTTCCTGGTGGCCGGTTTGATCACGCTGAAGCGGCGACAGGCGTTGCTGACCGGCATGCTGCTGGGACTCGCGACGCTCGTGAAGTTCTTCGGGCTCTTCTTCCTGCCAGTCGTCTTCTTCCACCTTAAAGGGAAAGAGAAGCTTCATTTTGCGGCTGCCTTCGTGGTTACTGCAGTTGCATTGTATCTGCCCTACATCGCCGATGGTGGACTGAGCGTGTTCGGGTCGTTGTTCGAGTATCTGCAGGAATGGCAGTTTAATGCTTCGGTTTATTTCGTGCTGAAATACTTCCTCAAGGTAGAAATCGCGCGCTATCTCGTAGCTGGGGCTTTCGTGGTCTGGGTGGGATGGTTGCTCGCGCGCAAACTACCGATCGAGCGGAAACTTCAGGATACCTTCGGTGGTTATATGGTGCTGACACCGACGCTGTTCCCCTGGTACTTTGTCTGGATCTATCCAATGTTGTTGAGGACCCTGTCACCTGCATTTATCTATCTCTCAGGCGCGCTGCTCCTCTCCTATCATGTTCACATAGGCTACTATGACACCGGTACCTGGTCGCCGATGCCCTGGTTGGGAATCGCGGCGTACGTTCCGTTTTATGCATTGCTGGTCGGAGTAACGTTGTTTCGAAGGGTGCGGCTTAAGGTGCAATGACAGATCTGCTCATAATCACATATTTCGCTCTGCTGTTCTTTATCAGTTTCTATGGCGTGTACCTCTATTGGCTGGTGGTCAACTATCTGCGTTTGCCCGGTCAAACCCCACTCGTTCCGATGGAGCCTGAAGATGCCACGAACTTGCCGATGGTCACCGTTCAGTTGCCAATCTTCAATGAGAAACGCGTTGTCGCGCGCCTGATCGAGGCGGTGACACACTTCGAGTGGCCGCAGGAGAAACTGGAAATTCAGGTGCTCGACGATTCGACAGACGAGACGAGTGAGATAGTCGCACGTTTGGTGACCGAGCTGAGTGGTCGCGGAGTGACGATCGAGCATATCAGAAGGCCCCACCGCGCCGGCTACAAAGCTGGTGCTCTGGCCGTGGGGCAGGAGAAGGCGCGCGGAGAATTCATCGCGATCTTCGATGCGGATAACATCCCGCCGAGCGATTTTTTGCGGCGTATGATTCCATACTTCGATGATCCCCGGGTTGGTATGGCGCAGGCGCGCTGGAGTTTTCTTAATCGGGATGACTCGCTGTTATGCCAGGCGCAGGCGTTGTTTCTCGATTCACATTTCTACATCGAGCAGGCGGCGCGATCACGTGCAGGTTTGTTTCTGAATTTCAACGGAACGGCAGGTATCTGGCGGCGCCGGGCGATCGACAGCGCGGGCGGCTGGCAATCGGATACGCTGACCGAGGATCTCGACCTCTCCTATCGCGCACAGTTGCTTGGCTGGAAGATGTTGTTTGTCGAGGATGTCGATGTCCCGACCGAGCTACCCAATTCGGTGCGCGCCTTCAAGACGCAACAGCATCGCTGGGCGCGCGGTGCGATGGAGACCGGTTTCAAGTTGCTCGGGCGGGTACGCAGGGCGAAGTTGCCATTGGCGGTCAAGATTGCGGCGCATTTTCATCTGACGCAGAAGGTGGTGTCGGTTGCGTTACTGCTGCTGTCGATTCTGTTGATCCCGGCGCTCTATTTTCGCTGGGAAGCAAGCGCCTACAAAGTACTGCTGATCGACCTGCCGGTGTTTATTACCGGTATGGGGGCGATGTCGGTTTTTTATGGTATCGCGTACCGCCGTGAAAAGAAGAATCACAGTGCGAGGGCACGGCTGGTACTGCCGATGTTGAGCGCAATCGGGCTGGGACTGGCAGCGAACAATTCACTCGCTGTGATCTCGGCGCTGAAGCGGCGCGAGAGCGAGTTCGTCAGAACACCGAAGACCGGTTCGGCACGGGGTCGCAAGCTGGGCATTCCTCACGAGTATCGTGTGAGTTTCGACAGGACGTTGCTGGTTGAAGCGCTGCTCCTGGCGAACGGCAGCATTGCGTTCATTTATGCGTTTGATCTCGGCCTCTATTTCAGCCTGCCATTTCTCGCAACCTTTGTGTTCGGCTACGGCTATTTCGTCGTGAATTCTTTGCGGGAGAGATATGGGTAAAATTGCAGTCGGGCTGATGGCCAAGTTTCCGGAAATGGGGAAAGTAAAAACCAGGCTGGCCGCTGAGATAGGAGATCCCGCAGCGCTGCAGATCTATGCCACACTGCTGCAAATTGTGATGGAGAAGCTGAGGGAGCTTAACCGCGACCGATTTCAAACCTCTGTATTTGTAGCCCAGGAGAAACTGGTGGAGCGTTTCAGGTCACAATACCCGGGTGCGGCACACTACGCGGCGCAGAGTGCCGGTGACCTCGGTGCTCGTATGGAAGCAGCGATGCGAAATCTGCTCACCGGCGACAGTATCGAGGGCGTGCTGCTGATCGGTGCAGATATTCCGGGAATCACCGCGGAAATCGTCGAGGAAGCAGCCTCGCAGTTGCTGGCGCACGACCTTGTCCTCGGGCCGACATTTGATGGTGGCTATTATCTGATAGGGTCGCGCACCGTGCATCCGGAGTTGTTCCGGCAGATGGAGTGGAGCACCGATTCGGTCCTTTCGGAAACACTGAAGCGGGCCGGCGATGCAGGCTTGACGATTTTCCGCCTCGAAGAGCTGTCGGACCTCGACACTCTGGAGGATGTCGGTCGACTGCCGCGTGAAAGCAACGCCTTGATCAATTTACTCGACACGTACTCGTCCTAGTTGGGGCGAGAGATTCAGGAGCTGAAGCATGGGTGATTATTTCGATTCGAAGGATCTGGCGAAATTCGGCAAGATTGGCAGGGTCAACAAGGAGCTCGCCGACAAATACTTCGAGTACTACAACAGCGTTATGCAGGAGGGCAACCTGAGCGCCCGCGAGAAGGCGCTGATTGCGCTCGCGGTAGCACACACCCTGAAGTGTCCCTATTGCATCGATGCCTACTCCACAGCGTGCATGGAGAATGGAGCAGATGAGGAACAGATGAGTGAAGCCGTTCATGTGGCCGCCGCGATGTCGGCGGGCATAACGCTAGTCCACAGCGTCCAGATGCAAAATCATATCGACTCACTGATGGGTTAGTCGGTGGGGCGGTAGTTTGGAGATCGGAGCGTGAATTGAAGCTGGAAAAACAACTGCGCACACTCGAATCGTACGAGCAACCGTTCTGGAGATTCGTCAAGGAGCATTCCAACAATGGTGGCAGCTTGACGGCGTTGTCGATTAAGACGTTTCAAGTCAATGTGGGAAAACGCTGCAATCAAACATGCGTACATTGCCATGTCGATGCCGGACCGACTCGAAAGGAGATGATGACGCGTGCAACCGTAGACCGCTGTCTTGAGATCATTGCCGGCGTTCCGGGAATCGAGACGGTAGACATCACCGGTGGCGCGCCGGAGATCAACCCCAACTTCCGGCATCTCGTAACGGAGTCGCGTCGGCTCGGTAAGCATGTGATTGACCGCTGCAATCTCACGATTCTGGAATACGAGGGATTCGAGTATCTCTACGAATTTCTCTCCGACAACAGGGTAGAGATTGTGGCGTCACTACCTCACTTCGCAAAGAGCAACACTGATCGCCAGCGCGGCGCAGGTGTGTATGATAAATCAATCAACGCGCTGAAGAAGTTGAACGAGCTTGGCTACGGAACTGAACTACCCCTCAATCTGGTGTACAATCCGGTTGGCTTGTTCCTGAGTGCGCCACAGAAGCAACTGGAGCGTGAGTTCAAGCAGGAACTTCAGCGCAGGCATGGAATCGTATTCAACAACCTCTATTGCATCAATAATCTGCCAATCAACCGTTTCCTGGCGTTCCTTGTCCGGAATGGCCGGTTCGAGGATTACATGGAGACACTGGTGACATCGTTCAATCCCGGGACGCTGGAGGGATTGATGTGTCGCCACCAGATTTCAGTCGGCTATGACGGTAAGATCTATGATTGCGACTTCAATCAGATGCTGGAGCTGGAAGCGCAGCCGGTTGGACATATCAATGGTTTCAACCTCGATGAGTTTATGGCACGCCGGATCGAGATCGGCAACCACTGCTTCGGGTGCACGGCAGGTTCCGGTTCAAGCTGCGGTGGCGAGATCATCGAAGTCTGACGTGAATCTGGCGTGACCGGACCACAAATTCATATTCTTCACCCGGATCAGCGGGTTGGAGATTGAAATCGTGGGTATCGATCGCCTATACTTCAGGTTAAGTTAGCTCACAACGGCACACGGGAAAGAAGGGGCGGGGAGTCTGTGGCATTCGGGACAGAGCGTGTGCCTCCCTCATCGCCCACCAACCGCTACCTTGATGCGTTTTTAGTTAAGGATTTGCTCACAGAGTCGTGAGATGTTTGTGAAAAAAAGCACGAACATGGGGCTGAAACGTCAGCGCGGATAGATGTTTGCGTGGCGGAACCGTCGGCATTACGCATTGTGCTGCAACAGTTTATGAGATAGGCCGCAATGGCGCCTATCATGGACTGATCTAATCCAAATACCCTACTTTGTCATAAATTTCGCTTGACTCTCTCAGGTGAGGAGTTACTATTGGGGAGTCTTTAATCGGCGATTACACTAGTTGGCATTACACTAGTTTTCGTGTTTCATGTAACAGTTGTCCATTGTCTTAGTCTGGTAACTTGGCGCGTAGCCGGGATTATGAATAGCAGTGAATCGATTTGAAGATGCCGAGGGCGGCGAAACATTAGAGGGCACCACCATCGCTGGAGTGGAAGCGTCGCCCGAGTTGAGTTGCGCCCACTGCGGTGATCCCTGCAGAGAGAGTGACCCAAAGCTTGGGGAGAAGTACTTCTGCTGCCACGGCTGCCTTACTGTTTATCGAATGCTGACAGAACACAAACTGGGCAACTATTACCAGTTGAATGCTCAGCCGGGGCTGTCACTCAGGCAACATTCGGGGTCGGAGAAGTTTGAGTTCCTGGATGATCCTGAAACGGCGCGTCGTTTGCTCGATTTCAGTGATGGAAAGCTGGCACGGGTTCAGCTGTATGTTCCGCAGGTTTACTGTTCCTCCTGTATCTGGCTCCTGGAAAATCTCTATCGCTTACAACCTGCTGTGCTGGAGTCGAAGGTTGATTTCGTAAAGAAGGAGATCGCCATCTCCTTCCGTGAAGATAAGCTTACGCTGCGCGAGCTGGTGGAGTTACTGGCGTCGCTCGGCTACACCCCCAGCCTTACGCTCGATACGACAGAGAAGAAACCGGATCGGAGAATCGGGCGGCGATTGTTGCTTCAGACCGGGCTGGCCGGGTTTGCCTTTGCCAACATCATGCTGCTCAGTTTCCCCGACTATCTCGACACCGTTGGCGCCATCGGCTCGGAATTCACGCGCTTTTTCGGTGTGGTTAGCCTGGTACTGGCCACGCCTGTCTTCCTGTACAGTGCTGCGGACTTTTTCAAGACCGCCTGGGGCAGCCTGCGACGCCGCCAGATGCACCTGGATGTTCCAATTTCGCTCGGCATTATTGCCCTGTTTGCTCGCAGTATCTATGACATAGTCACGGCGACCGGTACGGGGTTCCTGGACTCGATGTCGGGGCTGGTGTTTTTCCTGCTGATCGGTCGCATAATCCAGACCAGAACTTACAGGGCGCTCTCATTCGACCGCGACTACAAGTCCTACTTCCCGCTCTACGTGACTCGCGTCAGCGGTGACACCACCCAACAGGTCGCCGCCACCAATGTCACTGTCGGTGACAGGATTGCGGTGAGAAACGGTGAGCTGGTTGTTGCTGATGCGATACTGATCAGCAGCGAGGCGAGCATCGACTACAGCTTTGTGAGTGGTGAAGCTGAGCCGGTGAGGCGCAAATCGGGGGATTTGGTCTATGCCGGCGGCCGGGTCAGCGGTGATCGGGTCGAGCTGGAAGTGGTAAAGGATGTCTCCCAGAGTTACCTCGTCAGCCTCTGGAATTCGCAGCAATTCAAGCGGGAGCGGGAGAGTAAAGCCTCTCAGCTGGCCGAGAGTGTCGCACGTTATTTTACCGCCGGAGTGTTGCTGCTTGCGGCGATTACCTTTGCCGCCTGGTTTCCGCAGGGATTGAACAGCGCGTTGCTCACGGCGACTGCGGTGTTGATCGTGGCTTGTCCCTGTGCGCTGGCCTTGACGATTCCGTTCACTTATGGTACGGCGATGCAGGTGATGGGAGCACGGGAGCTGTATCTGCGCAACCAGGGCGTGGTTGAGGGGTTGGCGAAGGCTGACACGATCGTTTTCGATAAGACCGGTACGCTGACGGTCGGCGGCAGTGGTGGAGTGGAGTTCGAGGGTGAGGCTTTAACTGCGCGCGAACGCCACCTGATCAAGTCGCTGGCGCTGCAATCGATCCACCCGATGAGTCGTCAAATCGTCGAGATGCTTGATCACGCTACGGCTTCGATTCCCCAGGGAGTAACTGAAAACCCCGGTCGAGGAATCTTAGGGCGGGTAGCGAATGTTGAAGTAAAAATCGGTTCACGCGAGTGGATCGGGACCGAGCCGGGGAATGCTGCGGATGCAGCGCCTGAGTCTGGCGGCGAAGCCTGGGTCACATTTGACGGTGTGATACGTGGTCGATTCGTGATGCGGTCGCAGGTGCGACCCGATGTCGGGCAGAGTCTCTCGACCATGAGAAATACGCATTCGCTCTGGTTGCTCTCCGGTGATGGCGACCGCGAGAAGGCGCGTTTCACCGATTATTTTGAGGATGACAAACTGATCTTCAGGCAGTCACCACAACAGAAGCTCGATTTCATGGACAGGTTACGGAGCGGTGGCAAGCGACTGATCATGCTCGGTGACGGGCTCAATGACGCCGGTGCGCTGGCTGCCAGTGATGTGGGGATCGCGGTCTCCGACCGGGTGGCATCCTTCACTCCGGCCAGCGACGCGATCCTGGCGGGGGAGTCTTTGTGGCGGATGCCGGCCTTTATTGGCCTGAGCAAACGCGCGATCAAGATAGTGGTCGCCGGATTCATAATATCATTTGTCTATAATTTCGTGGGATTATACTTTGCCGTAACGGGTCAACTTTCACCACTTTTGGCGGCGATTCTGATGCCGCTCTCCTCGGTGACGGTTGTCGGATTTGCGGTAGCCGCCACCAGATTGGCGGCGAAACGGGAAGGTTTGATATAAGCGTGTCCGCGATTTTTCTGCTCATCGGTGCAAGCCTGCTGGTGGCGGTGGGATTCCTGGCGTTGTTCGTGTGGGCGGTCAGGAGCGGCCAGTATGAGGATACGGTCACCCCGAGTATGAGAATGGTGGTTGACGATGACGGCGCGGTGCCTGGCGGGCAGCACGGCGCTTCGGTGCAAAGAAAAGATAGCAGTAACAACCTGGAGTGATGGAGTGAGCTGACGCATGGAAGTCGAACAATTTTCATACGACAATAAAATCGTCAGGTATTTCACCTACGCGACCGCCTTATGGGGCGCAGTAGGTATGTTGGTCGGGGTGATCGTCGCCCTGCAGATATTTATTCCGGAAGCGAATTTCGGTATCTCGTGGTTGACCTATGGCAGGCTCAGGCCGCTGCACACGAATGCTGTAATTTTCGCTTTCGTCGGCAACGGCATTTTCGCCGGCGTCTATTACTCGCTGCAACGACTCTGCAAAGCGAGGATGTGGTCTGACCTGCTGAGCAAGCTGCATTTCTGGGGCTGGCAGTTGATCATCGTCTCGGCGGCGATCACTTTGCCACTCGGGTATACCACCTCGAAGGAGTACGCGGAGCTGGAGTGGCCAATCGATATCCTGATCGCGCTCGTCTGGGTGATTTTCACGGTCAACATGTTCGGAACGATATTCAAGCGGCGCGAACGTCATATGTACGTCGCGATCTGGTTTTACATCGCGACCGTCGTGACGGTGGCGATGCTGCATATCGTTAACTCAATCGAGTTCCCGCTATCGTTGATGAAGAGTTATCCGGTTTACGCCGGAGTACAGGATGCGCTGGTGCAGTGGTGGTACGGCCACAACGCCGTGGCGTTCTTCCTGACCACACCGTACCTGGGGTTGATGTACTACTTCGTGCCGAAGGCGGCGAACCGTCCGATATTCTCCTACCGGCTCTCGATCATTCACTTCTGGGCGCTGATCTTCATCTACATCTGGGCAGGCCCTCACCATTTGCTTTACACCTCACTCCCTGACTGGGCTCAGTCGCTCGGCACGGTGTTCTCGATCATGCTGATTGCTCCGTCCTGGGGTGGCATGATCAACGGATTGTTGACATTGCGTGGCGCCTGGGATCGAGTACGCACCGATCCGATTTTGAAGTTCTTCGTTGTAGCGATAACGGCTTACGGTATGGCAACTTTCGAGGGGCCGATGCTTTCGATAAAGAGCGTCAATGCTATCTCGCACTACACCAGCTGGACCATTGCCCATGTGCATGTGGGAGCGCTCGGCTGGAACGGATTGCTGACCTTTGGCATGCTGTACTGGATGGTGCCTCGTTTATTCAAGACGAAACTCTATTCGGTCAAACTGGCGAATTTGCACTTCTGGATATCGACGCTGGGGATTGCCTTCTATGCCATCCCGATGTATTTCGCCGGTTGGATGGAAGGATTGCTCTGGAAGCAGTTCACGCCTGAGGGTTTCTTGCAATACCCCAACTTCCTTGAGATCGTTACCCAGATCATCCCGATGTATGCGATTCGTGCATTCGGCGGCGCGCTTTACCTCTCCGGCGTATTCGTGATGGCGTACAATTTGATCAAGACGATGAAATCGGGTGTGGCGGAGGACAACGAAGCTGCCGAAGCCCCGGCGTTGCCGAAGAAGTATCATGAGAAGGAAGTTCATCCATACCGTCACCGCTGGCTGGAGGCCAAGCCGGCACAGTTTATCGTGCTGACCTTTATCGCCGTGGCCATCGGCGGATTGATCGAATTCATACCGACATTCATGGTAAAATCGAATGTGCCGACGATTGCGTCGGTACGCCCTTACACGCCGCTTGAATTGGAGGGTCGCGACATTTATATCCGCGAGGGATGCAACAACTGCCATTCGCAGATGATCAGACCATTTCGCTCCGAGACCGAGCGCTATGGTGAATACTCCAAGGTTGGTGAGTTCGTGTATGACCATCCGTTCCTCTGGGGTTCCAAGCGCACCGGACCTGATCTGCACCGTATCGGCGGCAAGTACCCCGATGCGTGGCATTATCAGCATATGGAGGATCCACGCTCGATGTCGCCGGGATCGGTAATGCCGCCTTACCCGTGGTTGCTGACCAGCAAGCTTGACACCTCGCATACTCGCGACAAGATATCATTGATGCGATCGCTCGGAGCGCCATACAGCGATGGTTACGAGGAGCAGGCGATGGCCGACTTACAGGAACAGGCGGAGGGAATTTCCAAGGGGCTTGAGGAAGCGAAGATCATCACCGACTGGGATTCCGAGATCGTGGCCCTGATTGCTTACCTGCAACGACTTGGAACCGATATCAAGGTAGAGGGGGCGCAGGCGGGATTATGATACACGATATCTTCACATCGATTGAGGGAGTGGGGCTTTACCCCATCATCACACTGATTCTGTTCCTGGTGGTCTTTGTGGCGGTCGGTTTATGGGCGTTGTTTGCCAACCGCGAATACCTGGACCACATGAAGCAACTACCACTAGAAGATTCCGACCTGAGCGTCGGAGTGGGAGAGCGGAAAGATGGCTGAGTATAAGGACGAACTGCTTGACCACGAGTATGACGGTATCCGTGAACTGGATAACGACCTGCCGCCCTGGTGGCTCTACATGTTCTATATCACGATCGCCTGGGGAGTACTCTATTTCGCTTACTACCACGTTTTCGATATTGGCTATTCCTCAACCGATCAGTACATGGCGGAACTGGATCCGAAGTACACGCGCGATCAGAATCCCAATTACTCGCCGCCGAAGTTGATCCGGACGTATCATTCTCCCTGGTACAGTTCGCGCGGCGACGAGACACCTTACTCGATTGCGATGTCAGGCCCGCAGGCGGAATTCGTGGAAATGAACCGCGAGGATGAGCCTGAGGTAGATGCACTGACCGCTCCGGAAGCGCTTGCCGCCGGCGAACAGTTGTTCAAGAAGAACTGTGTGCAGTGTCACGGCGTCGCGGGTGAGGGCGGCATCGGGCCGAACCTCACAGATCAGTACTGGCTGCATGGCGCGGGGATCAACAATGTTCTTCGTACAATCAAATATGGTGTCCCCGCGAAGGGGATGATTGCCTGGCGCGGTTTTCTCTCACAGGAAGAGATCCACGAGGTCGCCAGCTACATCCTGACGTTGGAGGGCACCAATCCTCCGAACGCCAAGGCCCCTCAGGGTGAGTTAGTTACTGAATAGTCATGCATAGTCGCGCCGCCCGGCTGGAGATCCCTGCCGGCGCGGCCGCTTCCCTTGCTATTGGAGTGATGCTGCAATGTCAGCTCCGCAGACCGACAAACCAGATTCTTACCGCGACCATATCTCGACAGTTGACGATTCCGGAAAGCGAGTAATCCTCTATCCGACGAAACCGAAGGGGCGTTATCATCGGGCGCGCCTGATCGTCAGCTGGTTTCTGCTGGCATTTATGTTCGGGGCGCCATTCATCAAGGTGAACGGTCACCCGCTGATGCTGCTGAACGTATTCGAACGCAAGTTCGTGATCTTCGGCACAGCTTTCTGGCCACAGGATTTTTACCTGTTTGTCTTTGCGGTGCTCTCGTTTGTGGTGTTTATCGTTCTCTTCACGGTGATCTTCGGCCGATTGTGGTGCGGTTGGGCGTGTCCCCAGACGATTTTCATGGAGATGGTTTTCCGCAAGATCGAGTATTGGATCGAGGGCAACGCCGGCAAGCAGCGCAAGCTCGACCGCTCGCCCTGGACGGCCCAGAAGACTTTCAAGAAGCTCACCAAGCATGCAATCTTTCTCGCCATCTCGTTCCTCGTGGGCAACACGGTGGTTGCGTGGCTGGTTGGCGTCGAGAAGTTGCAGGAGTTGATCACCGACGGTCCCGGTGCACATCTCGGCGCGTTCATCGGCGTAGTCGTATTCAGTCTGATAACCTACGGCGTATTCGCACGCTTCCGCGAGCAGGTCTGCCTGATTGTGTGTCCCTACGGAAGACTTCAGTCGGTATTGCTTGACGACAGGTCGATTGTCGTGTCATACGACTTCAAACGTGGCGAGCCGCGAAAGCCGATGTCGCTGAAGAAGGATGAGACGCGCGAAGCGGGGGATTGCATCATGTGTAATTCGTGTGTCGATGTTTGCCCCACCGGCATCGATATTCGCAACGGAACGCAGCTTGAGTGCATCAACTGCACGGCCTGTATGGATGCCTGCGACACCGTAATGGACAAAATCGGATTTGAACGCGGGTTGGTTCGCTATGCCTCTCACAAACGAATCCTGGAGGGGCTGCGACTAAAGGTCACGCCGCGCATGATCGGCTATTCGGCGGTGCTGGTAGCGCTCTTGACGCTGCTGGTGTTCTTATTGCTGGGACGAAGTGATTTCGAGACTACGATCTTCCGTACCCCCGGAGTGATGTTCGAGGAACTGGAGAATGGAAACATCCGTAATCTCTATTCGATCAAGGTGATCAATAAGACGTTTGATCCTTACGACGTGGAACTGAAGCTCAAGGATATCGAGGGTTCGATCAGTATGGTTGGCGGCGATATCACGCTGCCGCGACAGGGGCTTGCCGAAACAGCGTTCTTTGTGGATATTCCACAACGGGTGCTGAAGTCATCGCGTCAAGATATCGTGATCGATGTGTTTGCCGGCGACAGGTTGGTGGAGACGGTCGAATCGACGTTCTTAGGCCCGCGCGTGAGCGTGCATCGGGATGACGTTGCTGATCCGGAAGAAAAAGAATCAGACAAGGCGAACGATGGAAACTGACAGGAAAACTGAGAGCAAGACCGCAAAGCCGAAGGACCGGACGTGGGGAATCGGTATAGCCGTGTTCTACTCGTTGTTCGTGGTAGTGACCTTGGGCCTCGTCTTCTACGCCACGTTGCAGAAGTTCGATCTGGTGGCGGAGAACTACTACGAGGATGGGGTCAGGTATCAGGATCGCATCGACCAGAAGCGCCTGGCCGAGTCTGCAGAGTACAAGCTCGAGATCAAGTATGATCGGGCGAATCGCGCAGTGAATCTGCAATTCCCCGAGAATCTGGCGACAGACTCTATTTCGGGCAAGGTCGTGTTGTTCAGACCGTCAAACGCTTCACTCGATCGGCACTGGGAGTTGCAGGTGGATACGGATGGTTCACAGCGACTCGACCTCAAGGGCGCCAGCAAGGGAGTCTGGAAAGTGATGGTCTACTGGAAGGCCGGGAGCACCGACCTGTACAGTGAAAAGTCAATCTACGTCGAGTAATAGTTAGCTCGCGAGCACGAGAGAGAGCTTATGGAACTGTGGACTGCATTTATCATCGGGCTGGTCGGTTCGCTCCACTGCGTTGGGATGTGTGGACCGATAGTCGCCGCGCTGCCGGTAGATACTCGCAGTCGCTGGTCAATGATTGCGGGACGGATGCTCTACAACCTGGGTCGTGTCGTGACTTATGCCCTTCTGGGTGTGCTCTTCGGGCTGGTCGGACGCGGGTTCTTCATGGGCGGTTACCAGCAGGTAGTCTCGATCGTGTTGGGGGCTGCGATCATAATCGCGGTGTTGTTGCCGGGCAGACTGACGCAGCAAGTTCTCAATACGCTGGGTCTGAACAGGGCGTATGGCATGCTCAGCCGCAGTTGGGGGAGGCTCTTCAAGAACAGCAGCAAACGCTCCCTTTTCGCGATCGGCATACTCAACGGATTCCTGCCGTGCGGGTTCGTTTATGTCGGACTGGCGGGCGCGGTGTCGACAGGCAGCATTATTGAGGGTGCGGCTTACATGGCACTGATCGGATTGGGGACAATCCCGATTTTGTTCGCGCTTGGTATCGCCGGAAACTTCGTTGGCGCGCGCGTAAAACGCAGTTTCGCCCGTGCGCTGCCGGTCTTTGCAATCGTGCTCGGTTTATTGTTCGTAGCGCGCGGTCTGAATCTCGGCATACCATACATCAGCCCGAAGATGAAGCACAACGTCGTGACAGAGCAAACCGAGACAAGCTGCTGTGATCCGGCAAAGCACCAGACTCACTAGTCATTCCATACGTTCCACTCATTCCACTCGTTCCCCGTCTCACCCCTTCCTTTCCACCTGGATCAGGACGCTTCTACTTGCTATCGAACGCTGCAATGTGTTAGATTTCAGCCAGGAGGGTATCCTGCCATGAGTCAGAATTTGAGACACAAGCCAGACTATGAGCTGTTCCATGAGGAGCAGAGGTTCACGCAGTGGTGGATAAGACTGCTGGTGGTCGCGGTCACGCTGCTGGTGTGGTGGGCGTTCATACAGCAGATATTGTTAGGGAAGCCGGCCGGCACCAACCCCGGACCCGATTGGTTTCTCTGGATCATCATGGTCGTGCTGGGGGTAGGTTTTCCGCTTTTCATGTTCACGCTCAAATTGGAGACTCGCGTGTATCCAGGTCGTGTAGACCTACGATTCGCCTACCTGATCAGGAGAAGGATTTCGATGAAGTCGATCGTATCCTTCAGGGCAAGGGAGTATCGGCCGCTGATGGAGTTTGGCGGTTGGGGGGTACGCTGGGTACCGGGCAAAGGGGTGGCATTCAATACCGGTGGAAACAAGGGGGTCGAGGTCAATCTGGATGATGGCAAGATGGTGATGATCGGCTCACAGGAGGAGATGAAACTTGAACAAGCTATCAGGCAGGCCAAAGACTCCGGGTTCGCTGAGTAACTAACCCTCGCTTTCAGACGTCTCTTTTCGCTGCAATTCTGTTATCTGAACTTCCACAGATGCACCATTTCTGTGCGCGGCTGCGCGCCAGGGATCAACGGGTTGGGCCTAACATTTGAACCTGCAATAGCTTACCGATTTAGGCACGGGAGTTGATCTTGGATAGTCACAGAAATTGCATTCAACGACTACAGGAGGAAATGCAATGCGAAAAGCAATCATCGCTTTCTTAGTTCTGGTCCTCGCGGGTCAGGCATTTGCAGTTAAGAAGACACCAAAAGATGAACCGAAGAGAACGAGGTCAACGACGCGGGTCTATGTGCAGAAGGAGCAGCATTCACTCGGCTGGTATATAACTCCAACCGTCAAGATTGCCGAGATTCGTGGGGTTACGAGAGGCTTGGCGGGACTTCGCGCCGGACTGATTCTGGATCGCTCACTTTATGTGGGTCTGGCGGGCTATGGAATGGCCGATCCTGACACCTGGAATTGGGACGACTGGGATGATTACTACGGTTACGATGGTGACCACTGGGAACTTGGTTACGGTGGTCTTGAACTCGGGATACTGAGTGGGCGTGGCGGCGATACTCAGCTCGGGCTGGGTGTACTCGTCGGTGGTGGAGAGATCGATGAATACTTCGATTTCGACCGCTGGCACAGAAGCGACGGGTTCTTCATCGTCGAACCAAACGCTGACCTGCTCTTCCACTTCAACAGGCATGTCGCGCTTAACCTGGGATTCGGCTATCGGTTTGTGGATGGAGTCGAGACGCCGAGGTTTACCGATGATGATCTCGACGGACCATCATTCAATATCTCCCTTCAATTGGGCAGCTTTTAGTTTGAATATACTCAGGGATTTCACCTGAGGAATCAGCTGCGGACCTAAACCTCCCCTGTGGTTTGTTAGGAACGGGCGATTGTGAGCGCAGTCGCCCGTTGTTTATTTTGCACGATTAAGGTTTCCTGATCGCGGCGAGCTGGATATCCATCACATTGGTGCCGGTTGGGCCGGTGATGATCAAGTCGTTGAGGGGTTTGAAGAAGTTATACGAGTTGTGTTCCGCGAGAAAACGCGCGGCCTCAAGCTTCAGCTTCCTGCCACGAGTCAAACTCTGACCATCCGCAAACGCTCCGGCGGCATCAGTGGGGCCGTCGCTGCCATCGGTACCAACCGAAGCGATTACCAGCCTCCCAGTTCCGGCGATCGCGATCGCTGCCGCCAGCACCAGCTCCTGATTTCGCCCGCCGACACCTGAGCCGGCGTGTGTGACGGTAGTTTCACCACCAGAGATGATCATCACGGGCGGGTCGGTGGCTCGCAGCGATTTCTGGACCGTCATGGCTCGTTGCGCCAGTTCCTCCCCGACGCGGCGAGCTTCGCCGCTGACAGGTTGTTCGCAGAGTTCAACCCGGTAGCCGAGTTGGGCAGCGCAGCGGGCGGCTGCAGCCACGGCCTGACTATTTGCAGCGATAATCGAGTAACTCGCATTATGGAATAGCGGTTCGTCGGGAGTGGGTGTCTCGGAAAATTCTCCCCGCGCACCCATTTCGAGATGCGTGACAATAGCGCTCGGAAGTTGCCGGCGAATACCATGCTTTGTGATCACTGCGAGAGCGGCTGCGAATGTAGTCGGATCGCCTGCCGTCGGACCGGAACCGATGACGCCGGGATCATCACCGATGACATCTGAGAGCGCGAGCGTGATCAGAGTCGCAGGGGCTATCGCCTGCGCGAGTCGACCACCCTTGATGGCTGAGAGATGTTTGCGCACGCAGTTGATCTCCTCGATCGAGGCACCGCACTGCAGCAGCAGGCGCGTAGTGGCGGCTTTCTCGTCCAGAGTGAGCCCCGGTGCAGGTGCGCTCCAGAGGGCGCTGGCGCCGCCAGAAACCAGGCAGATGGCCAGGTCAGTTGCGGAGAGTTGCGCCGCCAGTCTCAGGGCCGCGTTGGCTGCTCTCTGGCTGTTCTCGTTGGGGACTGGGTGCCCGGCGAGTATCAGCTCGACCCCGGCGACTTCAAAATCGGGCAGTTCTCTGACGGAGAGCAAGCCACTCACGTGATGAGGCTGCAGGATTTGCGCGACTGCGCGTGCCATCCGGGCGGAAGCTTTGCCGGCGCCGAGAAGCTTAATACGACTGAATGCCGATACCTGGAGCTTGCGATCCTGCAGAACGAGGGTGCCGTCGATCTGTTGCAGGTGCGAAGCCACTGCCCGTTCCGGGTCTACGGCAGCAATCGCGGCTGAAATGACCTGTCGCAGGTCAGATTTCATCGATTGGGTGAGATTGGGCACGTTGATTCCAGGGCCGTTAATCCTTCTTCAAAACACTATCTACAAAATTGAGCGTTGAGTCGGTCTTCGCAAAGGTGAAATCGCTGCGGCGGATCAGCGGAGAGGCACGAGACTGCCGCTTCGAGAGCCTGCGAAATTTGTCTTAAATAAATGTCACGAGAGGATAGAAATTTTTACGAAAATCGTTTTAATTGGGAAGCTGAACTAACGTTCGTGGCCAAAACTTACATCTTTAGGAGCAATGCAATGCAACAAGAGCAAGCAGCAATGGAAAAGCCGGTCGGACTCCCCCGTATTGGTTCACCAGCCCCTCATTTTGAAGCCAAAACCACTCACGGGACGTTAAGACTGGAGGATTTCAAAGGC
This sequence comes from Candidatus Zixiibacteriota bacterium, assembly GCA_040235515.1. Lineage (GTDB taxonomy): Bacteria > Zixibacteria > MSB-5A5 > CAIYYT01 > CAIYYT01 > JBECKX01. Next base: position 42,702 of record JBECKX010000179.1, read on the forward strand.
AGTTGGTTGATACTTTTTTCGCACCCTGCCGATTTCACTCCGGTCTGCACGACTGAGTTCATGGGGTTTGCCGAGATTTATCCGGAGTTGCAGAAGCTTAACACCCAGCTCATCGGCCTCAGTGTCGACAGCGTTTATTCCCACATCGCCTGGGTTCGCAATATCGAGGAGAAGATGGGCGTGAAGATCCAATTCCCGGTCATCGCGGACCTTGATATGAAGGTGGCCAAAGCCTACGGCATGATCCACGAGGGCGAAAGCAGTACCGAGACGAGCCGTGCGGTGTTTGTCATCGACGACAAGCAGGTTGTGCGCGCGATTATCTACTACCCGCTGAGCACCGGTCGCAACATGGATGAGATTCTGCGTCTCGTCAAGGCGCTCCAGACTGTGGATGCGAACGGCGTTGCCACGCCGGCGAACTGGCGTCCGGGTAACAAGGTGATCGTTCCGCCGGCGCAAACTCAGGAAATGGCTGAGGAACGCACGCAGGACAGCAGTTTGGAATGCACCGATTGGTACTTCTGCAAGAAAACTCTGGCAGGCGCATAGGCCGGGAGTCTTCCTGATGGGATGTGTGAACTCAGATGGTTCAATTACCAACTCAGCACGACTGATGCTATCCTTGCTGTCGACTCCGATGACCGCTGAAGAGGCGGCTGCCCAGTCAGGTCAACCGTTGTTCAAGGTGCGGAGCAGTCTGCGCGAGATGGTTGAGACAGGCCTGGTGGAGTTGGAAGGTGAGCACTACCGGACATCTGCCCTGGGGAAGGCCAGGGCGGAAGCGTGACCGCACCGACGCCACACCTTCAGGTGGTTGAATCAGAAAGTGGAATCACGAGTACCCTGCGGCGATCATGCCGCGGGGTATTGTTTTATCGGCTGGAGATGAGCAATGCGGCGAGTGGGGCGGAGGCGCAGGGGAGCGAGTTCCGAGTTGCAAAAGCAACAGACTACATCGCCTGATAGACTCTCGCCGTACGCCAGTAGAAGTGACCGATTTCTCCGAATTCGTTGGTAAGGGTCTCCTTTTTGATCTCTCCGAGCTCGGAGAAGCGGCTTACGACGCCCTTTTCATTCAGACGCCCTTCGGTAAAGCTGATCAACATTGCGGTTCGACCCGCCGCGATTCCGGGGGGGGACCATTCCTTCCACATCAAGCCGTTGCCTCCAACGAGGTTTTCGCCGGCAAATTCAGGCAGTGAGTCATCGTCCATAGAATCATAGAAACTGGCCTCGCTCACGAGCCAGTATTTATCCAATCCGATGATGAGGGGTTCGGAGCCTGATTGGTGTTCCAGCTCATGCTCGAGGCGTTCGATTCGATCACCAAAGGCGCTCCAAGCGATCGGCAGCCTCATGCCGTTCTGCTTGGGAGCACCGGGCATCCCGGCAACCAGATAACTAAATCCGACGAGGAAGAGCAGCACCAGCACGGTCGAATAGCCGATCCAGCGCCCACGCAATTTTGCGGTCGAAGCTGCGAGTCCGGAAAGGTTCAGGGTGGAGATTCTGTCGGCGAGCAACGGCAGCACAGCCAGCCACACCGGGCCGGTCCAATTCAGTTTCGGTTGACCGCGCAGGCTGTGGATAACGAACACCGTTAGCGGCACTGCGGTCAGCAGCAGCATAAAGAGAATTCGGCGGCTCTGTTCGGCCCGTTCCTGGCGAATCGCTCGGCGACTTACCCAATAAGATCGGACAATCTGAAGGATGTGATAGAGCGCCATAGGAGTGATCAGCACGAAGATACTGCCGATCAGGATGTGAAGCTGAAAATTCAGCTCCCCGCTCCAGCGGCGAGAGCCTTGAAATGCGAAGGAGGCCCAGTCGTTGTGGTAGTTCCAGATGAGAACCGGCAGGAAGACGATCATCGCCAGAATCAGGGCGATGTATGGCTGCGGCCGCAACAACCAGCGGCGACTCTCCCGGTCAAGCAGGAGGAACGCCAGGACTGCAGGGACGACCAAACCCATCGTGTATTTCGAGAGTAATCCCAACCCGAGCGAGATGCCCGCCAGATACCAGACTGCGGGCCTGGGTCCGAAAATCGCCCGTTCCAGCAGAAAGAGCGTCGCAGCCCAGAAAAGGTAGAATGGGGCATCGGGGGTCATTAAGAATCCGACTGACATGTAGATCGGGAATACGGCCAGCAGAAGCACGACCCATTTGCCTACAGCCTTTCCAAGCATTCGCGCACTGAATCTGAACATGAACCAGGCGAAGGCGAGCCAGCCCAGGAAGGCGGGCAGCCTGACGGCGAATTCGTTCCTGCCGAGGAGTAGCTCCGAGAGGTAGATCAACCACGCCACCATCGGTGGATGATCGAGGTAACCGATGCTGAGGTGGTCTGCATAGTTCCAGTAGTAGGCTTCCTCCGGCAACAGGTCGAGGTAGCCGAGAAAGACTAACCTGACAAGCACCGCCAGGCAGATCAATAGCCAGACGCTGTCGAAACCGAAGCGGCCTATAAAGTTTTCTTTTTTATCCATTATAGGTGTAGAATGCGAGTAGACTCGGTCACTGAATAAAGGATTTACTTGAGTTACTTACCTGTTCACTTAATACGGAGAGGCAGGGATTCGAACCCTGGAACCGTTTGCACGGTTAACGGTTTTCGAGACCGCCGCATTCGACCACTCTGCCACCTCTCCGATATGCTTCTTTCCTGCGCAGACAAGCTCCAATCGGGGTAGAGCTGCTCGCTGCTACAGAATCGGGAATATATACGCTTACCCGCTGCTTGGCAACCGATTAGAACGCTCAAATGGGGTTGGGAGATGTTGGAAAAGTCAGCGCCTGAAGAGCTGCTCGGCCAGCTCCTCGATCTCATCGACTTTCGGTTTGAGCAGCATCAGGCCGGCGGGGCAGAAGACGGAGAGTAAGACATAGGTTTCCAGGTCGCCGCCGATCAGGTAGAAGATCAGTCCGTAGAGCGCCGGGGCAGCCGCGACGGCGAAGATCGGGATGTAGGCACTCGAGAGTTGGCGCGCCAGCGCGCCGGGATGTGGGTCGAATCGTCGGCGGAGGGCTGCCGGGGTCATCATCCGCTTCTTCAGCACAAAAGCAGCGACCAGATCCATGAGCGCAACGGCGATAAATGCGTAGCCGACGACCTCCAGGTTGGCGCTCACTGGCGTTGCCAGGAAGTCGAAACTGTTGCGCAGCAACATTGCCAGGAGAAAGAGCAGTACCGGCAAACCAACGCAGATCTGCACACCGAGACGTGCTACCCGCCCGACAACCCGGTAGGGATCGAGGTGGGTAGGGTTTGAATTGTCACTGTGTTCCATTCGTCCGGCTTACTTCCCTTCTCTCTGTCGTTTTTCCCTGACCGCCTGAAAGAAACCGCTGATGAGATCAGCGCATTCCAGTTCGCGCACACCGCGGACAACCTCTACCTGATGATTCAGCCTCGGGTCCTGGACGATATTGAACATTGATCCGCACGCTCCGGTTTTCGGATCAGCCGCGCCATAGACGAGTCGCGCCAGGCGCGCGAGCACAATCGCACCGGCACACATCGAACAGGGTTCAATGGTGACATAGAGTGTAGCGTTTTCCAGGTAGCGCGACTGCAGCTTGCTGCAACCGGCAGTGATCGCGATCATCTCGGCGTGCGCGGTTGGGTCGTGTAGCTGCTTGTTCTGGTTATAGCCCCTGCCGATGATTTGATTATCAAAAACAACGACAGCTCCCACCGGTACTTCGCCATGCGACTCCGCAATGGTGGCATCGCGAAGGGCCGCCGCCATGAAGGCCTCATCGATCTCCTTCTGCGTCGCGTCAGGATTGAGATTGATCATACGACGGAAGGTACGAGGAATGGTGTGCAAACACAACAGCTATGGGGCAGTCAGTGGAACTAACAGGCGTGCGCGTCAGGCTGCATCATTCCAAATGATGTCTCCTTCGGTATCCTTGAAACACCCCCAGCCAACCGGTGACATTCAGATTATGAGTTGGCCTCTCATCGTGATTACGGCATCCCCACCGATGAGACAGCGATCATTCTCCAGCTTGAGATGAAACTCGCCACCGCGCTGTGATGCCTGCAGAGTGTGAAATTCGGACTTGTTCAGCTTCTTGCTCCAGTAGTCTATCAGTGCACACTGGGCCGACCCGGTCGCGGGATCTTCATTGATACGGATTCGCGGTGCGAAGTAGCGCGAGATGAAATCGTGACCGTCGCCGGCGCAGGCGGTAAGGCAGACGCCCCAGTAGTCAAGCTTGCCAAAGTAGGCAAAATCGGGAGTGGCCCGGCGAAGTGCGTCGGCAGAAGAGACCTCGACTACCAGCTTTCCCTTACCCTGAGTCTCAGCCGCCGCTACGGCATCCAGGCCGGTAGCCTCACCAAAACCGGCGGGGATTGCTGTTTCGCTCAACCGGAGTACGGGGAAATCCATCAACAGCCGTTGGCCGTCACGCTTGACCTTGAGCGTTCCGGAGAATTTCGTGTAAAACTCGATTTCAGCATCCGGTCGAACGTGCCCGTCTTCGAACAGCACGTGCGCTGAGGCGAGGGTTGCGTGCCCGCACAATTGGACCTCGGCGCCGGGGGTGAACCAGCGGAGGTTGTAGCCATCTCTATCGGGATAGAGAAATGCGGTCTCCGACAAGTTCATTTCGAGCGCGACCTGCTGCATCCAGGTATCATCAGCGGCGTTTTTCATGAGACACACCGCGGCGGGATTGCCGCAAAATGGCGTCTTCGTGAATGCATCAACCTGTATAATTTCCTGCATAATCGAGAATCCTGTGAGACGTTTCGGATTGGCGCCACCTGCGTGGAACCGGACTACTAGAGAGTGTTACGCAGCCACGCCGCTGAAGGTTGTCGTTAGCGGGGCTCACGATCTGAGTTTGCACCCGGGAGGTGGCGTTAGAAAACCAGCAGGATGGCGGCTAAGAGCGTAGAATAATCATTAACTCTAACCCATCCCACGTCTGGAGCATGTGTCGATCGAATCAGGTTTCGTCAACGATCATGCTTCCCGTGTTCAGGAAGGACTTCTTGGATGATTGGAATCAAACCTCGATTGAACTCGCCATTTAGAACCGGTCTGCTTGCAGCCGTATTCAGTTTCCTGATCGCTGCGACAGCAGTTGCGCAGGTGACACCGGCAGACGGCGAAGGCAAGCCAGGCTCGGTAGATAGACGGATAGCGCCCTCTGCGGATCAGATTCAGCCGCTGCTGATTGGTGCGACTGTACCCTCGGTGCAGGTGGTAACGGCGGATGGAGAAGCGGTTGATCTGAAGGAGATAGTATCCGGGCAGCCAACGATCCTGATCTTCTATCGCGGAGGTTGGTGACCATACTGCAACTCGCAGTTGGGTCAACTGCAAGAGATTGAGCCGCAGCTAATTGAGCTTGGCTACCAGATTGTCGCGGTCAGCGCCGACCGCCCTGCGAAGATACGTGAGACGCTGGCGAAGAGCGAGTTCCGGTACAAGCTCTACTCGGACAGTGCGGCGAATGCGACATCGGCCTTCGGAATAGCGTTCCGGGTCGAGGAGGACTATGTCGAGCGGGTGAAGGCGTTCGATATTGATATCGAAGGTGCTGCCGGCAACAAGAATCATATCCTGCCGGTACCAGCCGTCTTCATCCTGGACGATACAGGTTTGATAAAATTCGAGTATGTAAATCCCAGATACCAGGTTCGCATCCATCCTGAGGTTCTGCTGGCTGCCGCAACGGCTGAAGCCCGGCAGTGGTCAAAGGAGAAGTCGAAGGAGAAGAAGTAGGCTACATCAGGTTGATCCGGCGCGGAGAGTCTTTTTCGCGAACGGCACATAGGCAAAGGGGTTGATTGTCGCAACAAAGGGGCGCGTTTATCGTAATTTAGAGATATAAGAAGATCATAATATTGGAAAAGCTCCATCTTCTTGCCGATGAGATCGAGACGATTTTGCGGCAGATGTGAAATGGCGGCTTTGGGAGGTTGCGCTTTGAATATCAAGAAGGCTGGAATACTCCTGATCGCATTAGGTTTGTTGGCGCTTGTCGTTGTGCCGGCGATTGCCCACGATGCCGACGGTCGGGAGCACAGACATTATTCGACAGATCGCCAGGTGGCAATCCAGCGAATGGTTGACCGCCAGGTTGACACGCGAGTGCATCGTGACGGCGGAATCCGCTTCAACTGTGGCTACGACAGTGAACTTGGGGATATCGGATTGCATTTCGGCATCGGTGACGACGACAACTCACGCGTCTACTTCCGTGGCAATGAAGATCTGGTGATCAGGAATTACGATAAGGGCCCCCGCCGCATGACAATCACACCGCAATACGAATTGCTCGTCAACGGCGATCCGGTCACTCTTGATGCGGAGCAGAAGGAGCTTGTGGCGGACTTTTACAATACCGCGCACAAAATCCGTTCGAAGTCGGTAAGAATTGGTATTGAGGGCGCCAGAATCGGTGTGCGAGGCGCCAAGCTGGGAATTCGTGCCGCCGCCGGGGCGTTCCGGATGTTGCTCACTGATTATACCGAGGAGGAGTTCGAGCGCGACATCGAGCGCGAGGCCGACAAGCTCGAAGCGCAGGCTGAACCGCTTGAGCAGATGGGTGAGGAGGTCGACCGACTCGCGGAGCGGCTTGAGCGTCTGTATGATAAGATGGTGCGCAAGATACCGGAGATCAGCGAGAGTATTTAGCTGCCGGAGTGTTTCGGGAGTAGATAGATAAGAATTCACTGCCTTATGCGAGGCTGTCACCAAAAATCCCTCGCGAATGGCGGGCGGGGTGACACCCTGCCGGTTGCTTTGCGACGAAAAAGATTGTTCATGCGGGAGTAAGCATGACAACCCAGAGCAGCCGATGGGCGGGTCGAAAGGCCCGCCTTTTTTTGTTTGAACTATCGCTTTTCCGTGGAGTTGGTCATGACTTACGGGCGATCAACTGGATCACTGCTGCGGTACCGCTGTGGTGGCGGCCCTCGTTGACTTCACGTTCCAGCTCCTCCGCGTGTTCGATTGCCAGCCCCTTAAAATCGGACATGGCTTCCGTGAGGCTGTAGAGCATGGTGGGGTCCTTGGGCCCACCGGTGTTATACTTGAGTTGAGCGGTGGTGAAGAACTCGAGCAGAAAGACGCCGTTCGGGGCAAGACCCCGGATAGAGTCGGCAAAGACCCGGCTGCGGAGATCGCGCGGGAGGTGACAGAAGATGGCGACAATGCCGTCCCAGGCGCCCGGTTCGATTTTGAATTCGGCAAGATTGGCCTCGATCGTTTCAATCTCGACACCTTTCTCCTCAGCCAGTCTGCGTGCCTTCTTCAGACCGACGCCAGACTGGTCCACCGCAGTCACCTGATAGCCTTTGATTGCGAGAAACACACCGTTGCGCCCTTCACCGGCGCCGATTTCTAGCACGCGGCCTTTGGGGATTTTGTTGAAATGTGCGGCCAGGAACTGATTCGGTTCGGTGCCGTAAACATACTCAGGATTGGAATAGCGTTCGTCCCACATGGTCTAGATGATTACTCCTTCAGCCTGCTCCGCACTTTGATTTCGCCGTGGAGGGTGCGATGAACCGGGCACATGTCGGCTATCTCGAGCAGGCGGTCGCGCTGACCGGCATCAAGATCACCAGTGACTTCAATGACGCGCGTGATCTCATCCACCTTGCCTTTCCTGTTCTCGCAATCCTCACACTCCTCCGCATGGATCTTGTTGTGATCGAGGTGCACCGTGACCTTATCGACGGGCCATTGCTTGCGGTCGGCATACATTCGGATCGTCATCGCAGTACAGGTGCCGAGCGCGGCATTGAGGTACTCATAGGGTGACGGACCGAAGTCATTGCCGCCATACTTCTGCGGTTCATCCGCGATCAGTCGGTGCTTGCCGATCTGGACTTTGGTGGTGTAGTGATCGGTTCCGATCTCGCAGACTACATCATGGTCCGTCTCGAGCTGCCACGGTTCCGGCCTGCCGACATAACGCGCGGCCCACGCGCCAATTACATGGCCGACATAGAAGGAATCGCTACGGCGTTTGATCAGATGGTCGGCGCCATCGAGGCTGATGTATGACTTGTTTTGCTGTGCTGCTTTGAAGATGCGGGTGGCATTGTCGATCGAGACGACTTCATCATCGGGCGAGTGAATCACGAGCAGAGCCGCGTTGAGGTTGCGAATTGCTTCGTTGCTCTCGATAGAGGCGACATCATCCATGAACTGCCGGGTGATGGTGAATTCGCGTCCGGCGATATTGACGGTCGCTTTGCCATCCTCCGAGAAACCGGCGATCTTCGATGAGAGCAACCTGCCAACATGCTCCGGCGAATGCGGTGCGGCGATCGTCGCTACGGCCCGCACGGAGGAAATCCTGCCACCGGCTATCAGCACCGCCGCCCCGCCGAGAGAATGACCGAGCAGCAGTTTAGGTGCGTCGTATTCCGATTCGAGGAAGTCGGCGGCGGATACCAGATCCTCCACATTCGAGGAGAAGTTGGTGTCCTGAAAATCCCCCTCACTCTCACCGATACCGGTAAAATCAAAGCGCAAAACCGCGAAGCCGTGAGCGCAGAGTGAAGACGCTATATTGTAGATCGTGCTGTGATCTTTACCGCAGGTAAAACAATGGGCGAAGATGGCGTAGCTGTGTGGCGGCTGATCGGTGGGAAACTGCAGCCAGGCCGCGAGCTGTGCACCACCCTGATTTTGGAACGATACTTTTGTGACTCTCATAATCTCTCCCTGAGGAAAATAGCCTTAACAGGAGATGGTTCGTTCATACGGGAAAATAGCGTTCGAAACGGCTCTGGCAATCGGGTTTCGCAGCGTTGAGCAGATATTCGGCTACCTGATTTGATCTTGACGAATCACCGGAACTTGTTTTATTTGAATATGTTGACCGAATTACCCGATGTAGAATACTCATACTCTTTTCTCTAATCATTTTCAGATTCGCTGCCTGTGAAGACACGAGGATGTAACCCCCGCCTACCGAGCTAAGATGGAGGCCGTTTTGACGCAGAAGCCCTACCACCGAACTACGCCGGTTGCCCGCAGGATGCAGGCGCCAGGTGTCACGTTATCAGCATTCCTTCTCCTCACTCTGTTATTCTCCGCGACCAGTCTATTCGCGCAGCCGATCGAGAGTTGCGGAACGCGGATTGGCCCTGATGAAGTAGATGAGTTGTTCAAACACACGCAGGAGCTAATCGGCATGAGCCAGAAGCGTGCCGGAGAAACATACAAGATTCCGATCCAGCACCATGTCGTGCGGCAATCGAATGGCAGCGGTGGTTTCACCCAGGCTGAAGTCGACAACGCTATGCTGGAGGGAAATGCGCTCTTCGTACAGGTTAATGTCGAGTTGTATAATTATGGCCCGGTTGATTTCATCGACGATGATTTCTTCTTTTTCGACTGCTCCAGTTCCGCGCAGTGGGACAGCCTGCGCAACACGAATGTTGAGCCGAACGCGATAAACATCTTCTGGGTGCCTAGTTCCTCGGGATTTCCCTACTGCGGTCTGTCATCCTTTACGACCAGTACCACGCAGGGTATCGTCATGAACAACGCCTGCGGTGGCATCGGACCGAGCAACTCAACCATGGTGCATGAAATCGGCCACTACTTCAATCTCTACCATACGCACGAAACGGCTTTCGGCGATGAATGTCCGAGCGGCGACAATTGCGGCTTCACGGGGGATCTCGTCTGCGACACACCCGCCGATCCGAATCTGCAGGGCCAGGTTACCCCTGAGCCTGACTGCATCTACACCGGCGCTGATCCGCCGCCGATCGGATGTGATGCCACCCCCTATGCGCCGCAGACGGAAAATATCATGTCTTATTCTACCAAGGCCTGCCGCGACCTCTACACCGCGGGACAGACCGACAGGTTCCGGCTCACCCTCGAGAATGACCGCACGGAACTGGCGGTGCAGGTTGGTGACCTCTACTATTTTCCCACATCGTTCGGCGCCCTGAACGTGAGTGTCGGGGGAATGGTGGATACGACGGTCACTCTCAGAAACGAGGGGGGTGCTGCGATCACGGTAAATTCTATCAGCGTCATGAGTGGAATGGTCGCCGTGAGCGGCCCGGTGCCGACGACGCTTAATCCGGGCGAGACACAGGATTACGTGATCAGTTTCGATGCCACCGGGTTTGCCGTGCCGTGCGACCTGGGGTCGTACGATGATATCGTGACATTCACCACTACTGACGCCGAGCGGCCGGTATTCGATATGGCAGTTACCGCCGTCGTGGGACTGGAGGTACCGGCACAGAGTTCCTACTCTTTCGGACCTAACTGCCTGATGCTCGATGTCGGTAACACACCGGGATTCAGCGACCTGAACGACTTCGTGAGTGATGTGCTCTACGACGGCTCTCTGCTGGTTGGTGTTATCAACGGATCGGACACGACGGTCTACCAGGACCTGTTCGGGCGGGCCGACTACTCGATCATCGATGGTTTCACACAGGGGGTTGATTCGGTCGGTCGCACAACCCAGACGCTGCAATTCCTCAGCAACGATGACAAGATATACGGTAGTGTGAAGTACAGCTATGGGGCCAACACAGCGGGTCTTGATAGCTGCAAGATCATCCAGGTCGAGTATACCCTGAATAATGCCTGCGATACTTCCATGACAATCGCCGCTGGAATTTATGGGGACTTTGACATCGATGGTTCCGGCAGCAATAATGCCAGGATATCACTTGCGCAGAACATGGTCTATGTCGAACAAACTTCGACAAATCACCTGGCCGGATTTGTCAATCTGACCCCTGATTCTCCGACGCGAGGACTCGTTCCGGTTTCGAATCCGACGTCGATTTATCCCACCGGCCAGTACGAAAACAATGAGGCGTATGCTTCGCTGGTGGGGGGCAATGGTCCGGAGATAACCGCCACCGACGTATCCGCGCTACTGGCTTTCGGTGAGTACGAGCTGCCTGCCGGAGGAAGCATCACTTTTGCCGGGGCGATTGTGGTGTCATCCAGCTCACTGGCTGATCTGCAATCGAGTGCGCAGGCAATTCGGCTATTCTACTCGCCACCTGCGTATCTCTGCGGTGACGCTGATGGTAACGACACTGTCACGATTGCCGATGCGGTCTTTCTGATCAACTTCATTTTCGGAGGCGGACCGGCTCCATTTCCGCCGCTTGCCGGGGACGCCAACTGCGACGGTTCCATCTCGATCACCGATGTCGTGTATATAATCAACTACATCTTCGGTGGAGGTCCGGCGCCTTGCGCCTCCTGCAAGTAGGGCGCAGCAGATTTTGATAACCAGAGAGCCGGTGTTGTCACAACATCGGCTCTTTTTGTATGCGCGGGGCTTCTGCCTGAAGGTCGGGATGGCAATTTCAGCGCCTATCATGTCTGTTTCAATCCGGAACGTCGTTTTTGACGAAGTAGTTCGCTCCGAGATACTTCAGTAACTTTTCCACCTGACGATAATCTCTACATAGCATTGGCTCGCCCAATTCGAGCCGACACGCTCGGTCGGGGCAGGTGCGTTCATACCGCCGTGTCGGAAACAACATCCAGAAAAACTGACTCGTTCAGGGTAGAGTCAAAGGAGGCGGAAAACGACATGGGGATTACAACCAGAAGCGGCAGCGGTGAGCCCGCGCACGAGACATCCACGCACGACATTGACAGACAGCATGATGCCGCAGTCATGAACGATCAAGGTAGTGGTGAGGCTACTTTCTCCGACTGTCTCCTCAAGTGTTCTCAAGTACTGGCGAATTCAGGCACGGATGATCGCGACAGTATCGAGGTAGCGCTGCGTGCACTGGTAGAGGCTACGCGATTCGACCGCATTCGCATCATCGAAAACATTTCGGACGATGCGAGCGCCCGCTATGCGCAGTTGACCTGCGCAGTCGTGGGGGAAGGTGAGTCGCGCGAGGCCGGGCAGCAGTTGCAGTTCGAGTATGACGGCGAATGCGCCGCATGGAGTTCGATGCTCGACAAGAGCGGCGCTGAGAATGGTGCTGCTGTCGAAATCCCGGACTCACTCAGGGAGAAGCTGAAGGCTGAAGATGCCAGGGAGATGCTGGCGTTTCCGCTCTTTTCCAGTGGTACCTGGATCGGGCTGATCACCTTTGAACAACTGCAGGACTCAGGCGAATGGGTACCGGGTGAGACCGGGTTACTCACGGCGGTAGCCGGAATGCTGGGCAGTCATCTCGGCAGGCGCAGGGCGATGTCGAGCCTCCGGCGCCAGGTTGCGCTGCAAACGGTGCTGGGTACAGTCGCCAAGCGTCTGGCCCAAACGCAATCAACTTCAATCGGTGCAGAAATCGACGCTTCACTTGAGGAGATGGGGCAGGCCTGCGGGGCCGATCGCGCCTCTATCTTCAAGTTGAATCGCTATGATGGTCTCGTAACCAATATCCATGAATGGTGCGACGAGGGAGTTCCCGCACGGATTTCGCAATCGCTCGATTTCTCACTGCGTGGTGATCTCCCCTGGTTAGCCCGCCAACTGCACGAATTCAAGCATATATCGCTGGCTTCGCTGGAACAACTCCCGCAGGGCACGGAGAAAGAGCGTGCCTGGCTTGAAGCCCGCGATGTCGAGTCGATCCTGATCATCCCGCTGCTGATAGACAATTACCTCTTCGGCTTTCTCTGTATCGAAACCGTGAATGAGCAGCGCGCCTGGCGGAGTGAGATATCCTCGACGCTGCATGTCTTCGGTGAACTGGTAGCAGGCGCCATCAAGCGTAAAGAGATCGACGATGCAATCAAGTCAAGCGAGCGACGCTACAGGCTGATCGCCGACAACGCTACGGAAATCATCACGGTCTATGACAAAGAACACAGCCTGGTGTGGGCATCCCCCACATTCGGTGAGCTGACCGGCGTGTCTGCGGACACATTCGTCGGCAGGGAGATCAGTGAGCTGATTTTCGAAGAGGATCTCGATTCATTCCGTCGCCTGCAGGCATTAACGCTGAAGGGAGCGGACGGAGAACGGGCGCGGGTACGGATCGCCACCAAGCGTGGTGACTGGTACTGGCTTGAGTTAACCGGCAAGCCGTTCTCGGGTGCATCGGCAGGCTCGGAGGATCAGTACATCCTGATCGGGCGCAGCATTGACCATCACACGCGCGTGGAGGAGACGCTGCGCCGTAACCTGAGCTTCATGCAGAGAATTCTGGACACGATCCCCGACCCGATCTACTTCAAGGATCAGAACCTGAACTACCGATTGGTAAACAAGGCGTTCGAGGATTTCCTTGGCCGGTTCAAGCGAGACATCATCGGCAAGAGCACTTTAGACTTCTGGGAGCCAGAGGTGGCGAACCTCTTCATAGAGATGGATAAAGCGCTGCTGTTGAAGCCCGGTGTCCAAACGCACGAGACTGAAGTCATCAGAGGGGACGGATCGAAATCGCTCATGATGCTGCACCGTGCATCATTCGCAGACGAGAATGGGGAGATTCAGGGCGTTCTGGGAATCGGCAGGGATATCTCGGAGCGGAACCGCAGCGAGCAAGCATTGCGGGATCTTGAAGCGCGTCACAAACAGATTCTGAATGCGATTTCGGATATCATCATTGTGAAGAGTCCCAGCTCACGAATCACCTGGGCAAACACCGCATTCATGGACTATTACAATCTCTCCGAAGAGGACCTGTTCGACTATATCGACTCGACGTTTAACGATGCCGCGACCACGCAACGTTATCTGGAAGCAGATCGCCGGGTAGTCCAGAGTGGCAAAACTGTTGTGATCGATGAGGAGCCTATCACGCGGCATGACGGCGAGGTTCGACTCTTCAATACCGTTAAATCACCGATTTTCGACTCATCGGGAGCGGTTACGGCGATCGTAGCGGTCTGCAGAGATATTACGAACAGCAAGATTACTGAGCGTGCGCTGGAAGAGAGCAACAGGCTATTCATGACGCTGATCGGCAACCTGCCGGGAATGGTCTACCGTTGCAAACCAGACGATGAGCGTACGATGCTCTACGCCTCCAATGGCTGCATCAACCTGACGGGCTACACGCCATCCGAACTGACCCATAACCGCAGGGTCACCTTTGCCGCCCTGATTCACCCGGAAGATATCGCGAAGGTAAGACGCGCGGTCAAACGGGCCGTTGAGCAGCAGAGCACCTACCAGGTAACCTACCGCATCAATGCCGCGGATGGGAGTACGCGCTGGGTCTGGGAACAGGGAGCGGTAGAGCCGATCACCAATTCTGACGAGTTGTGTCTTGAAGGTTTGATCCTCGATATCACGGATAAGAAAGCCGAAGAAGAGAGCCGCCTGCGCCTTGCCACCGCTGTTGAGCAGGTGGCCGAGGCCATTATGATCATGAACTATGATGGCCAGATCGAGTATGTTAACCCCGGATTCACGCAGGTCACAGGTTACAGCTTCGAAGACGCGCTGGGTCGCGACCCCATATTCCTGTCGAAGGGTCTGCACGATGACGCCCACTTCACGCAGTTGTGGGCTACGATCAAGTCGGGCAAAGCCTGGAAGGGGCGCATGAAGAACATGCACAAGGAGAACCGCGTAATCGAGTGCGACGCGACGATTTCTCCGGTGCGTGACGGTAGCGGCAAGATTACGAATTTCGTGGCGGTGGAGCGCGATGTCACCGAGATGGTGAATCTCGAGGGCCAGTTGCGCCAGGCACAGAAGCTGGAGTCTGTCGGTTCGCTGGCAGCCGGCATCGCACATGAAATCAATACGCCGATCCAGTTTGTGGGGGACAATACGCATTTCCTCGCGGACGCCTTCCTGGATATCAACAAAGTACTCGAGAAGGCCCAGTTGATGATCGAGGAAACCAAGCCTGAGGATCCTTGCTCAGTAGCGTGCAAGGAACTGCGCGATGCGGTTGCGAACTGCGATGTGGGATTCTATCGCGAAGAGATACCGAGCGCGATCGACCAAACGTTGCAGGGTGTTGACCGAGTCGCGACGATCGTGCGGGCGATGAAAGAGTTTTCGCATCCAGATACCAGGGAGAAGACACCGATCGAGGTCAATAAGGCGATCACCACCACGCTGACGGTGGCCCGGAACGAGCTCAAGTACGTTGCGGATGTTGAAACCGAGTTCGGTGAGAATCTGCCGGCTGTGATGGGCTATCCGGGCGAGTTGAACCAGGTATTCCTCAACTTGCTGGTGAATGCTTCGCACGCGATCGCCAAAGTTGTGGGTGAGGGTTCGGGTGAGAAGGGGAAGATCACCGTGCGCACCTATGAAGAGGAGGACTACCTGGTGGTTGAGGTGCGGGACACGGGATGCGGAATCAAGCTGGAGGATCGCGATCGTATCTTCGACCCATTCTACACGACCAAGCCGGTAGGCAAGGGAACCGGGCAGGGTCTGGCGATAGCCCGCTCGGTAGTGGTGGATAAGCATGGTGGAAAGATCGACTTCGAAACGGAGATCGGTCGCGGCACCACATTCTTCGTACGGCTACCATTAAGCGCTGAAGGGACATGAGAACGATGAAACGAGTACTGTTTGTTGATGATGAACCCAATGTCCTGCGCGGACTGAAGCGGATGCTGCACAAGATGCGCGAAGAATGGGAGATGGAGTTTGCATCCGGCGGCAAGGACGCGCTGGAACTGCTTAAATCAAAGCCATTCGACGCCGTCGTTTCCGATATGCGCATGCCGGAAATGAACGGCGCAGAGTTGCTGAATGAGATCAAGAACAATTTCCCGGAGGCGGTGCGATTCATCCTGTCGGGACATTCCGACAGCGACCTGATCATGCAGTCGATCGGCTGCACGCATCAATACCTCGCCAAGCCGTGCGATCCCACGCAGTTGGTGACATCGCTCAACAACTCGTTTGCGCTGCGGAGCCTGCTTTCGCGCGAGGAATTGCTGGTTCAACTCTCGAAGATTTCGACATTACCGACGCTCCCCGACACCTACAAGGATCTGCTCGCGGCGCTCTCCGATGAGAACAGCTCGCTTGATACGGTTGCCAAGATCGTTTCACGCGATGTGGGAATGACGGCGACTATTCTGCACATGGTCAATTCGGCATTCTTCGGACTCCCGCGCCAGGTGGAGAGTCCTCAGCGTGCGGTAAGCCTGCTGGGGCTGGAGACCATTCGCTCGCTGGTGATGATGGCGGGTGTATTCGCGCAGTTAAAAATCGAGCCGCTTCGCGGCATGACGATTGAGAGTGTCTATTCTCACTGTCTCGAGGTTGGAGTCGTGGCGCAGAAGATCGCTCGAATCCTGGAACTGGACAAGCGCACGGTCGATGCCGCCTTTATGGCCGGTACGATGCACGATATTGGTAAGGCTATCATGCTGGTCCACCTGCGCACAGAGTTGGAGCAGGCGGTCGAGGTGTCGGAAGCTGAGGATATGACGATCTACCAGGCGGAGATGGCGGTTCATGACATCAGTCATGCGGAGATCGGGGCGTATCTCCTCTCGATCTGGGGAGAGCCTGATTCGATTGTCGAGGCGGTCGCCCGCCACCACAGGCCTCATTCCACCGAGAAGGCGGAGTTGAGCGCTTTGACCTGTGTACACCTTGCCAATGTCTTTAACCTTGAGGGGCAAGCTGACGATAAGACTAAGTGGGATAACCCGGTAGCGGACACTGAATACCTAGCGGAGGTCGGACTGGCTGATCGGATTGACAAGATCCGTGAGCAGGTAACGGCCGAGTAGTACGGAGGACTGCAAAAATGGATGAGTATGGACTGAATCGGATTCTGATTGTTGACGACGATCCGAACCTCCTCGCTGCTCTGAGCCGGCAGCTGCGTGGCAAGCACGATGTCACGACGGCCGAGGGCGGTAAGGAGGGCGTAGAGACCCTGCAGAAACGTGGGCCGTTCGCTGTTATCATTTCTGATATGCGGATGCCGGAGATGAACGGCATACAGTTCCTCACGCGGGCGCAGGAGTTGTATCCCAACTCGGTGCGTATGATGCTCACGGGCAATGCGGATATCGAGACTGCTATGCACGCTGTGAATGAGGGGAACATCTTCCGGTTCCTGACCAAGCCTTGCCAGCGCGAAACGCTCTACTGGGCGATCGATGCCGGCATCAGGCAGTACCGGCTTGTGATCGCGGAACGAATCCTCCTGGAAAAGACATTGATGGGGAGCATCAAAGTGCTCGCCGACGTACTTGCGCTCGTTAATCCGATTGCGTTTGGAAGGGCGAACCGGCTGAAAGAGTATGCTTCACAATTGGTGAACAACCTGAACGTCGAGGATATCTGGCAGTTCGAAGCTGCTGCATTACTCTCGCAGATCGGCTGCGTGGCGCTCCCTGAGGATATCCTCAGCAAGGTCTACTCGGGCGAAGAACTCACCGAGGATGAGCATGAGATGTATTCCAAGCATCCGGAGCTGGCGGGACAGTTGCTCTCTCTGATTCCACGCCTCGGCATCGTCGGCAAGATGATCGCCAAGCAGGATATGGATTTTGTCGAGATGGGAATCAGTTCCGACGAGTTGATAAATCACCGCGACCTGCTCGGCGCCCAGATCCTGAAAGCGTGCACCGAGTTCGATACCTACATCTTCAGCGGAGAACAGCGGGTAACCGCCCTGGCGCGGTTGAAGTCGAAGTCGAATCGCTATCATCCCGCTATTTTGCGCGCGGCTCAGCGCTTTGAAGTGATCAATATTGAACACCGTGAATCGGAATTGCCGATACGCGAACTGACCGATTCGATGACGCTGGCGGAGGATGTCGTTACCGGAAGCGGAATCTTGATTGCACCGCGTGGACAGCGGATATCCCTCTCGATGAGAATCAAGCTGCAGAACTACGCACATCGGAATCAAATTCCGAAGAAGATCAAGGTCCATCTGCCGAGCGGTAATCCGATTTCCCCGACAGAGGCTTCCGAGTCGAAAGTCAGCATGCTTTAGCCTGCCGCTTCCGGCGCACAACATAATCCCGATATCTGGCTGCCGCGGACGTGCTGCGCCTCTCGCTCCGGCATTCAAGTGCTACACCAACCGTGCCCGACTGAATTTCCGTATTGAATCTGGGGGGAGATTGAGTGCAGATTTTCCGCTGCGCAGGGTAGCGGATGATTCGGCTTGGCGACAACGGAGTGAAGCAAGATGCCCCATTCGATTTCTGAGTTAGTGTTGAAAGTTAGAGATATCCGCGCAGGAGTTGAATTCTACCGGAACTTGCTGGGGCTTCAGTTGGAAGAACCGTTCAGCGATGATTGGGCATGGTTCAAGCTCAGCGATAACCCACCGCAACGATTTGCACTGCGAAAGGGGACATTGTTGTTCGAGGAGCATTCGCCGCGGGTCGCGGAGGAGCGATTTGGCCCGGTGCACTTTGCATTTCAGGTGGATCGATCGGAGTTGGAGGCTACGACGGCAAGGTTGAGAGACGCAGGCATTGATCTGCACGGACCTGTTGCGCTCGATTGGATGAATGCCGATTCGGTTTACTGCTACGACCCCGATGATAACCTGGTAGAGTTATGGTGCCTGCGCGAGTAGTTGCGCCGGCGATCCGGAGTTGGAGCAGAAGCTAGAATGCGCCGTCGCTGTTGGGCGAGTCGTGTTGGAGCGGCATGATGCAATCCCACATCTCGACAATTTTGCCACTCTCGAACCTGAATAGATGAACCACTGAAATTCCCGGATTGTCTTGAGCGATCTCAAGATGCGAGTGTATGGCAACCATGTTGCCTTCGGCGATAGCATTCTTGATCGACAACTTCTTGTTCGGGTTCTGTTTGTAATCATCGATCATCGCTTGTTTGAGTACGGGGAAGCCGGCTGGAAAATAGATATTGTGATGCTTTCCAGACATGTCGACATACTGCTCGTATGCTGCCTCGAACTTGCCGTCCACAACTAGTTTCATGAACTCGATCGCAGCCGCCTTGTTGGTGTTCTCCATGTCGATCAATCGCTCCTGAGGATTGGGTTTACGCTGTTGCCTGCTCCGATATACGCGTGTAGTTGGCGATAATAACGCCCTTCGACGAGATCTTGCTGTCCGTTAGTTTGAACGCAGCCGAGATTGTACCATCAGAGAAGAGGCGCTTGCCGCTCCCGAGCGTTATCGGGAAAATCTTGAGCCATAACTCATCGACTAAATCATGCTTCAGGAGCGTCTGCACCAGATTGCCGCTTCCCCAGACGCGCAGATCGGGCCCATCATCACCCTTCAATTCCTTGATCTTTGCGACTACATCTCCCGAGAGAAGCACACAGTTTTCCCACTTAAGCTCGCGCGCCGAGTCGTGTGAAGCGACGTACTTTCTTACTTCATTGATGCCGGGCCATCCCTCACTATGCTCAGGCCAGAACCCGGCGAAGTTGTCGTAGGTCTTGCGACCGAGCAGCAGTTCGCAACGCTCCAATGACATCTGTTCACGCATCACCTTACCGGAGATTTCGTCGGCGTAGGGGTGCAGCCACCCGCCATGCTTGAAACCACCGCTCGTGTCCTCTTCGGGGCCGCCGGGCGCCTGCATGACACCGTCAAGCGTGACGAACTCAATGATGGTTAGCTTTCTCATAATCCTGCGTCAATGCCTCCGCGCTTTCGCTGCAATCCATCCGGTGCAGGGATCTGCATTTCCAGGGAGAGTAACGCTCATTGGGGGTCGCTACTCACCTGCACGTGCAGATAGAGCGACTCAGGGGACTGCAGATCTGCCCGCTTTTGGCCGCAGCCAGTTTCAATACGATTTGAATTTCAGAAGGGAATCAGCGGTCGGTTCGACCGCATGAATTCCAAAATGGCGGAGTGGCAGGGATTCGAACCCTGGAGACGCTTTTGGCGCCTACACACTTTCCAGGCGTGCTCCTTCAGCCAGACTCGGACACCACTCCGTGATCGTGCGCAATCGTGATCGTGTACAGATCAGGACGGCGAAGGGCTATAGCCATGAGAGGGCATAGCCTCAGGGCGCCGTATCAGGCAGGCAATTTATAATATCGGCGCGAAAATGCAAACCGAAGTTGCTGCTATTCCAGTGGGGTTTGGAGATAAGAATCCTCCGCAGTTGGCGATCGCCCGGGTTAGCCGAGTTCTACGTACCAGAGCACCGCGGCGACTGTTATGAGCAGCAGCACGGTGAAGAGCAGGAGCGGGCTAATCAGTCTCTTTTTTTTTTATTCTCGTCCACCGAGAGCTTCTGGGTAGCTTCGGCTTCTTCGGAATCCACGTCAGCATCCTCCCGAGGAAAATGCTCTTCCGCCAGCGCTTCGATTGCTCCCAGTTCCGGATCTTCGCCCCAGTCGACGGTCAGCCTGCGCAGTTCGTCGAAATTTTCCGCTTCTTCCTGTTCCTGAACATACGCCACGCAGACCGTAATATTGTCGACGCCGCCGGCATTGTTGGCTTGCTCGATCAGCGCTCTGACGAGTTCGTGCGGATTATTTTTCGACTCAAGCGACGCCTTGAGGATGTCGGCATCGCTGATCATTCCGCAAAGACCATCGGAACAGAGTATGAAGAGATCATCTTTTCTGAAACGAAGTTGAGAGATGTCGGTTCTGATCGCCGGTTTGGTTCCGAGCGCACGCGTGATTACGTTCTTGTTCACCTGCGCTTCAGCTTCCGCCTCGGAGATGTTATGTTTCTCCATCACTTCGCTCACCCAGGAGTGATCGACGGTAAGACGCTTGATGGCTCCGTCGCGCACCAGGTAAACGCGGGAGTCGCCCACATGGCAAACGCTGACAACGCCCTCCTGGAACTTGCACGAGACCACAGTGGTACCGAGACCACCACGAGTTGGATTCAGCCTCCCATGATCGATAACTCTGTGGTTGGCGGTCGCTATTGCGCCCACCAGGACCTTGCCATCATTGGTGATGTCGTCGGGCCAGCGGAACTCTCTGGAGTTAAACCGTTCGGCAGGCACCTGCTTAACGATTGAAGTGATCGTTTCGATAGCGATACCGGAGGCAACTTCTCCGGCTGCATGTCCCCCCATGCCGTCGCAAACCACCACCAGATTTTCTTCCGGTACGATGGCGAATGCGTCTTCGTTATGGTCGCGTACGCGACCTACATCTGTATCCCCGGCAAAGGTTATCTTCATCTCTTCGTTAGTCTCCCAGGAGCAATACCAGCAGAATTATAGCGAGTACCACGATTACGGCAAGGAGAATAAGTGCTGGTACGAGCATCGCGTTTTTCTTAAGCGGCTCATAGTTCTCCTGCCCCCTGTAACAGAGTCGAAAGACCACTTCTCCTGTCGGCGCCGGAATAGAGATCACATCCTCCGGCGTAATGTTCTCGCGCTGATTAGGTTCAATGACTCTACCATTTATGTACGTTCTAAGCTTGCTTTTCTTGTCGACCAGATAGAGAAGTCCATCCTCGCTGGAGATTATCGCGAAGTGTTCGCGAGAAATCGACTTTTCAAGCTCACCCTTCTCGTTGCGATCAATCACCAGGTCGGCATTGCGCGGATCGCGCCCAACCACGAATTCCCGGCAATCGATTTCCTGCGCCCGACCCTTGTATTGACCCGACAATCCGACGAGCGAGTACTCCGCCCGGATGCGTTGTTTCTGTCTTGAGTCAGCGGGTGGCTGCTCCACCGGCCGCTGCGCCGGAGGTTCGGTTTGACGCTGCTGCGGCGGCGCCTGTCGTTGCGACTGAGACGGTACGCGCGAGGGCTGTTGCGACTGTGAGCTTGGCGGCAGGTCAGCAGCGCTGATGATACGAGTCTCCTTCTCACTACCGCGTGGAGGCGGCGGTGGACCTGGCGCTTTCGGCTGTTCCGGCTTCGGAGGCTTTGTCTTCGGAGGTTCCTGTCTGGCAGTCGTGGGTTTGGGCGGCGGCGCCGGTTTTGCCTGCTGCTGCTGAGGCGGGGGTGATTTCTGCTGGGCCTGGGCGCGACGCTCCAGCTCTTCGATGTCGATCAGGGTTGTCGCCTTCTCGCTGCCGGCCGGTTTACCGGGAGCAGGCGGCGGTTCGACACTTGCCGGCTTGGCCGCTTCCGGCTCAGGCGGCGGTGGCGCCATCGGCGTGACCGGGGCTGTGTCCCTGGAAACCGTGCCCTGCGGAGCCGCTGCCTGCGGCTTCTCCGCATGCTCGGGAGCCGACTCAGGAGCCGGTGTACCAAGCATCGGAGGATAAGTGACTATCACCAGGAAATCTTCAAAAGCGATCTTGTCACCGTCATTCAGCGCCACGCGATCGCTCCCTGGCTTGCCGTTGACGGTAAACTCGAGTTTGGGGGCGCGGCGTTCGAGATCGTAGCCGGCTGACGACTTGGTCAGGAAGAAAAGGTCACCTTCGTGCTTGGTGCCCTCCAGGCGTAGATCCATTGCCTCGCCAGCGCCAACTCGTGCGATATTGCCGTCGAATTCGAATACGGTATGACTCTGCCCACCCTTCAGCACCACGAATCTTGCCACGCTTAATCCTCCAGAATCGCTTCTGGTTATCTTCGCTTAATCTTGATTGTCACTATATACTCTTCCCCGGCCTTGATCTCTTTCTTCTCATCCTCATTCTTGTAGTTCTCATGCGATGCGATGAACTTGTACTTGGCCGGAGTAAGGTTAACCCTGATCTCCCCATCACTGTCGGTGCGCCCCAGATTACGATATTGATCTTTGCCATCAAGTTTGAATTCCGCCATCACGACGGCGCCCTCGACCGGTCGACGGTCATTGTCCACCACGACCAACCGCACGGAGCCGGAGTTCTCATCCTTCGCCGGCTGCTCAACGGTTTCACTTGAAGCACCCGATTGACTCGCAGTTTTCGGACGCATCTGCACGCTGAATTCTTTGACGTAGGGGGTTATGATCGTGTCTGTTTCGACATAGCCATCAGCTTCAAACACCAGTCGGCACTCGATGCCGGGCAGACGCACCGATGCCGGTGTGACATCACTGCTGCCGTGGTCACGTCCCCCGTAGATGATGCGAGTCAGTTTTGCCTTGAGACTTTTCTCCGGGTTGGTGGCATCATAGGCGGATAAATCGACGCGACGGAAGAGAGTCACCGGATAGGAGGGTTTACGATCGCCGGCAACGGGGATTTCCAGCACTCGATCTTCGAAGCCATCCTTGCTGATGGTTACCTGAACGCTGGTTTCGCCGAAGTCGTAGTTAAGCGGAGTTGTGCCCGCCTTAACGCCGGAGCCTTGAATCGTTACCTCCGCACCACTCGGGTAGGAGATGATGCGTGTCCGCGGCCTGTCGGCGAATGATCCAGAGAACTCAAGCCCGCCTGTCTCCAATTCGCGGAGGTCGAAGTCGGTAGATTGGTAATCGGCGAATTCCGCCAGGACGATTGGTCCACTATTGAGAGGGCGCTTGCCCCGCATTTCCAGATCGATCGTAATCGTGTCTCCGGCATTGACCGGGAACTTGTAGGGCGTCGTCGCATTGATATCCTCGCCATTGAGGATAATCCTGGCGCCAACCGGGTCAGAGACGATGTTTATGGAAGTTTGTAAGACGATCGGTTCGGATTCGAAGCGGGCGAAGTCGACTACAAGTTGAGTATCTGGGCAACAAGGATGCATCAGCCGTACGACGCTGCCTTCCGTCATGGTGAAGGTCAGCGGTGTCGTGCCGATCAGGGAATCGCCGCTCAATACGGATGCCCCAACGGGCAGGGTCTGAAGTGTGCCGGTTTTGCTCTCCACAATCTGCGGTGGCGGTGGTGAATCATCATCTCCGCCAAGTTTGGAGATTGCGACGACAGCCACCACAACCAGCAGGAGGATCGCCACCACACCGAGAACGAGGATGGTGCGGTTGCCGCCGAGACCACTGCGCTTGGCACGATTGATCCGTTCTGCGACCGGCATCCCGCCGATGCGTGTTTCCTGACCGGGTTGCGGTCTTCTCTTCTCGTTGTCGTCAGACGAGTTCGCGTTCATTGAACCTTACCCTATTCAATCAGTAAGAGGTGTTGTCATATTGCGCCGTGCACCGGAGAATCCGATACACACCCACCCGGCACGAAGCGGTCACCTGGTTCAACCTTGATTGCCATCAAGCGGCTTTGTAACCACTTCGCCGAGCGTTGATTCCTGCCAACCAAACGTATCGGGTAAATTTAGGAGTTTGCACCCATTTATCAACAGTAAACTCTCCCAGATTTGCGAGATTGTAACTTGCTGCGTTCTCTGCGCTTGCGCCTTGCGGTCCCCGTTTTGGGCGGTTCTGGAACAACATAAAAGACCCTGCCGCGTGGTGTTCGGCAGGGCCTGATTTTTGCCGAGACCGTAGTATCCGTAGCGTGCGCGAGAAGAATCGAGCCACTACTAAAGGACTACGGTATTCGCTCTATTCAACTTTAGGAGCAATCGAGTAAAGTTTATACAGAGATTTTTCTACTTAACAAATACCTACTTCAACAATGTCATCTTGCGCGTAAGGCTGTAACCATCCGACGAGAGGCGGTAGAAATAGATGCCGCTGCTGGCTTGACGGCCATTCGCGTCGATTCCGTGCCAGGTAAAGGTATGCTCTCCCGCACCCAGTACGCCATCGAACAGCGTCGCCTGCTTGCGACCGAGGATGTCGTAGACCTCCAGGTTGACGTGGCCGCTCTTCTCCAGATTGAAGGCGATATTCGTTTCCGGGTTGAAGGGGTTAGGGTAGTTCTGCTGCAAGCGGAACTCACCCGGAATCACATAGTCGTTCTCATCGACACTGGTGAGGTTGTCCACCTTGGTCGTGATCATCTTTGAACCGGAATTGGTACCTTCGAACTGCGAAGTAGCCGTGACTGTCAGGTCATCCTCTTCACCCACAGTAGCGCCGACCGGAATCGTAACGCTGACTGTAACTTCAAGAGACTCGCCGGCGAGCAGATAGAAACCGCCGAGGGGTGCATCATGGCTGACCGCCCAGCCTTTATCGCTGGTGGCGCTGAAGCTGAAGAGGTCGGTGCCGTTACCTTCGTTATTGACGAAGACGGTGTAATCAACAACCGTTCCAGCTTCACCCTGCCCATCATCCGCACCATCGACGGAGACGCCGAATGTTTGTTGAACCGATAGTTTCATCAACTTGGTAGCACCAAATTCGGACCAAATGTCATCATCGGGGCCGAGCTCAGTAGCCTGAATGCCATTGATGTAGAAATCTATGCTCTCGCCTATGGAGCATCCCTCATCTTCCGGTGAATTCGGATTATCAAGGTAAACAGCCATAAACGTATACAAACCGGCCTTCATGAAGGTCTTCTCGCCGCAGATAACTCCATCATTGTCGACAGCCTGCAAGATCGCTCCCACTGGAACCGGCAAATCGTTTAATTCGCACGAATCGCTGGCCCAAGACATCCACTGCGGTGACTGTGCACTAGCAACACCCATACAGAGTAGCAGAAGGAGTCCGGTCAAGCTAATGATCAACTTATTCTTCATATCAGATACCTCTTAAATTTCTCTGGAAATATAGAAATCGAACTCTTCTCCGCAACTATTTTACCAGCATCATTTTCTTCGTCTCGGTGAAGTCACCTGCGGTGAGACGATAAAAGTAGATACCGGAAGGAACCACATTGCCTTCACTGTCATCACCATTCCAGGTGACACCATAGCTGCCAACCGGAAGGGAACGATTCACGAGAGTGTTGACACGCTCACCGAGGAGGTTGAACACCTCGAGAGATACGAACTCTGTCTTTGGTACGTTGAACTCGATTAACGTTGCTGGGTTAAACGGGTTCGGAAAATTCTGCTTAAGTACGAAATCTGTCGGCAATTCGGCTGAAGTGCGCTGCAGGCTGGTGAATTGACCAAGTTGCAGGCGCTGGCCGAACTGCTCGATCTGGTAGTCTTCATTGACCGGTTGACCATTGACACTAAAATTGACGCGACCGCCGCGTTGGGTGCCCTCATCGACCGGCGTGGAACCGAGATCGAAGTAGATCGGGGTGAACTTAACTACGCCACCCTGCTCTACCGTTGCGCTGCCGCAGAGATTGCCATCCTCATCGAACACTTCGATCATCGATCCGGCAGGAACGAGTTCGCCATCCAGGATGATTCCCTCACCATACATGTCGATCCATTCGGGCGTCGGAATCACGCCGCTCTGCGGGACTGCTTTGAAGTCTGCACCGGCAAAGGGATCAGTTACAAGCGGAACAAGACCCGGATAGGTCAGGGTGCCGGAGGCGGAAGTTTTCAGCCAATAGCCGAAATGCGGGCTGAGGAAATCGAGATCGGAAAGAGTCGGCTCATTGGGATCGTATGTCTGTGCGGTGCCATTGAATCCGAGAACGACGATCAGGTCGTCGTGCACTGATGCCAGCGCATCGATCGGTGCGAGATCACCATCGGGCAGGTAGCTGACCAGATTCCAGTTTTCTTCCAGCTCGATCGGTGTACCATCCGGAACAGCCATACCGGTTACACAGAGAACGGTATCACATTCCATGCGGAACCAGTAGCCGTGCAGATGGTCCAGTTCTGACAAAGTTGAAAATTGCGGGAGGTCGGGATCGTAGGTTGCGGCGCCGGCTTCAAAGCCGAAGATGGCGTCGATGCAGCCCTTGATGTCGGCGATGATAGTCTCAATATCATCACTCGGAGTATCGACATCCCAGCTGATCAGATTCCAGCCGGCGACCAGATCAATACAGCGAGTCACTTCGACCGGTTCTTCGACAACTTCCAGATGAACCGTTGCCCATTTTTTCTTCGGCACCGCCAGCTCGGAATATACCGAGAACGAGTCGACGTAGGTGCCGAGGGCGAGACCGGTTACATCGGGGGTGATATCAACGCTGCTGGGAGCGGTTCCGCTCGTCGGTGAAACGATGATCCAGCCAGGCAGATCGGCGATCTGCCAGTTCAACGGGTCTTCCCCGATATTGGTGATGCTCATTGCCTGCGATGGCGGATTTACACCTATGACGGCGGTAAACCAGAATTCATCGGGTTCAAGCAGTGCTTCCGGCACATGTGTCGTCACCTGGATCAGCCCCTCATCGATCGGCGTCGCCACGTCATTACCGTTCACGTCCATAATCTTGTAGGCTACGTTCGGCGGAATGGTTGTCAGTCCGACGATGATATTCTGTGCGGTAGCGTTCTGGTCAATCGTAATATAGACCTTCATCAGGAGGCCATCGCCCGGCAGCAACGGCGTCAGCGAATCGGCGTTGAAATCCACGAAGAACTTCGGGGGCTCATTGGTGAGGTTTTTCGTGATGACGCCGAGACCCTCGATACGTGAGCCGGCAGTCGAGACCGAGTCAATCACGACATCGACGCCGGGCGTGAACGTGAGTGGTACACAGACAAAATCGAGAGTGTCGCCGTTGAAGAGATAAACCGGATAACAGAGATGCTGCCCATTTGCCGCTGTGGTGTCGGGCATATGGACATAGTTGAGTGCACCGACCTGCTGCGCCTGGGTATGCGCCGGCAAAATCCCGATCAGAAAAATCAGTGGCAGTAGCAGAAGTGCCATTGGAGTTCTGATCTGCTTAATTGCGTTAACCTTCATTTGAGGAGGACCTCCTGGGTGCTTTAAGCACGGTGAATCGTTCGCGGGCAGCATCTGCTCACGAACTACCTGTAATTCGAATGCATTCGAAGCTTTGTACTTGAATGTACTTTCAGGATATAGTGCTATCCAATGCTGGGCGAGTAGCTCTTGTCAAACCATCCGATGGGTGTGTCTATCCGTAGAAGGCTGGGCGCACTTCGGGAGGGCTCTCCATCCTTCGCGCTCAATATATAGTGTCAGGTGGTTCTGTCAAGCTCATTTATCAGCAACCAATATCGCCTAACTGTCTATTTCTTAAACAGTTACGGAATTTTTCTGAAGTGACTTATAGGGTGGCGGCGCAACTACCGTTTGACAAAAGCCCTTGGCTTTGATTGATTTAGCCCGAAGAAATATTCGGGGGCGCTTTGGGAAGTTCGAGGGAAACCGATAAAATCCTATGTAGAGAGACTTCCGGATTCCTGGAGTAGCTTGTGCAGATTTCGCGATACATGAGTGTCGACCTGATTCAACTCGAGATGCAGACTGAATTCATTGAGGTTGAAGAAGATGGCGCAGATATAGAGGTGACCGAAAAAGTCCTGCAGTCGCGCAAAGAGCTGCTGTTGCAGGAGTGTGTCCAGTTGCTCGATAAGTCAGGAAAAATCAGCAATCCGAGTAAGTTGTTGACCGACTTGTTCAATCGCGAAAAGAAGGCTACCACGGCGCTCGGGAAGGGGATTGCCATTCCGCATGTGCGCACTATGCAGGCGAAGGAATTCGTGATCGGATTTGCCCGCTCGACTGCCGGCTATGAGTTTGGTGCGCCTGACAACGAACGTGTCCATCTCTTCGTTCCGATGGCTGCGCCCCCCTACGATGACACTCTCTACCTCAAGGTATTCAAGACACTCGCCGAGCTGTTTTCTTACCGGCAGTTGTATGAGCAGATCATGACAGCGGAACAACCGTACGATGTGATCCGTGCCATCCAGGAGATTGAGTAGGGAGTGGGGGAAGCCGTAAGCTGAGCAGAGCTGTTAAACTGGCTGGACAAAAGAGAAAGCAGAGTGATCCTGATGAACCACTCTGCTTTTTGTGCGATTGGGCGAAATCTCAGCGAGGATGGCCTACGGACATGCGCTGCAAGGCGCAGGACCACCGCCGAAGATGTAGTTAATGATGTAGACGGCATCACCAATACTCACGCTTCCACTGCAATCGGCATCACCCGCTTCGATCGGATCGGGAGCAGGTCCGCCGCCGAAGATGAAGTTGATGATATGAACGGCATCGCTGATCGAAACCGCGCCGTTGCCATCAGCATCACCACAGACCCAGGGTGGAGCCTCAAAGGTTGCATTGAGTGTTCTCAGTCCCCACGAATCCCACTCGAAACAGAGTGTGCTCGTAAGCGGGACCTGGAAAATGAGCTGTCCGAACCCACCTGACTGATCGATATAGCCAAGAGGTACCGTGTACTCGCCTGGCTGAGTGATATTCATCGTACCGGAGCCGAGGGATGACTGCGGGCATGAGACCTGCAGCACGCCGGGCTGGGCGACATCTCTGACGTAAACGACAACTTCCATATCTTCCCACCATTGATTAGGCCCTGGGATATCGAACTGCGCCGAGTATTGCTGGGTAGGGCCGCATGGTCCCAGGTTGCGCGGGATCTGGGAGAGGTCAAAGCCATCGGAGAATGTTTGCGAGGTTGAGTGCGAGGGTGGGAAGCCGTCGCCGAATTCGTCGGAGCTACCGTCGCGCCCACCCGCCGATCCACCGGCAAACTCGACAGGGTTAGAGGGTGTAGCCGCATCCTCCCTGTCGGGTTTTGAGGTGATGGTTACATCGGAGGTGCCTTGTGGATCGTCGAAGTGAACCCAGAAGATTCCAGTGGAATTACTGTCGACATCGAGTACACGCGTCTCGCCGCCGGCCATATATCCGAAGCTGCCGGGGGTTGTCCAGTTCCACTCGCGGACCCGGACGCGCCTGCCATCGGCCTGTTGCTCGTATACCGTCACGTTTCCGCAGCCACCTGAGCCGTCGAATTCGAATTTCAGTTGTCCACCCTTCGGCGCCACAACCTGCTTCCAGTCGCAATATTCCTTCAACTGATAACGCACCCAGCTATCGTTCGGATCGTTGAGCAGATTATCGTAGTAATTGGCGGTCGCGTCATCCTGATCCGCCTTTGCTCTCAGCGCAGCCCTTTGCGCCGGGGTGAGGCCGTTACCCAGTTGATCGGCGACCAGCCTGCGCCACTCGGCTCGTTCACGTGCGGCGTCGCGCGCGTCAGTCAGGTACTTCCGGTAGCAATCCTTGGCGAACTGCACACATTGCTCGTAGGTGTAACGGCCGGTCGCCAGAGAGTCAATCTTGCACTTGAGGTAAGGATGCACCTCGGTCAGCGGCGAGTCTCCGAAGGTATCGGCGCCGGAGTTGCTGTTGACATGGATTTCAGTTTTGCTCTTGTCATCGATCCCTTTCATCGCATTGACGATCTGCCCGCCGAAGCATTGCAGCATTTCATCATACATATAGTCGCAGCAGGAGTCGATCAACTCTTGCTGCATTGCGCGCAGTTCGTCCCCGGTGAGGACCTCGTTCTGCAACATGTTGATCCCGGTTTCGCCCCACCCCAGGACCCCTGATTTGCAGCCGTGGTTGGTCACCATTTTCTGCACTGTGGCATCTTTGCCTGCATCTTCACAGGCAGCTATCTTCTTGGCGATATCTTTGTGTGCCTTCTGGACATTTGCCTGAGTGCACGAATCGACGGCAGCGTTGGGAATCAGCGCTGTGTTCTCGCTATTGCCTTTGAAGTAGAGGATTTTGATGTTGCCGGGGCAGTAGCCCTCGTTGTTTACCTTGTGCTGATAGAGCGCCTCGATGTTCTTCCAGTACTTCGGCTTGTTCTGTCCGGCGCTGATACCGCCGCTGATCAGGATGGCGAACTTACACGAATCGCAATCCTCGGCACTTCTCTCGATGACTTCGACTCCGCCATCGTCGCCATTACTACCATCCACACTCCCCTGCGGCGGGGCAAATTCATCGAGGAAGCTGGAGCTGTCGATATAGGTGTATGATGCAGCCGTAAGGGTGAGCATCAACGAATCTTCGGGGAAAGGCGCAAGATCGTCGGGTGTCGATGAGAGCACACCGGTTGCGATCATCAGTCCGCCAAACCAATAGTTGGTGTCGGGCATCGTCCCCTCGAGAAAGATGACTGATTGGGTCGGACCATAGGTGTCCGCGATGAACACGTCATAATCGTTGACCAGTGCAGCAAAGTCGGGGTGAGTGAACTCGCCGACAACGCTGATCGTCTGTCCCTCGAGTGAATCGACTGCCTCAAAGACCTCGGCTATAGAGAAGAATTCCTTGGTGTAATAGATCCGCAGCTTTGGGCGATTGGCCGGAGTGGCATTCTCGCGGGAATCAAAACGCTTTGCGGAGGAAGAGTCGGCCTCGTTACCGATGATGATCCACCCGAAATTGCTTGCCGGGCTTGATACCCAAGCCTCAACATCGGCGACCATCTGTGCCGTTGAACCCCAGACGTAACTACCGAGACCGGCAACGCTCTGCGTGGCGGACGGGGCCGCTTCATAGTCCCCTCCGGCTGACGCCCAGAATGTCGTATCGTAGAAGCTGTGAATCCAGGTGGCATCGTCGGCCTGCGAAGGGGCACCGGCGCCTTCCTGACCGGTGGCGTCGGAAGTACCCTCGCCCCAGGCAGATGTTACTTTGTGCAGAGAGATGGTTTCGCTGCCTGAGATTGTCTTCGACATGTTGAGGACCAACTCAACGCTGTCGATTGTCGCTCCGACCGGAAGCTGGGTGGCGACATCGAACTTAACCAGTGCCCGCCGCAGATCGAGTCCGGCGGTTGCACCTGAGAACAGGTGTGCTCCAGCACCGTTGCTGAGCGAACCTGTTATGTCTTCGTAGAGTGTATTGTCCTGAACAGCCTCGAGTTCCACTACCTGGGCGTGAAGCGCCGGGGTGGCCGGAAGCAGACAGAGCAGGGTAAGAATCAGGGCGATAGCTTTAGAACCGGTCATGCTCTCCTCCTGGTGGTTGATGGGTGCAGGGGCGTGTGATGATGCTCGTAATCCATGTTGCCCCTCTGGATTTTACAGTAGCGAACAGAAGCGTCGGGAACCAGTGCGGGCCTATGGTTCGGCGCTGCTATCTGCTGGTGCTTTGCGCTAAAGAATCTGCGCGGACGATCTGGTTATGACTGAATTGCTGAACGTTGCTTATGGCCCCACAGGCCTTTAGTGCTCTCAGGTTCAGTATAAGTCCGTAGTTGTCTCAGGCAAGTTAAATTAGCATTTAACGATCGTTTCTGTCCATGTTTCGAACTGCGACTCGGTACGACCTATCCGATCTGATTCGGCACAACCGATCGTGCCTGAAGCGGATTTGCGAATCCGCTCCCGACAAAGCTTCGCCAATTGCAGGCCCAACTCAGGTTGTATGCGACTCGCAGCCGGGTATCCTACGGGCAAGCGGCGCATGGTGCCGGTCCACCGGCGAAGATGAAGTTGATCAGGTAGACTGCATCGCTGATGCTGACTGCGCCGCTGCAGTCGGCGTCGCCAGAGGCCAGCGGATTGGGGGCCGGGCCGCCTGCAAAGATGTAATTGATGATAAAAACTGCGTCTCCGATCGAAACGGCCGTGCTGCCGTCCGCATCACCGCATAAGTATGGCGGGAATGTCTCAACCAGAGAACGCAATCCCCAGCTATCAAACTCGAAACTGGCGCCGGAGAAACTGGTGACGAACTCGATTTCACCCGAGCCGCCCGTTGTGGCGATCGCACCCAGGTGCGCGGTATAGCGTCCGGGGCCTGAAATGGTGAGAGGCACAACGGAGTTGGCGGCCTGCGGACATTCTATGGTCATCGGACCCGGTTGCAGCACAGTCAATACATCAAGAACGACCTCCATGTCACTCCAGTAGACGTTATCCGCCGGGATATCGAAGGATGCAATGTAGTGATTCACACCGCTTGACCCACCTGACCCAAGATCACGCGGGCAATCACCGAGGTCGGAATCATCATTGAACGTACCGGAGGAGCCGTGCGGATCGCTGAAGGGCCCCTCGCCGAACTCCTCGGAGGAACCGTCCCGAAAACCTCGCGACCCGCCTGCGTAGCTGATCGGGTTAGATGGCGAGTCGGTACCGAATCGCGCCATGGTTGAGACAACTTCAACCGTGAAGTCGCTTCCATCGTTATGCAGGATGAACACTCCGCTGGAGCCGGTGTCGACATCGTAGTAGCGCGTGTCGTTGCCGGGCACGAATTCGTTGCTCCCCGGTAGATTCCAGTTCCATTCACGTTTCTGCACCGGGTCATCGACGCCCTCCTTTTTCTCGTACAGCCTGACGTTACCGCAGGTACCGGTACCTGAGAACTTGAAGCAGAGCTGCCCACCTTTCGGCGCTGTGACGGTGCGAGAATCGCAGTACTCATTGAACTGGATTCGATAGAAGCGCGTACCGCAAGTATCGAGCACTCCCTGCACGACGTCGCGATAATACTCGCGATTCCGGATCTGTCGCCGCACGTTGGCGCGCTGGTCTGAGAAGAGAAAACCGGTACTATCGAGCAGCTTCAGCGAGTCGATGTCGTCGAGGGCGTCATCGAGCCATTTCATCAGAGTGTCTTTGAAGCAGTGCATTCCAAAAGTCACGCACTCTTCATAGCTGTAGCGACCGGTTGCCAACGAGTCAAGCTTGCAACGGACGTAATCGTGCACAATGTTGTTCTGTGAAGGCACCGGGAGACTGCCGAGCGCGGGAGAATTGACGTGGATCTCCGTTTCGCTGCTGTCTGCCAGGGACTTCAGATCCTCAACCTGAATACCGCTGAAGCAATGGGTGAGCTCCACGAACATAGAATCGGCGCCTGAGTCGATCAGTTTCTGCTGATTGGCTCGCAATTCCGCCGGGGTCAGCACGCTGTCGGCGCAGAGGAGGCAGGTTCCGGTCTTCGCTGGGTCTGACGGATCGAGCACACCGTGATTACCGACGAACGTGTAGGCTATCCCGGACGAATCGCAGTTTGCCAGCCTGGCTGCGGCCTGGTCATACGCCCAGTTGATCGAATCCCGAGAACATTTGAATACCCGGTTGTCCGGAACGCTGATTATGCCGGCGCTCCCCGGAACGCCATCGTAGTACAGCACCCAGATATTCTCCGGGCAGAGATTGGCAGAATTGACGAGGTAGTCATAGTTTTTCTCGAGAGTCGCCCAGTAACCCTCTTTGTTCTTGGCTTCGTCAATTCCCCCGCTGATCAGGACCGCCACTTTGCAGCTGTCGCAGTCATCAAGTTTTTGCAGGCTGCTTGAGACCGGTGGGTGGGGTGAATAGGCTTTTGCGGCCTTGGCGGTACCACCTTCGAGTCCGAAGGGATGAATCAGGTCATACCCCGAGACGCTCAAGCTGAGTTGTTTGTCATTGAGCGGCGCGGTGCACTCCAGAATCGGATCAACCGAGAGAATCCCATGAGCGACTACCAAGCCGCCATACCAGTAGTCGGAGGGGGGATAAGCTCCGGTGATAAAGACGTTGCTCCAGGGAGGCATCGGCGTGTCGAGCTTGT
Source organism: Candidatus Zixiibacteriota bacterium (assembly GCA_040235515.1). Taxonomy (GTDB): domain Bacteria; phylum Zixibacteria; class MSB-5A5; order CAIYYT01; family CAIYYT01; genus JBECKX01. The sequence continues at coordinate 76,756 of JBECKX010000179.1, forward strand.
ATGCCGCGTAGTCGGTGACAAAGAGCGGCACTTGGTCTGAAATGAACTCGCCAACTATAGAGACAGACATTCCATCGAGTGAGTCCGCCCATTCATAAGCACGCGGAATATCAATGAAGTCAAACGCGCAGGTGGCGTCGAAGTTATCGACGGCAAGGGTTCGAATCCAGACCTGACCGGGATACCCCTGGTCGAACAGGTCGGAGAGGGTACCATCCTTGAGCCGGTAGCTGGTACATGGACCGGGCAGCGTATCGACGAACATATCAAAGCAGCTTACCGGGTTATTCAGCTTATAGCTGATAAAGAAGTCACCTGAGATGCAGAGTGTATCGGTGAACAGGGCCGTGACGACGCCACAGGTGGGTCCGCCGGGTGAGGTTAGCAATCCTGTGGCTGTTTCGTAGAGGAGAGCGCCCGGCTGGGGACATTCGATTCCAGCTGCATCGTAAATTTCAAAGGAAATCTGAGTCGTGCAAGCCGACGAGACACAAACTACGAATTGCAGACCGATGATTCCGATCGGCAGAGTAGGTTCACAAGTCGACAGATCGATGTCCTGAAACCGGAAATACGATTCTTCGCCGGTGATTTCACCAAACAGTTGTAATCCGAGGTCTCCCGGATAAGGGAGAGCGCATTCGGCCTGAGTGGAGCGAGTGTCGATCTGGCCAGTGCCCGCGATTTCTTCGAAGGTTATCAGAGGGCTATTGGATTTGTCGGTAGCCGCTCGCTGCAAGTTCTCTCGCGGATCAGAAGCGTTCGAAGCCGCCATCAAAAGCGGCAAGACCAGAGTCGCGGCCAGGATGATACACCTGCGCAAGAAATTCATTTAACCCTCCAATGCATTGATTGTCAGAGATCGCCAAAGATCGTCAAATCGCATTCTGGATGCGGTCGGGACCTGTTTCTATTATCGATTTTGAAGTCGTTTCGCGCATTGACCCGAACGGTCCGGTTGTTGCCGGCATCCGCAAGACAGCTCTGGCGTATCACCGACGAAAGACAGGTTGCATGAGCATCTCCGAAGATGTCCCACCTGCTAACACCCAATAACAACAGGGCAACAGAACCGGGAGATAGAGCGTGCGAGCCTGCCCGGTAGGTTCGGCGGCTGCGGGAATACCGGTTTTCAGCACTACAGCAAAGGCGCTGCGATGAAGCTTTGAGCCGCCGGGAACACGGTGCCAGACGCGCGTTGCTCAAACTGCCTGCTTTTGCATCTCTTGTCTATTGAATAGTTGTTGCTTGATAGCAACTTAGTTACAGAGGCGAATCAAGTCAAGATCGAACTTATCTCACCATGATAGGGTGGGGAAAAATCGGTTGACAAAGGATAGGGGTCAACGTAAAATGCTCATTCTTAATTGCGCAAGTAATGGGAGTAGTGCGTCTATTAATTTCAGGCAGAGCATTCCAAAGACACTCCGTTTAACACTACTGAAGTGTATTCTGCAGTGTGACTCACGTTTTGCCTGTGGAAACAGCCTTTGTCCAAGACGCGGCAGCATAAGAACTTACAAACATGGTTGGTAGATGGAGATGGTGATGAGATTTTGCAAATTGTCGTTACTCACGCCACTGCTGGTGGTTGTCTGGTGTGGAGTCGTGGTGGCAGGAGGATGGCAGTACACCGGAGTGGGCGCGCGCGCCAAGTCGATGGGGAACGCATTTAGAGCTATCTCGGCTGACGCGAGTAACGCGTACTACAATCCTGCTGGGCTCGCATATCTGGAGACTCATATATTTTCAGGAACTGTAGAGTTGCATGGTCCTCGACCGGAGTTGGATCCGAATTTCAATTCCGCGGGCTACAACTTTGGGTACTTGAATGGCGAGACGCGTTATCCTTTCGATGAAGTTTATGCGATGGGAACAGCGTCGCTCTATTTTCAGCCCAAGGGCATACCGAATCTGGTCCTGGGTGGCTCAGTGTATCAGGCTTATGATCACAACGCCGTATGGAACCTGTTCAGCATTTCCCCCGCGTACAACGCCAATGCCAGTATAGTGGAGGAGAATCATCGCTCGAACTTTGATGTTGTGACATTCCAGCCGACGGTCGCCTACAAGTTTTCTGATGACAAGATCGCGGTCGGAGTCGGTGTGCAGATTCACCGTGGCGACGCCTGGCTCGATCAGGTCAGGTTGCTCGACAACCCGTATCAATACCCGCTTGATGTCCGCCCGATGGACAAGCTGCCCGAAGCTTACTCGGTGGACGGCTACGGCTACTCGGTTGGAGCCAACATCGGCGTGCAGGTGAAGCTCAATGAGAAAGTAACTCTGGGAGCGAACTACAAATCGAAGTCGACGATGACGATCGATGGTGCCAGCGTGGAACGAATCTTCTTCCCGCTCAACCCCGGAATCGCCGCTCTCTACAACGACCCGAGCGTGAACAACAATCCTGAGCAGTTGGAGATCTTCACGACCTATTCAACCGGCCCGGAGTATGTTGTCCTGAGCGATTTCGAATTCGACATGACCGTACCTTCAGAATTCGGTTTCGGAATTTCACTGCAACCGAATCCCCGCACGACGCTCGCGGCTGATTTTTCGATGACGCGCTGGTCCGAGTTTGAGATGTTCAATATCAAGTTCAACAACCGTGATTTTGCGAACTCTTCAAACCCACAAGCGCCGCAGACCTGGCGAAACCTGCTGACTGACGTGACGATCCCGTTTGAGTGGGATGACGCTTTCAGAATCAGCCTCGGTGGTGAGAGGGTATTCAACGAGCGCTGGACTGGCCGCATCGGCTATATGTATGATGACTCGCCGATTCCGGATGAGACGCTGAATACGATTTTCATAGACACCGGATCAAAGCACTCATTCAACCTCGGTGCAACCTTCACTCTCAACGAGTCGATCTCGTTCGAGGGTGCGATCGAAGGTGTATTCTCGAGCTCGCGCGATATTCCTGAGGTTGGGGATGTCGATGGAGACGGTTACTGGGACAACTTCTCAGGTGACTGGAAAGACAAGAGCTTCAACTCAAGCTGGGCGCTCAACTACAGGTTCTAAGGAAGGTGCTGATAATGAGAAGGTTCTTTAATATATCGATCGTTGCGTTAGCAGCGCTGTTCCTCGTGGCTTATGTGATCGGGTGTGACAAGCGCTCGAACCCTGCGGATTCGACTCCGACAGAAACGGGGCAAATCTACCAGGGTCAACATCAGTATGACGGCCTTGGCGAGGGAAGCCAGGCGCCCGATTGGCTGGAATTTGCCAGCCGCTGGGTCAAGGTGTATGCGCCTCCGGGATACGAGCCGAACCTCGTCGGACCTCGCTACCCGACCCTTTATTTGCTGCCGGGCTATGATGGCGAGCCGTCATTCACTTACAAATTCGGCAATGAAAACTACTTTCCGATCAGTGCAGTGAAAGCCGTAGCGGATCGTCTGATCGCCAACGGTGAGATCAAGCCGATGTTTATCTGCATGCCGGATGCGTCCACGTACTATGGTGGTACCTTCTTCGCCAACAGCCGCCTTCTCGGCGATTGGGAAACCATGATGGCTGAGGAGCTGATCAACTACATGGATGCTGACGAACTTGGCTCCGGATTCCGCACGTTGGCTCAAAAAGAGTCGCGCGCCATCGGCGGTCATGTTTCGGGCGGTTATGGTGCGATGAGAATCGCCATGAAGTTTCCTGACCTGTTCAACTCGGTTTCGGCGATCGATGCCCCGCTCTCGTTTGCCAACGGAAACCTGGATGAAGTGATTGAGTCATTCCTCACCGAGCAGGGAATCGCGAGTGAGCAGGATCTGCTCGATACCGATACGCTTGGTATTCGTGAACAGCCGTACAAGATGCTGATCTTCACGATGGCCGGCACATTCTCCCCGGCATCCAACGTCGATGTAAGACCTGACAACGCCGGTGCGCTCGAAAAGATGCGCATCCAGTTGCCATTTGATTACCAGGGTAACAAGGTACAGGATGTCTGGCAGATGTGGACCGACAACGATCTTTATAGCTGGCTGGACAACGCCACCTACCAGCAGGCGCTGGCGAATCAGAATCTGCATCTCGAGTATTCGGATCACAATCTGTTTGGCTTCAATAACGAGACTGAGGACTTCCTGGCCAAGTTGAGCCAGATGGGAATCCCTTACGAGTCGGAAGTCTTCACGGCTTACGAGGGAGCAGACGCCCGCTCGCGGACATTCCTCTACGACCGAATCGAGGCGATTCTGAAGTTCCACAATCAATATCTGATGGATCGCAACGGCAACTTTTAGCTGTCGGCCCAGCAGCCAGGGCGGCTACTGAGGTTACTATAAAGTTTTGTGAGAAATTAGCGCCGGGCCGGCAACAGCTCGGCGCTCTTTTTTATGGCTCCACCTTGAGGAGTTGTTCGTCGAGTGGCCCAGCTCCGGTTTGCGGAAAATCGTAATAATCTGTATATGGCATTACCGATCATGCAAGCAAGGAAACGACGTGACTGAATCGAAGAACTACGACATAGTTTCAATAGGTGCGCACCCGGATGATGTCGAAGTTGGCAGCGGTGGTGTAATCATCAAGATGTCGCAGGCCGGCTACAGGTGCGGGATTATCTATCTCACGCGCGGCGAGATGGGCACGGGTGGTACGCCGGAGGTACGCGCGGGAGAGGCCAAGGCTGCCGCCGATATCATGGGAGCCGATCTGCTTGAAACCCTCGACCTCGGCGACACCAGAGTGGTCGACACCCCGGATAACCGCTATATCGTGGCGGAGCTGCTGCGGAGATACCGCCCGAAGATCGTGTTTGCTCCCTGGCCACGCGGCGGGCACGGCATGCGGCAAATGCACGCCGACCACCTCGCGGCGGGAAACCTCGTTATGCATGCCCGCTACTATGCTACGTTCAAGAAGTTACCGGTCGAGGGTGAGCCGTACCGTGTTCCGGCGCTTTTTCACTATTTCCTGCCTCATGACGAGACGCCGGATTTCGTGGTTGATATCACCGACCAGTTCGATCGCTGGATTGAGGCGCTGAAGGCGCATGGCTCGCAATTCGTGAACCCGGAGAAATCGAAGAATCGCGACTATATGTGGTTTCTGGAGACGATGGCACGCAGTTTCGGTCACCTGATCGGCGTTAAGTATGGCCAGGGCTTCAAGATCGGAGAGCCGCTGTCGGTTGCTGATCCATTCGATTTGATTCCCGGCGAGAAACGCTGGCTCTAGGCCACGCAGCCTGCAGCAGAAGCCTCTGCCGCAATTTCTCAAGAATTTCAAAAAAAGTAGGAGACGATCCTGCAGGTTTCGCGTATATTTATTTAGTTATTTCGCTATATGACGAAATATAGAAAACAACAACAGATAGGAGAAATAGATGTCGGATCAGAAGAATATCAAGGATACAGTCAGGGAGAAGTATGGTGAGATTGCCCGCGGCGAGGCCTCGTGTTGTTCACCGGTAAAGACCTCCTGCTGTGGTGGAGTGGATCAACAGATAATCGATCTCTCGCACGGTTATAACTCGGCCGATCTGGATTCGCTTCCGGAAGGCGCTTCGATGGGTCTGGGATGTGGTAATCCACTCAACCTGGCGGAGATCCAGCCCGGCTGGAAGGTGCTCGATCTTGGCAGCGGGGGTGGTGTGGATGTCTTCCTGGCGGCAAAAAAGGTTGGTCCCACCGGTCATGTGACCGGGCTCGATATGACCGACGATATGCTCGACAAGGCTCGCCGCAACGCTGAGGCGGGAGGGTTCGACAACGTGACGTTCACCAAGGGTGATATCGAGGAGATGCCGTTCGAGGACAACACGTTTGATCTGGTGATCTCCAATTGTGTCATAAACCTCGTACCGGACAAGCGCAGAGCTTATCGCGAAATCCATCGAGTCCTGAAACCGGGCGGCAGAATCGGTATTGCCGATATGGCGACTCGTGGCGAGATGCCCGCCGAGATCCGCAAGTCAGCCGAGGCGTGGGCCGGTTGCGTCGCCGGCGCGATCGACCTCGATGAGTACCTCGAACTCGTCAAGTCGGAAGGGTTCAAAGAGGTGGAGACCCGCTTCGAGAACGAGTATGATTTCGCCAGGTCCGCTGATTATGCGTTGCTGTCGATTGGACTGGTGGGGACGAAATCGTAATCAGGCCAACATAGACATTTCTGGCAAGAATAACGTTTGACAATCATTATTGTTGAGGCTACCATTCCTCTCGGAAACTAAATCCTCCGGGAGGAATGTAAAATGCTTAAAGGGTGTCTTTTGCGAATTGCCGCGGTGGCAGTTCTGGTGGTGCTGTTTTCCGCGAGTGCAGCGGTCGCTCAGGTTGGCTGGCTGAACCCCCACTTCGAGCAGCATCTCGGATTTGAGTTCAACAAGCCGTTTTTCAACGACAGCTTCAATGACGAATCTGCCTGGTCACTGTTCATGTCCGGAGAATTCAGCGTCAAACGCTCCGTGAATATCATCCTTGAGTTGCCGCTCTTCCACTCCTCCTATGACTGGAATGTTCCGTTTGAGCCCCCGGGCTTCTCAACATCAAAGACATTCGTCGGTAATCCTCTGATAGGCGTACGGCTCAGTGAAAACGGAACGGGGAACATCCTGGAATTTGGTCTTCGACTACCCCTGGTGACCGATAATGCAGAGATTCACAGCCAGTACGCTATCCTTAGTCATTATCTTCGCGGTGAAGCTTTTGCCCAGAATACAGTTACGCTACAGGCACAGGTTGGCTACCGCTATGTGTCGAATATCGGGCTAATACTGATTGTAGCGGGGGGACCCCTGGCCTTGCTTTCCACCGATGACTATGAGTACACTGATGACGAGTTTTTCGGCAACTTCACTTTCCAGGTGTGGACCAAGATCAATCGCACTACGCTGGGTGGGACATTTTCGAGCCGAGTCTGGCTTTCGGAGAGCAATATCGACTTTGGCGAAAGGCTCGACTCGGAGCTTCGCCTGGCGGTGCGTGCCCAGTATGGCCAGGTGGTTCCCGGAGCGCATATAGTAGTTCCGCTGGATGACTTCGTCGCTGAATTCGTTGATGTCGTTGTAGGATTGAACATCGCCTACTTTTTCGCTGAACCGGCGGTCACGGACAGGTGGTAACGCTCGATCTGATGTGATGACTCAAAAAGAAACGGCGGCCGAGGCTTGATCGACCGCCGTCTAAACTACTCAAATGCCGTAGATTGTTACTAGTTACCACCCAGGATCAGCGGCAGGCCATTCTTCGGGTTGCCGATCACGATGATCTTGGTGTTCGGCGACTCAGCCAGCTTCTCGGTGGTCTCGATACCTTTCCACTGCAACAGCTTCTCGCTGATGCCTGCGGTTACGATCTTCTGGAAGTCGGCGATACCCTGCGCCTCGATCCGTTTGCGCTCAGCTTCCTGCTGCTCCTTCTGCAGGATGAACTCCATACGTTGAGCTTCCTGCTGAGCAGCCAGCTTCTCGTTGATTGCGTCGGAGATACGCTGCGGCAGTAGCACATCGCGGATAATGATATTCTGGACATCGATATACTTATCGAGCGTCTTGGACTGTACCGCGCTCAGCATCTCGGAGGCAATCTCCTCCCGTTTGGTCGAGTAGAGTTCCTCAGGTTTGTAGCGACCGGCGATCGAGCGACCTTCGCCGCGCAACGCGGGAGCGACGATGACATCGTAGTAGTTGGGTCCGACGGTAACCTGCAGGCTGTCGAGTTTCGAGACGTCGGGACGATACCATACCGAGACATCCATACTGATGGTGGCGCCATCGGAGGAAAGCAGCTTGAGCGTCTCTTTTGCTTCCTGCAGCTTGATATTGTAAGTAAAGATCGAGTTCCACGGCAGGTGCCAGTTGAAACCTTCGCTGTAAACCCTTCCCATTTCCGTACCGTCACCAAACTTGAAGTACTTGACGCCACGGTAACCTGAGTCGATCTGCGTGCCGCAGCCGACCAGCAACAGCGAGAGCAATAATATGCCGAGCACCCTCCAGTCCGAGAGTCGCAGCTTCTGCATTAACGTTCTATCTTGCATGAGTTTTCCCTCCTCCTGCAGTTTGACTATCGTGTCAATTCTTCGATTTCCATTCGGCGTAGCAACGCAGCACTAGTTCTTCGAACCGGGTGTGCCCGGCGCGGCATCCGACCTCGCCAGCACAAAGCGGGCATCGACAGCGCTGTTGTTCGCTTTTCCATGCGTTACAATAAAGGGGTTTATGTCAATTTCTGCAAAATCGGGAAAATCGATCACGAGTTGCGACAGCTTCAGGATGGCGTCCTCAATCGATGGCACATCCACCGGTTTGGAGCCACGGAAGCCGGTGAGGAGTTTGTAGCCGCGCAACGACTCGATCATCTCACGGGCGTCAACATCCTTCAACGGCGCGATGCGGAAGGAGACATCCTTCATCACTTCGACGTAGATACCACCCAGTCCGAACATGATCAACGGTCCGAACGACGGATCGGTGGTCATGCCGATTACGGTTTCGACACCGCCGGTGATCATCTTCTGCATCACCACCGAGAACTTTTCCTTGGTCTTCGGGAACGCCTTCATGATCCGCTTCTCCATCGCCTCATACGTCGCCTCGACCTCTTCGACGGTACGCAGATCAACTGCGACGGCGTCGTACTCTGTCTTGTGCAGGATAAACGGCGTATTGACCTTCATCACGACCGGCAGTCCCATTTGTCTCGCAACCTTGCCGGCTTCAGCTTTGGAATGGGCATACTTGTAACCGGCGACCGGGATTTTGTACGCTTGCAGAATTTCGAGTGCATCCTCACCGATGATCGCCGTCTGTTTCGCCTTGCGAGTCTTCTGGATGATCGCCTCTACAGCTTTCTTGTCGCCGTTGATTCGGGGGCTCTTGCCCTCGGGGCGTTCCAGCCACTTACGGTAATCATCAATCAGGGCCAGCGTTCTGGCGATCGACTCCGGGAAGATCATCGCCGGAATGTTGGCGTCCTTGAGGCGTTCGAAGGCAGCTGATCCGTAAGTTACGCCCATAAAGCAGGCGAAGGTTGGTTTCTTCGACTCGCGGGCGGTATCGATGATGGCGTCCGCCACCAGGTTGAGGTCAATCGTCACCGGCGGTACGCAGATCGCGATAATCGAATCGATATTGGGGTCCTTCACCACATACTTCATCGACTTGCGGAACTCCACTCCGGTGGCGCCTGCCACCAGATCGAGCGGGTTATTGACAGGAGTTCCGGGCGGAAGGATCGGCTCGATCGCCTTGACGGTTTTCGGAGCGAACTCCGGCAGGGTCATGCCTTCCGTGATCAGGGCATCGGTGGCAAGAATTCCGGGACCACCGGCGTTGGTTACGATTGCCACACGATTGCCTTTCGGCACCGGCATTTTCACCAGAGAATTGGCGACATCAAACATCTCGTCGATGGTGTTGACACGGATCACACCGGTTTGCTCGAAGAGCGCATCGACGCTGACATCAAGACCCGCCAGCGCTCCGGTGTGCGATGAAGCCGCCGCAGCACCTTTGGAGGTTTTGCCAGACTTCACGACAACGATCGGCTTCTTCTTGGTAATCTCGCGTGCGATTTTGCTGAAGTTTTGCGGATTGCCGAAGTTCTCGAGGTAAAGCAGGATGATCTCCACGGTCGGGTCATCCGCCCAATATTCGAGGATGTCATTCGACGAGATGTCGGCCTTATTGCCGATCGAGGCGAACATTGACATACCGAGGTTGATATCCTGCGCCTGTGCAAGAATGGCTTCGCCGAGCGCACCAGACTGTGAGATAAATCCGATTTTTCCAAATGATGGACGGATTTTGGAGAATGTGGCATCGAGTTGGACGCGTGGATCGGCGTTGATGATCCCGAAGCAGTTCGGGCCGATCATCCGCATGTTGTATTTGCGGATCTTGGCGGCGATTTTTTCCTCGAGTGCCAGGCCCGCAGCTCCGGTCTCGCGGAAGCCGGCGGTGATCATGACGATCCCCTTGACTCCCTTCTCGCCGCATTGTTCGACGACGCTCTCGGCGAGTTCTTTTTTTACCACGACTACCGCCAGATCGACGGCATCGGGGACATCGAGGATCGTCGAGTATGATTTGATCGAGTGGATGACGCTCTTGCCGGGGTTGACCGGAAAGACTTTCCCTTCGAATTCGTAGTCGATGATATTATGAAGTAACTCGCGCCCGATCGAGCCTTTGCGGTTGGTCGCACCGATCACCGCGATCGATTTGGGGCGGAATATAAAATCGAGACTGCCTTTCACGTTATCTACACCTCGCGTAATTGCCTGGTTTTGCGCTTAAGGTAGCGCGGACAAGATAGTATCTCTCAATACGCAGGCAACGTGATTGGGAGTGGGTGGAATGTCAAGGGGAAAGTGATTTACATCGCCGTTACTACACCATACTCTTCGATTGTAGATACGATGAGTAGCAGGTATGACACG
>JBECKX010000022.1:0-29929 GCA_040235515.1 Candidatus Zixiibacteriota bacterium
CCTTCAATCCGATCACCAATATCGAGTTCAACCTGCCGAAGAGCAGCTTCGTCGAACTGACGATCTACAACATCACAGGTCGTAAAGTCCGGACACTCGAGTCCGCCGATTTTGCCGCCGGGCAGTACAGCGTCGAATGGGATGGCCGGGATGACAGAGGCAACGCCATGGCATCAGGAGTCTACTTCTATCGTCTCAGGGCGGCCGATTTCGTCGCCACCCGCAAGATGACCCTGCTGAAATAACGTTCAAGAACGCTGCGTCATGATCGCGACGATCCGGGCGTGCCCCCGGCAGGGGAGTCAGACCGCGATAAGGAAAATATCCGGTATTGCCGAAACGTAGAGGGAGAGCAGGGAACCGCAAGAGCAGCGGACTTGTTTACCCTGACGTCAGACTCCGCAGGCGATTCCCTGAAGAGATTCCCTGAAGGGTCGCGACACCGATAAGATAACCGGAGGGAGAAATCCCTCCGTTCTGTTGTATCACTCAGGTGAATCGCTCGGTAGTACCGGGGGCTCAGTTCCCAACGGTGCCCCGGAAATGCATTCACCCGGCGATACAGCGAACCGGCAGACAGCTAAATTATATTGATTTTGCAGATTCAGGAGCTATCATTGGCACATCCTGGCTCGCGGGTTAACTCGAATTCGTGCGAGCGCTTGAGTCATGGAGTGACGATGCAACTGAACTTGGAGCAGCGTGAAGACAAGTAAGTCCCTTACATCGGCGAATTCGCCCAAGCCCTCGAAATCCTCCGGTGCTTCGAAGCTATCGAAGACAACCGGTGAATCGATCGTTGACCTCTATCGTCCGGAGTCTGAACTCAGCGCGGAAGTCCGTCGGCTTCTCCATAATTGCATCAGAAAAGCCGGAGGCGAATTGCCGCTCTCGGTCATCGTCTCGTCGGCGGCTATGGGTGAAGGGAAATCGACTATCTCATCTTTCCTCGCAGTCTCCGCCGCCGTCCATAAGAAACTGCGGGTGTTGCTGATCGATGCCGATCTGCGCCGCCCCAACATCCATACCCTCTTCAATCTTGATATCGCTCCCGGAGTAACGGACCTCGATAACTCAGGGCAGGATTGGAACGAAGCAACCCGTGAATTGCAGGGGATCAAGGGACTCAGCATCCTCACCGCGGGCGTCTCCGATAACCGCCCCACCGATCATATCGAACGCGGCGTAATCCAGAATGTGGTGGCGTCAGCCAGTAAATGGTTTGATCTCGTTATCGCCGATTCTCCCCCTTTGTTGCCGGTCCAGGATGCCCTTCAGCTCGCGCCAAGCTTCGACGGCGTATTGTTGGTCGCCAAAGCCGGCGATACCAATCGCGACCTGACCAAATCAGCGGTGGAAACGCTCCACCGCCACAACTTGCCGATCCTGGGTGTCACCCTCAATAACGCTCTGGGGGTTCTGCCGCATTACTACGGGCATTATTCGTATCGCCCGAGCCAGTAGACTGCCTGCTACCGATCCTCACGGCGGGCAGGGGGCATTCAGTCCCGTCTGACATCCAACATCCCCGTCTCACTCTCACTCCCACTCTCACTGCATGCAGCAGGGAGGGTCACCGCCACCGAAGAAGTAACTCAGCAGGTGAACGGCATCACCCAGGTTCACCGCTCCGCTGCAGTTGGTGTCACCCACGATGAGTGGACTTGGGGGCGCACCCGCTCCGAAGATGTAGTTGATCAATGCTACCACATCCCCCAGCGTTACCTGACCATCCGCCGTTACGTCACCGCAGATCGCGGTTTCTTCTAAGGGGGTATCCTGCACGATGTTCGACAATCCCGACCAGTTGCCGGCATCATCGCTGGTCTTGATACCGAAGTAGTGGGCAACACCGGAGGGCAAACCCTGGATAACCGCTATCTGGTAGGAGCCCGCCTTGAGCGTGATTGGTGGCCAGTTGAAGCGAGTCGCTGAGTTCCAGTTCGACTCGTTGAGCGGGAACAAGGCATAGCGGATATCATACGCCTTCGCCGTTCCCAGATTGCCATCATCCCCCGGCGCCGTCCATTCAAGGTCGAGGATCGTGCGGGTGAGGATCGTGGGCTTGCGCAGGCTCGACACGGCATTCTCCGCATCCACCTTCCTGCACCAGCCGAATTCCGAGAACTCGCTGTCAATTCGCAGCCTCGCATCAGCGGAGTCTCCACTCACGAATAGACTGGAACTATCGCTGAATACCGCTCGTGCCTCTGCTCGTGAGGCCAAACGGTAGCCCGATTGCGCGAACACGCGTGATACCGAAACGTTCGAGATTAGCCCGACAATAGCCAGACAACTGACAATACATGTACTGTAAGCCAGCCCGGAAACTCGTGGTCGTAAGTTCGACATGGCATGCGTTCCCTGCAGACTATCGCTGAAGTAGTGTCTTAAGAATCACCTGCTCTCCAATTGCAGGTAATCCATCTTGGCTGGCTCGAGGAATTGAGTCTTTGTTGCAACAACCCGGATACAGTACGAACAATGCAGCCCTCAACCACTCAATAGGTGTCTAGCCAGTAAGTTGATTGAGCGATACGGGGCCGAGTAGGGTTCACCAAAATGTCTTGGGGGGTGAAGTCCGCGCTCAGTTCCAAGTATGCAGTGTGACAAAGAGCCTGTTTCACCGAGCAAAAGTGCGTAGGTGAGTAATTAAATCAGAGTGTATACAACGAATCTATGCTCGAGTTTCAAGACAAATTTTGATGTAAATAAGAAAACTTTGTGGGGATCAGATTTTGATTCTATGATTTCTTGCTGCGGCAGAATGGAACAAAGTGAGCCGACGCCGCACAGAGCAGCCCGCCATGTATCTGCAAGGCATTGTGCAGGAATGTATTACAAGAATGCGTGCGGCAAGGCAGGGCGCGCTCGCCGCACGTGAAATCATCGATCAGAAGTTACCGATCAGAAACCACCGATCAGAAATTACCGATCAAAGTTTGCGCAATTCGAAGTTCGGCGCCTCTCCGGTTTTGGCCAAACTCTGATCCAGTTCCCGCTCAAAGTCGACTCGACTAGTTGATGAACTGCGAAATGGGAAGCCAGTACGAAATCTTCAGGGCAATGAAGTCTTCACCCTGTGCGCCGAAAGAATCAAACAGCGAGCCCACGCCCACGTTCTTTCCAGGCTCACGGTTTTCACTCAGGTTGCGCTGCCACACCAGGTAGGCCGTGCTACCGGGCCTGAACTCCCAGCGAAGCACCACATTCGATCTGAATGACCTGAACCCGAAATCACGATACGGAATCGTAAATTCGCTACCGTTATCATTCACCAGGTAATACTTGTTGCCTTCCTCATCTTCCATGAGGTTTATCTCGGCGTTCGGGTCCTGCTCGTAGTTGCGTACTTCGTGGTCGCCGCCGCGGACCAACTCAGCGTGCTGGTGGTATCTGCCATTGGTGGCAAACGGTTCTGCATACAGTTCCAGGCTCAAGTCAGGTGAGAAGTAGTAATTCATCCTGAATTGCAGCCTCAGCGTATTGCGCGCCAGCCGCGAGAAGATGTAGCGGCTACCATAGGTCAGCTCGCCCCCGCCGGCGTCATCGAGTGTGGTCACGTATTGGCGCGGCTGATCCTCTCGCGTGAACGAAGGCTCCACCGAGAAGCTCGCGCGGTTACCCACGCGGGTCTTGAAATAGGTGAACATGCTCCAGAGCCAGCCATCCAGCACATCGATTCCATAATTGCCACCCACTTCAATGTACGATGGCTTGTTGTGGTCGCTGTGTACTCCAGCACCCCACGAGTAGCCATCCTCGAATCTCATCAACGGGCCGCCGCGCGTCTTGGTGTCTGAGTTGCCCGGGAACTGACGTGCCATGTTAAACCAGCCGCCCCAGTAATTCAGCAGCGTAAAGCTATTGTAGGTGCCCATCTCATTGAACTGCTTGAGCCCGCCGTAATTCCACTCGGAGTAGTACCACAACTCGCTGTAGTGGTTGCGCAGGTACTTACCCGGCTTGTTCTCGCGGTAGGCGATATAGGCGTTGATCGTCTTTTCATCAGCGGTGGAAAGGCTGCCGATATCATTCAATTCGAATTCGGGGGACTCGAATCCCCCCGATATCGCCCCGACCCAGTGGTTGCCGCCCGGCTTGGCCAGACGAATAAATCCGACCGCGCCTGTCATCGTGGTGCGGTTGCTATCGACCTCGACATAGTCGGCATCAGGCCGCTGGAAATAGCGCGCGCTCGATCTCTGCGTTCGGAGCAACGCCTCTTTCGAACCACGAACATGGCTGAACCCGGTGTATCCGCTGATCTGGTAAATCCCGTTCTTGAAACGCAGAACCCAGTCTGCGCCACCGCTGTATGCGTTCTTGTGCAGGCGGCTTTCCAGCGCGCTCACCCCATTTAGATCACGACTTACCGACGTCAATGAAACTCCGACAGTCGAGTTATTCTTCCCGAACTGTTGCTCCACACGGGCAACGTTATACAGGGTGTAGGGCTCCACCTGTGTCTCGTACGTTGAATCTGCTGCGATGTCGTAATTCCTGGCGAACTCACGATCCGTCAGCGCGGCCAGGTATCCCACCGATGTCCCCGACTGCAACCTGCCACTCACCTTTGCCGCTCCCAGAATCGTTGAGTTGTTGGGCTGATCCACGATGTCGCCGGAGCCATACGCGTGCGGGCCGGCACCGATGCGCCGGGAGTAGTAGTAGGATGGTCCGTTGCCCTCAAGCAGCGACGATCCCTCATTGAAGAAGGGTCGGCGCTCATCGAAGAATGTCTCGAACGCACTCAGGTTCACTTCCGCCGGATCCGCTTCCACCTGCCCGAAGTCAGGATTGAAGGTCGCATCGAGCGTGAGGTTTGTCGCCAGTCCCATCTTGACATCGCCACCGATGCGTGGATCAAGGTCACTTCCATCCCGGAACGGATCCCTCGAGAAATCACCATCGATGAAACTGGCATCACTCGCGAAATAGGGGACTATCTCGATTCGACTCGAGGAAGCTATTCCCGCTATCCCCTCCAGTTCACCGAAATGCGAAATGAATCCCGCCTCATCCTGCGGCACGTAGATCCAGTAGCTGTCCTCGTTCTTGTTGGGAATCCAGCGGTTGAAGTTGATGCCCCAGACCTGCTCCTCTTTCTCATTGAATCGCAATTGCGAAAATGGGATTCGCATCTCCGCGTACCACCCTTTACTGTCACGCGAAGTGGCCGCTTCCCACACCGGGTTCCACGAATAATCCGCTCCACCCTCGGAATCAGAGGCGTAGTAACGGTCGAACCTCACCCCGGAGGTGTTTACGCCGAACCCGAACCCCGTGCGGCGGTTGTGATATGAATCGATCGAGACGATAAACTGCTCTGCCGGGCCCTGGTTGTCCCGCTTCTCCAGATGCATCAGCAATTCGTCGGCGTTCTGGCTCAGCAGTCGTGCACCGATGTAAAGGGCGTGATCATCATAGACAATCGCCACCTCGGTTTGCTCACTGGCGGGCTCGCCCTCGTTGGGCAGCCGTTGTGCAAAACCCGATATCCACTCAGCCTTCCCCCAAACACTTTCGTTGAGTTTGCCATCGATGCTGGGCGAGTGCGGATTTGCCTTGATCGCGCGTATGCTTTTGCGTGCCTTCTCCTGCTTTCCTGCCGGCTCACTCTCGCTGCGGGCACGGTCCTCACTGCCATTCTGTCCGACATCGGAGGCAGCCAGCGGCGTAACGATGACCAGCATCGCGAGGAAAAGCGTCGTCGCGAGATACCTGCATATTCTTGAACTCAGACCCCTGGACTCATGCGATACTTCTGGCAATCTAACCATCTACACCTGTCTCCCACTTGGATTGCTGATACGATTCATTCTGAGTCTGCAGCGATCACGCACCCGGCGCCTCTTCTGATCTTGTACTATTTGAATGAATCGACTATGATCTGATAGTTCCGATCTTGTTGCTACGATGCTGAGTTACTTGAAGAGCCCGGAAATTGTTTCGTAATTTTCGCCTATGCCACGACGCCGCGTCGCGAGTTGACCGATTTCATTCGTCAAATCGGTTTGGAAAAAGCAACGCGGCAACCGGAGGCTTAGGAGATTTGGTGTGAGGTTATGCGCAATCTTCCCAATCCGAAAGATCTGATTCCCAAGCAACTCAAGCGCCTGCGCGCATCATCGAAGCTGGGGCGAAAACCCGGCTCGATCGACTACGTTGGCATCGAGCGGCAGGAGCCGGTTGTTATCACGCAACTCACCTACGATGCGCACAACCTGACCGAGTCGAAATTCCACGAGTCAGATCAACTCAAGATCGACCTCGATCCTGAGAAAATTCACTGGATAAATGTCGACGGCATCCATAACACTAAAGTACTCGAACAACTGAGCGCCGATTTCAATATCCACCCCCTCGTGATGGAGGATATCGCCAATACCGGTAACCGACCCAAGTTCGAAGAATCGGATGAGTATCTCTTTCTGGTCCTGAAGATGCTTGTCTGGCGGGAGGATATCGGCCAGATCAGAAGTGAACAATTCAGTATTCTCTTCGGCAAGAACTGGGTCATCTCGTTTCAGGAGGAGCAGGGGGATGTGCTCGAGTATGTCCGGGAGCGACTGCGAAAAACCGAACCACGCGAACGCTTCCTCCACCCCGACTATCTCGCCTACGCCATAGCAGATGCCATCGTCGACCACTACTACGTTATCCTCGAGAAAATCTCCGACAGGGTGGAATCGCTGGAAAACCGACTCGTGGCTCACCCGGAGCCGGAACACCTCGAAACTATCTATGAGTTGAAACGCCGCCTGATCCAGATGCGAAAGGCAGTCTGGCCGCTGCGCGAAGCGGTTAACGGCTTCGAGCGCTCCAACTCCCCGCTGGTCGAACAGGTTTATAAACCCTATGTGCGCGACCTCTACGAGCACACGATCCAGGTTATCGACTCGGTTGAGACCCAGCGTGACACCGTCACCGGATTACTCGACATCTATCTCACCTCGGTCAGCAACAAGATGAATGAAGTGATGAAGGTGCTTACGATCATCGCTACCATCTTTATCCCGCTGAGCTTTCTCGCCGGAGTCTATGGCATGAACTTCGACACCGGTTCCAGCCCCTTCAATATGCCGGAACTTGCGTTAAAGTACGGCTATATCCTATTCTGGGTGATCGCCCTCGCCATCGGCGTCGGCTTGCTGATATTCTTCAAACGCAAGAAGTGGCTGTAGAAAGTCGCAACCTGACGGCAGGAACATAAAACCGTATCACCACCATCATGCTACACCGCTTCCTCTTGCTCTTTGCCGTTGTCATCTGGGGTTGGACATTCGTCGCCACGAAAATCTGCCTGGAATTCATGACTCCGGTCGAATTGCTCGGACTTCGACTGGCGATGGCGCTACCAATCCTGATCACTATCGTGCGTGTCAAAAAGCGGCGCTTTGATCTCACTCCCGCAATCCTCCGCCAGATGGCGATTGCCGCCGCCATCATCACGACACATTTCCTGATCCAGATCACCGGCCTCAAATACACCACGGCGACCAACACCGGCTGGATCATTTCGATCACTCCGCTCGTGACCGCAGTTCTGGCGTTTATCTTTCTCAAGGAACGGATCGGCATCCGCCAGATCGCCGGAATCTGCCTTGCTACGCTTGGAATCCTCCTGCTCGTTTCGCGCGGGGATCTGACCTCACTCGACTGGCTCGATAGCGTAGGGGATTGGCTCGTGCTTGCCTCCGCCCACACCTGGGCAATCTATACCGTGGTGACACGTGACCTGTCGCGCTCACGTCCTCCCCTCGTGGTGGCGGTCGGTTCACTCGCCCCGGGGACAATCATCCTCATCATCTATATGCTCTTCACTTCAAACTGGTCCAATTTCCTCCACCTGCCGCCGCGAGCCATCATTGCGCTGTTGTTTCTCGGTATCCTCGGTATGGCGCTCGCCCACTGGTTCTGGCAGGAAGGGGTCTCCGCTCTCGGTGCCGCTAAAGCCGGTATCTTCCTTTATCTGGAGCCGATCTCGACCACCGCCCTCGCAGTTCCACTACTCGGAGAAAACTTCGGGATTTTCACGGCTATTGGAGCGATATTGGTGCTCGCCGGCGTCTTTGTCGCGGAAAAACGGAGACGAAACCGCAATGCAGTTCAAACTACGTCCACTAAAACCCCGGGATAGGAAGTGGGTGACCACTCTGCTGCAGCAGCATTGGGGAGGAAAAAAGATCGCTACTCGTGGAAGATTGATCGACGCCTCAAAGCTACCCGGATTTGCTGCAGTTACCGCCGAGGAGGGGTGCGAGGAAAGAAGCGGGGAACTAAACGAGAAGATACGCGAGAAAACGGTTGGGCTGATCACCTATCAGCTTCACGACAATCAATGTGAAATCGTAACCCTGAACAGTCTGCGCGAAGGTATCGGTGTCGGTAGCGCGCTTCTTGATGCCGTACTTGGCATCGCACGCAACCATCACCTGCACCGCGTCTGGCTGACCACCACCAACGACAATACCGACGCAATGAACTTTTACGAAAAACGTGGCTTCGGCAGAGCAGCGATTCATACGAATGCGATCGAGGCTGCCCGCAAGCTCAAGCCGCAAATCCCATTGGTTGGTTTGCACGGCATCCCGATCAAAGACGAAATCGAATACGAATTGCTTCTGTGATTGAGCCCCCTCAGATGCCCCATTGGGCGCTGCCCCTTTACGACGCTACCGCTACCTCCACCACCTCAGTAACGCTATCCGCTGTATACTCACACAATCTCACATTCCCCAGCAGGTCGATCGTGACGAACGTCGGTGCATGCTTGCCGGTCCAGCACCCGGTGTTGTAGTAGGTCATGTTCCACTGCGGGAAATCAATCACTTCCGACAGATGCGTGTGCCCGCAGAAGGTGTAGTCAATCCGCTGCTTTCTCGAGCGCGCATAGCGGGATATCCCTTCAGCGACGGCGTGGTTGATGCGCAACCATTGCTTGCTCTTGTCCTTCACGAAGCGGCTCACGCGCTGGTTGGGGCCATCGAGTTGCTGGATAACATCATACATCCAGCTCGGAACCTTGCTGATGTTGGGATACTTGATGATCCACTTGTCGAATTGCTGACCATGCATCGCCAGGTTGCGCTTCCCGTTCACCACCCACTCGTATTCCTCATGCACGGTGATCCCGACCAGGCTCGCCATCATCTCCACCAGCAGTTCATCGTGATTACCGAGCACCCAGACTACTTCGGCGTTGCTCTCCTCGTCCGTGATCTCGCGGAAAATGCTGACCAGTTGCCACGCGTGCTTCTTCAGACGATGGAAATTCATGTCGTCGAAGATGTCGCCCAGCAGGATCAGTCGGTCAAACGCCCATTCATGCTTGCCGAGTCGATACGACTCGATCAGTCTCAGACATTCCTTGGCTCGACTCACCCGTGAGCCAAGGTGGATATCGGATACAATCAGAGTATTGATGCGCTCTGGGCGCATTGAAAATCGGTTAATCATGAACCTACTCCCAAAAGCATTCGGATAAAGATCATCACCATTATACGAGCGATAGAACCGCGCACAAATTAAGAGTGGGTTAGTTTTGTGAAAGGAAAGGGCTAGGCCGTAAGTCGGCGTAAGCTGCTGTGCTGTATTGGCGTAAAGTAGACGGACTGAGTGATTACTCGGAATTCATGAACCACTCAGGCGCCAGGCGCTGTGTGATCGTCACAATCTCCCGGTCGGCTGGTTCCAACGCACCGCGCTCGATCAGAGCATCAAGCGCCTTGTCCAGTACAACAGCGCGATTGTAAACCGGTATCAGGGCAGGGTAGTATTCATTGTTGAAAAACATCTGGAATTTCTCGCGCTGGCGATGGTCACTCAGCATCTCGCCGATCTTCTTTTCCAACTCCTTACCCGAGATACCCTCCAGCTCATTTTTCGGCGTTGTCATCAAGCGCGCGGTTTTCTGATAGCTGTCGCGGCAGGTGTACTTCATCTCCCACAGATCGACCACACCGAGCGAGTTGATCACCAGCACATTCACGTAGATATCGCCCTTCTCTTCGTTGAATGTCACACCCTTCATTGCGGGGATGAAGTAGCTGTCGGTAATCGCACCAAATGCACTTATGCCGCCGGCGAACGGGTCTTCAACGATATCATCAACCGTGAAGTAAGGTTTGCGCTGGAAACGAGCATCCTGGATCAACATGAACTCTTCGTCATTGAAGTGGAAGCGTTCTCGCCACAGCTGTTCCGCGGAAACATCTTTGCGCGTCAGCGACGACTGGCTGGTGAGCATTCCAATCGCCTGGCCGCCGCGCCAGGTCAGGGGAAGTACGCCAACCGCCCATTCGGCCGAGCCGCCGATCTCCCCGCACATCGAACTCAAGCCGCGCTTGTCGGGGAACTCAAGCCCTTCCAGTCCCATCACCAACGCGGGCATCAGGTCGCCATCCTTGTCGTATGGCGTCGCCATTCCCGCCTTGTTGAGCGTGTCCATCGGCGGATAGTGACGTTTACGGTCGAGGAAATAGACGCTCAAATCCTCGACCCGCTTCAGTCCATAAGCCTTCGCAATGATCTCCGCCGCCTCGAGCGTATCTGTCTCACGCGGGTTGAATTCCTCAAAGAACGCACCCGAGAGCCAGCGCTGGACATAGGTGTCGGGCAGGTGACGTTTAATCCCCGATTCCGTCAGCATCAACGCGGTAAAACTCGAGTGGCTGCCCTCAACCGACTTGGTGGTGCCATCGATGACATCATTACCCATCGAGAGCAACGTCACATTGTTGGTGCGGTGCAGGCCGTAGGTTGCCTTGTGTTCCTCCTTGCCGAACAGCGCCCCGACAGCGATCGTCGGGTTTCCACCCGCCTCCAGACCTGGCTTTACGCGAACTCCCTCCGTGATCGCCGACTCGATTATCACTTCCTCGCCAACCGGCAGGGTGTCAGTCGTCACCTGCAGCACGTCACCCATCACCTGTGCCGCCGTCCGGTCGTTAGCGCGCTTCAGGGCATTCTTGTTCTCTTTGGTGCGCTCGCTTTCCGGCAGCCTCATGTAGGCGCCGCGACCATGCATCGAAACGGCGATCGCCGACATCGCCGCAGACAGGATCACCGATTGCCGCACCTGTCTGTTTCTCAACGCCCCGAGGTTGGAATTGTAGTTCAGCTTGTCGCAATAGTTCCAGATGGTGCATGATTCAAGATCAAGTTCGTAATTCTTCAGGACCGCTTTGTGACGATGATTGAATTCGATAATCCGGTCTTCGTCAAACCTGAATTCCGCAGGCTTGCGTGTGAATGTCAGGCGTTGATCGGCTATGTTGTAGCGTAGCTTGTTGTCAGCATTCTCCATCTTACACCACTCTTCCCATCATCAGGTGAGATTAAAGTAGATCACATGATACAATTTCCGTCACGCCAATCAAGACTTATCTCCGTGCGGTTGTTGTACCATATTTTCCGGGCTCAGGAGCCTGTCCAGATCATACTTCGACATCAAATTCTTCTCGAGAACCAGCTCATAAACGCTCCGGTTCTTCTCCAGCGCCTCCTTGGCTACCTGCGAGGCCTTCTCGTATCCCAGTTGCGGGCTCAGCGCCGTCACCAACCCGATGCTGTTGTAGACCAGGTCGCGGCAATGCTCCACATTGGCCGTGATCCCGTCCACGCAGCGGTACTTCAGCGTCGACATCCCGTTCTTCAGAACCTCGATCGACTCAAACAGGCTGTGCGCAATGATCGGCTCCATCACGTTCAGTTGCAATTGGCCCGCCTCGGCAGCCAGCGTTACGGTCAGGTCGTTTCCGATCACCTGGAACGCAATCTGGTTCACCACCTCCGGAATCACCGGGTTGACCTTGCCCGGCATGATCGATGACCCCGGCTGCATCGGCGGTAGGTTGATTTCGTTCAACCCCGCCCGCGGCCCCGACGACAACAGTCGCAAATCACTCGCAATCTTCGACAGCTTGATCGCCAGCCGCTTCACCGCCGAGGAGTACATCACGAAGGCCCCCGTATCCTGCGTCGCCTCAACCAGGTTCTTCGCCAGAATGATCGGCAGCCCGGTTATCTGCCGCAGGTGGTAAACCACGCGCTTGGTGTATTCCGCATCGGCATTGATCCCCGTGCCGATCGCCGTTCCCCCCAGGTTGACCTCGAGAAACAAGTTTACGTTCTGCTGCAGCCGATCGATCTCCTCTTCAAGCGTTACCGCGTATGCCTCAAACTCCTGTCCCAGGGTCATCGGTACGGCATCCTGAAGCTGGGTGCGGCCCATCTTGATGACATCCCGAAACTCTTCAGCCTTCGCGTGGAACGAGTCGATCAGGTTCGTCAACACCTTGACCAGGCCGCGGTTCGCCAGGATCAGCGCAATTTTCAGCGCGCTCGGGTAAACATCATTGGTCGACTGGCTCAGGTTCACATGATTATTGGGATGGCAATACTCATACTCCCCCCTCTGGTGGCCCAGTATCTCGAGCGCCCGGTTCGCGATCACCTCGTTCGCATTCATATTGGTGGAGGTTCCCGCGCCACCCTGGATTACGTCAACGACGAATTGCGTGTGCCAGCGACCATTGATGATCTCCGCGCACGCCTGCACGATCGCGTCCGTTATCTCTCCCGGCAAATCCCCCGTGTCGTTGTTCGCTCGCGCGCACGCCATCTTGACCATAGCCAGCGCCCGAATCAGGGTAGGCAGGCTGGCCAGCGAGATCCCGCTGATATTGAAATTCTCCAGCGCCCGGAGGGTCTGAATCCCGTAGAGATACTCCGACGGCACCTCCCGCTCACCCAGCAGATCATGCTCGGTACGAGTCCGGCCCGAGATATATTGCGCCGCAACGTTCACGACGCGCATATCGGCCTGCCGAATCCTGCGCGATATCACTCGCGCGATCCGGGAAATCAATTTCATCCCGACCGCAGGGTTTTCTTCGCACAACCCCTGGAATTGATCGCGGCTCAGCGCGAGCAGCGTCGTCGGCTGCAGGGCGCGGGCGGACGTGTTGTGCGGATAATCATCCATCAACGCGCCTTCGCCGATGAAATCAAACCGACTGAATACGGTCAGCCTGGTTTCCTCATGGTGCGGCGTCATCTTGAACAACTCCACTTCGCCGGTGAGGACGATCCAGAGGTACTTCCGTTGCGTATTCTCCTCGAAAATCAACTCGCCGGTATTGTAGCTTCGCTCCACGAATGCCTCAGCGAATGCTCGACGCTCGGACTGAAGCAGGTCCTTGAACAGCTCGATCTGTGCTATGAATTGATCTTTCTCTGCAGTCTCCAACAGCTTGCTCCCGGGCTAGAATTATGGAGCAATATAGTAGATTCGCGGTGCCGCGCAAATGA
The DNA here is from genome assembly GCA_040235515.1 of Candidatus Zixiibacteriota bacterium. Lineage (GTDB taxonomy): Bacteria > Zixibacteria > MSB-5A5 > CAIYYT01 > CAIYYT01 > JBECKX01. The sequence continues at coordinate 13,318 of JBECKX010000022.1, forward strand.
ACTGAGACACCCCGACCCGAGGTCGGCCAACACAAGATTCTTGTTGAGTCTTGCCCAAAAATCACCGATTTTCGCACAAAAGGCAGCTAGTCGTTAAAGGAGTCAACAAGTATGAGAAAACTGTCACTGCACAAGACCATTACCTTACTCCTGGCATTGGTAACTGCGACGTTGCTCAGTTGCAGTTCCAGTTCCTCAACCGATGATAACCAGCCCGCCTGTACCAGGCCACTGATGGGATTCGCATTCTATCCCGGCGTGCTACTCAGCCCCGATGCCAACAACTACCTGACCATTTATCCCAACCACGCCGATTTGATGCTCCTCCATTTCGGTGACTCGGTGCCGTGGGAATTGCTGACACGCTGTGCCGACCTCGAAAATTGTGCGCTCGCCGACAACGATCTCGAGGCCGCCCGCCTGGCGCTCCTCGAATTGCTTAACCAGCTCGCGCTGCACGCCACCAATTTTCCCGGTAAAGTCTATCTCTCGGTCAGCCCGCTCAACAATGATCGCGATGGCGTCGCCACCAACTGGGAGTCAGAGGCCAACCTCGGCTTCACACCGCCCGGTGATGACTTCGCCGACGACGATATCCGCGCCCTCTACCGCGCCTGGGTCAGCTTTCTCGTCGCCAAATTTAACCCCGACTACCTGTCGCAGGGCATCGAGATCAATATGTATCTCAATGCGAATACTTCTGACTTTGCTAACCTGCTTTCCCTGATGAAGGATGTAAAAAACGACATCACTGGTGGACCGCAGGTGATCGGCCCGACGATTCAGTGGGAGTTCTACAAACGTGGCTGGGACAATCTTTCGGGATGCTGTCCGGCGCAGAAAGCACAACTCTTTACGATGATCTCCGACTGGTCCGACTATGGTGTCGGGTATGCCTTCAGCACCTATCCCGGCCTTTTCCAAACCATAGCGATAAACTACGACTTTACCACCTACGGTTTCTCGATCGGCTCCGCCCCGGTCTTCATCGCCGAATCCGGCGCCAACCCGACACAGCAGGAGACCTTGCTGACACGTCTGTTCGCAATCAAGGATGACTACAACTTGCAGGGAGTGCTCTGGTTTTTCCTCGAGGATGATGAAGCATTCTTCTCGGGCTTGCCCGATACCTACCCCTATACAGTGTTCAAGAACAACGGCCTCTTGATGGACAACGGCACGCCGAAAGCATCCTACCAGCAGTGGTTAGACAAGTTCGCCTGCGAGTTGAAGTAGGAGAACAGACATTACTGCCTGTCGGTCGTGGGGGCTCAGCATGCTGAGCCCTCTGCAAGATTTGGGGTGTGACAAGAACCCCGAATCGGCGCCAGATCGAGAGCATCTCATCCCGGACCTGACCTGGAATCCGGAGACGTCTCTAGTCGAGGTGCGTGTAGAGGAATACACACCCCGTCCTCGCTTCTTGCAAGCTCGAATCGAGTCCACCCCTCTCAAGAGGGGAACTGCGCTACAAGCCGAGGGCGTTGATCAGCTTTCCTCAGTACATAAAGGTTCATCGAATTTTGTCGTGATCATTGAATCCTGGGATGTCCTGTAGCAAAGATCCCTCCGGATATATCAAGGACATCTGCTCAACCCACAGCCAATTGTTCCTGCTCAACCTTCCTTCCAAGAGACGGTCGAGTTCACTGATAGTTTCCACAACGATTTTTCGTACCAATTCAGCGTGTTCGGGGAGTAAGCTTGACGGATCTTTCGGAATTCTTGTCTGGGAATAGATGAGCTCCTTAGGCGTAATATCCAGCTGTTGGGAAATCGGACCTGGTTCAAGTGGTGAAATCAGACCCCACTGTTTCATCAAGTAGTAGGCTTTGGCATCCGACTTTGGATGCACCAAGTCGTTTCTGATCGCAATCAGTTCCTTGAATTGCTGAAGCGGTCCCCTATCGGACGAAAAATGATTTTCGCTAACAGATGACAAGAGCAGCGGAAGCATCTCCCATTTGTCCAATAGTGTGAATCCCTTTTATCTCTCAGCGATAAACTTCTTAAGATGATCGGGGAGGAATGCGGCCATGGCACGGTTAATCAGGGCCTCTGTGCTCGCAACGAACAAGACGATTGCAGCCCGGGCGAGCCGAGATTTTTCGTAACTTTGAGATTAGTTTGGAGACATTGCCAGTCGCAGTATCAAATCTGCATCCTTATATAGCATAGCAAAACAATTCAAGCTTACATTCTGAAAGACGAAAGTCCTCTGTAGCATCACTGCACACTTCTAAGTCCTCCCTCAGCCTTCAACGGATTACCTAATCACTTACTCCGCTATTACAAACTCCCCTCTTGAGAGGGGTGGCTCCGATTGTTCCGCCTGCGGAACATCGGAGACGGGGTGTGTATCGTGACATGTCATGGAGCAACCGATACACACGCCGTTACACTTTCGCAATCACGACCCGCTTCCCGTCATACCCGATCTTCACCGTGTCCCCCTCCACGATCTTGTTCTCGATAATCTGCAGCGAAAGCTCATCCAATATCTCATTCTGGATCACGCGCTTCAACGGCCGCGCACCGAACACCTCATCAAAGCCCGCTTCGCCAACATGCCTAGCCGCTTCGGCCGAAATCTCCAGCGTAATCCCGCGCCGGGCCAGCCGCTCTGAGACTCGTGCAAGCTGCAACTCCACAATCGCCGCAATCTCCTCTTTGCTCAAGTGCTGGAAAATGATGATATCATCCACGCGGTTGAGGAACTCCGGCTTGAATGTACGCCGCAACACCTCCTGCACGGCACGCTCCTGCTCCTCGCGATCGCTGGCATGCGCCGCTATCTGCTGCGAGGCCAGATTCGAGGTCATGATCACAACCGTGTTCTTAAAATCTACCGTGCGCCCCTTGGCATCGGTGAGATGACCCTCGTCGAGTAGCTGCAGCAGCACATTGAATACTTCGGGATGCGCCTTCTCGATCTCATCGAATAACACAACCGAATAGGGGTGCCGCCGCACCGCCTCGGTCAGTTGCCCGCCCTCCTCGTAACCGACATATCCGGGCGGCGATCCAACTAACCGCGAGACTGCGTGCTTCTCCATGTATTCGCTCATGTCGATCCGGATCATCATCTTTTCATCGTTAAAGAGAAACTGCGCCAGCGCCTTCGACAGCTCAGTCTTGCCGACACCGGTGGGGCCAAGAAAGATGAACGATCCGATCGGCCGGTTCTCCTCCTGAATCCCCGCCCGACTCCGCCTCACTGCGTTCGAAACTGCCTTGATCGCCTCCTTCTGACCGATCACCCGTTGCGCCAGCTCATCCTCCATGTGCGCCAGCTTCACCGACTCCTCGGTCAGCATCCGTGCTACCGGGATTCCTGTCCAGCGCGAGACGACACGAGCGATATCCTCTTCATCCACTTCCTCCTTGAGAATCTGCCGCTCCTGCTGAAGCTTTGCCAGCTCATCCTTGGCCGACTTGATTTGCCGCTCAAGCTCAGGAATCCTGCCATAGTTGATCTCCGCCACGCGACCCAGGTTACCCTCCCGCTCGGCGCGCGCCGCCTCCTCCTTGAGCTGGTCGATCTGCTTCGAGTGCTCCTCGATCCTGTCGATCAGCTTTCTTTCATTTTGCCAGTGCAATTCGAGCGCCGCCGATTCCTCCTTCGCCTCAGCGACTTCCTTCTCGATCTCCTCCAGCCGCCGCTTCGACTCCTCATCCTTCTCCTTCTTCAGCGCCTCGCGCTCGATCTCGAGCTGCCGAATCCGCCGATGGAGTCGGTCGATCTCGGTCGGCTTGCTGTCGATTTCAATCCGCAGCACCGATGCCGCCTCGTCCATCAGGTCAATCGCCTTGTCAGGCAGGAAGCGATCGGTGATATAGCGCGCGGACAAAGTCACCGCTGCTACCAGCGCGTTATCGCGGATGCGGACTCCGTGATGAACCTCATACTTCTCCTTAACTCCACGCAGTATCGAAATCGTATCCTTGATCGAAGGTTCCTCCACCATTACCGGCTGGAACCGGCGCTCCAGGGCGGCATCCTTCTCAACATGTTTGCGATACTCTTTCAGAGTAGTGGCCCCGATCGTCCTTAGCTTTCCCCGCGCCAGCGCAGGTTTCAGCAGATTGCCGGCATCCATCGCGCCCTCTGCCGCACCTGCACCCACAATCGTGTGCAGCTCATCGATGAAGAGAATAATCTGCCCCTCCGATTCCTCCACCTCGCGCAACAGCGCTTTCAAGCGATCCTCGAATTCACCGCGATACTTCGTACCCGCAATCAGCTGACCCAGATCGAGCGACAGCAGGCGTTTGTTCTTGATCGTCTCCGGCACGTCACCATCCACGATCTTCTTCGCCAGCCCCTCGACGATCGCCGTCTTGCCGGTACCCGGTTCACCCACCAACACCGGATTGTTCTTGGTCCTGCGAGAGAGAATCTGCATGATCCTGCGAATCTCCTCGTCCCGCCCGATCACCGGATCAATTTCACCCTTGCGCGCCATCGCGGTGAAATCATGAGTGTACTTCTGCAGTACATTCATCTTCCCCTCAGGATCAGGGTCGGTCACCCGTTGACTCCCTCGTAGCGAGGAGAGCGCCTGCAGCACCGTGTCGCGTTCCAGCCCCACCAGCTTCTGCACTTCCTTCTGGTCCAATAGTGCCAGAAAGAGGTGCTCCGTGCTGATATACTCATCCCGCAGCTTGCCCGCCTCAGACTCGGCCTGGTTGAGAACCTTGCGCAGCTCGGGGGAGGCGTACGCTTCCGCGCCCTCAACCTGCGGCAGCTTCGTTAGTTCCGCCTTGACCCGCTCGGCCAGCTCGCCCGCCGGAACCTCCAGCTTCTGCAGCAGCGAGGGTACAATCCCCTCCTTCTGTTGCAGCAGCACCAGCAACATATGCAGCGGTACGATCGCCTGCTGGTTCAGTTGTCCCGCCAGCTGCATCGTTCCCTGAACCGCCTCCGCCGCCTTAGTCGTATATCTGCCAAAATCCATATCGATTCACCTCTAACTCATCAGTCGATTCCACTGCCTAGCCCCGGATGCACTCAATTCCCTGGTGATACCAAAGTCGTGCTCCCCATCCATTTATATACTATTGGTTCCAGCTAATCATTTGAGCGCGTCGAGGGCACGCCGCACGCGATCGTCATCGGGTCGCAGCCTCAGATAGCGCTCGTAGTAGGGGATAGCTTCCTGCGGTCGGTTTAGCTCACGTTCCAGGATAAGCGCAGCATTGAGGAGTAGCTGCTCGTTCTCGGGATCAAGCTCAAGCGCCTGCTTGCAGTTGTTGATCGCGCTCTCGAAATCCCTTGCGGCGATCGCCCGGTTCGCCCGGTCTTTGTAGATATTCGAAATGTTGTACTCAATCTCATCTCTTGTCTGTGCGGCAAGGACCGGTTGTTCAAGGCCGGTCTCGTAGGCTCTCAGGGCGAGATCAAGATACCCAACCTTGCGGAAAAAAATCCCGAGCTGGTTGTAGAGGACTCCGCGGAATTCGCGGGCATAGCGACCCAGGGCCGCCTCGAAATATGCCTCGGCGAGCATCGAGTCAGGTGGAAGCCTCAGCAGCGCTTCCTCGCCATTGATCAAATCGATATTTGCGACCAACTCCCGCGACATCAGGTCCCCCGGCTCGAGATTCGGCGGGTAGCCGGGGAGGGGTGGATGTTGATCCACCGGCGTGGCGTATTCGTAGAGCAGTCCGTACGAGTAAAGCGAGTCGATTCCTTCCCACCAACTCGGTTCATTCTGATAGTGAGACTTCGCGAACAGCTTCCGGCCCCCGTCAAGTTGCAGCACCGCAGCACGCGCGACGTAAAGATCATCCGTTCTGATCCCCAGCCCGGCTGCCTGTTCTAGCAATGCCCGCTTTCGAATCGATCTGTCAAAGAGCGTCAGATCCGGGCGATAGTTTTCCGCGTAGCGAAGGTAGGTTGGTCCGAAAGAGTTGATATCGCCGGCGAGAAACAAAGTGCCGTTGCCCGGCACGGCATCAAGCAGAGCCCGTGAATACTGGTCATAAAGGTTGTAATCCGATTTGTCCTGTTCAGCATATTGGCTTACACCAAGCAAGCACGCAATCGCGATGATCACTGCTCCCGCAATGCGCGTGTGCAGTTGCCGTTCTCTGATCCACTCCAGGTTGAAACTGATCAGCAGCAGGGTCACCAACATCGGGATCAGGAAAAATGGTTCATAGTTGACTGCCTGGTGGAAGGCGGCAAGGACCAGCGCCGCGACCAGCACGATCAGCAGGAAGATCGTTTCTCGCCGACGCTTGCTGATTCCCGCAATCGTTCCGGCTACCAGCAACAGCAGGCCCACGATGGTGTAGCACTCGATCACCGTGCGATAGTAGAGCTTCGCCGCGTAAAGCAGGTTCGAGACTGAATTTTCCACCCAGCCGGAATATTGTTCAAGCTTCATGTGCGACCACAACGCCGCGATACCCTCCGGATTCCCCCAGTCGGAGATCGGATCCTTAATCGACGCTCCCCACAAGTAGAAGTAGATCGAGCCGGCGATCAACACCAACAGGATCATCGGTATAAGCCTGGCAGGTTTTCGGTACGCCCTTTCCATGAGGAAGAAATACAGCAGCGCCGGCGCCAGCGACAACGCGGATGGATGATTCGACAGCGACAGCCCAAACAGGTACGCCAGCAACAACCAGCGGTTTCTCGATCTCGAGAACGCAGCCAGCACCACCAGCGCGAAGAGCAACACATTGAGCGTGTATATCTCCACACCGGCCGTCTCTGCCCAGAAGATAGCCGTTACTCCCCAAACGCAGGAGATTCCCAGGGCAGGCAGCCACTCGTAGAACCTGCGTGCTATCAGATAAACCACACCTGTGGCCGCAGCGGCAAGGGAGATGTTGTAGATGCCACCCGCAAACACCGGCCGCAGGAAGCCAAGCAGTTGCACGGCAATCGTTCCGATGATCGTGAAGAGCGGATACCCCGGCGGATGCGCCACTCCACAGGTCTTGAGCGCCAGTGCAAACTCAGCCGAGTCACCGATCCAGATCGCCCGGCAGGTCGTCGTGAAGTAGAGTAACCAGACAAGCAGCGCCGGCGCCAACGCCACCCACTTGCTGTTCAGACCGATATTTCGCTTATTCATCTCTGCGATAGCTTCCTTCATCTACCATGAATCGGCACAACAGATACTCACGTCTGGTCAAGGAATAGAACGTATAAAGAATATGCTACGAATTGTCACGAACGTTCTGATCCTTCTATCTATCGCTGCATTCTCGGCAGTCGCCGCCGCTGATCAATCTATCAGTGATTCGACCAGCGCAACCCCGTCTCAAGCTGAACAGGTAGCTCGCGTCATGATCGAAGTCGATTCGCTGATCACACCCGGGAGCACCTTCACTGCCTCCATCGTTCTGCCCGACAACTGTGACTCCCTCGGCGGCTTCACCCTTTCGCTGGAATATGACTTCGATGCCGTGGTTGTGGACTCTGTGGCGAGCGGTTCCTTGATCGCCGGGGAATGGGAATACTTCACCTACCGCACAGATCTGCTCCCGGCCGACGACTCAGAGCTGATTCGTAGTGCCTATCTGAAAATCGTCGCACTCGCTGATCAGCACGACCCCGACGGCAAATCTCCTGCCCCGCGTTCGCGGGTCGGGGCAGGGGAGTTGGCCCGGATCTACCTCTATGCGACCGATCACTCGAGCTATCTGAACAAACCGATCCAGCTCCGCTTCCGTTGGGATGATTGCACCAGCAATTCCTTCTCCGATCCAACCGGAAACCAATCCTACCTGTCGCGCACGGCGTTTGATTACAGTAACGAGCCCGTTCCCCGGAGTGATGTCATCCACGCCGGAGCAGCGGCCGGCTGCTTCAAGGCGATCAGAAATATACCGCTGCGCAGCTTCGACTTCTACAGCGCTGCCTTTGTGATCACAACCGCCGCACTCGAATTCCTCCAGCCAGCCGGGGATTAGGATTCCGGCAAAAGAAAAGCGGCAGACCCGCCGGGGCCTGCCGCCTGATTCGCTTACTCTGGAAACTACAGCCGCTAGAATTCCGCTCCGAAGCTGAAGTAGTGGTGTGGCGTGCTGGTCTGTACCAGGTCCCACGCCCATGCCAGATCGTAGCGCAGCAGGAAAATCCCCAGGTTCACCCGCGCACCGGTTCCAAAACCGGTCTTGAGGCTTTCCAGTCGGTCAGCACCAAACTCAGATGTCGCGAGCTTGAAAGTCGTGTTCTCATCCCACGCCGCTCCGGCGTCAAGGAAGATGGCGCCTGACAACCTGCTGATCACGATCGGCAGCGGGAAACGCATCGCGAAATAATCCACGAACGGGTAGCGCAGTTCAAGATTGACGACTCCATACTTTGATCCCTGCAGATCGAAGTAGTCGTAACCGCGAAGCGGCGTCACGATTTTCGAGAAGTAAAACCCGTCGATCGAATAGACGTCGTCGCCGGCATTCGTGGAGCCGATATTGTTTGTCGAACCACCCAGGAAATAACGTTTCTTGTCGGCGCCGAACGATGCTCCGCCGGCCGCCCGCACCGCGAACGAATACTGCCCGCCAAAATGCCAGTAGCGCCGGTAGTCGAACTCGGTCGACCAGTAATCCTGTGCGCGGCTGGTAATCGGAATCGAACGTTCCAGGCTGATCTTCCACCGGTTGCCGTTTACCGGTCCCGTAATACCCCACAACACCGTGTCGTTGATCAACGACAATTCCGCAATCGTGGCGTTTTCATTGCCGTCATCATAAACGTAGCGTCCCTCCTCGGCATCGAAGCGGGCGTCGTAGTAGGTGCGGTCGATATACAATTGCGTGACATCCAGCTGCAGGCGTCGATACATGCTGAACGGGTGCGATATCGTACCCACCGCGCCATACGTCCTGTCGCTGAAGAGTCGATTCCGGTTGTCCTCGAAGTAGTTCTTGTTGTGGAAGATACCCATACCGAAATCGGTTCGATGACCGGTGTTGAAATAAAACACCTGCAAGTTCGATTGATTGATCGAATTGACCACGTCAGTCGACACATAGAAATTGTGATTCCCCAGGTAGTCGCTGATCACCACGAATGACTGCCCCCGCAATCCATAGAAAGCGTCATACGAGACGCCACCACTCACTATATCGGGTGTGAACTTCGGCGTATACTCCTTAACCTGGTACTCACCCTCCGGAGTCGTCGTGTAGAGGGTGTCGCGACCGTCGTTGACCGGATCCTCATACTCATCCTCCGATTCCTCCGTGGAATCATTCAGCGCATAGGAACTGCGCGGTGCCGGCGTGAAAACATAATCGTTGCTGCCCGTCATCGGATCCTCGGTTGTGCCCTCGGTGCTGTCTGAAGCTGCCAGCTCATCCGATGATCCACCCTCACCGTAACTGTCATCACCCGTCATGCTGCTCGCAGCATACTCGGCAACCATCTCTCCCTTGAAATACTTCGTTGCCACCAGCGGAGCGCTGTTAACCGTCGCCGGCTTGATTTCAGACATCAGGTAAATGTCATACCCCGCCTTGTAGAATGATTGAAAGACAATCTTCTCACCGTCGGGCGACCAGGATGGCGCACTGATTCCGCTCAGCACATCCGTGATCGGATACGCCGCCTGATTCTTGTCCAGATGCTTGATATAAAGGTTGTCGATGCCGTTCAGGTTCGAGACATAGCACAGCTTCTTGCCGTCGGGCGACCAGGTCGGGTAGCGGCACACTCCGGACTCATGAGTCACCGTATCCTCGATCGCTCCCGACTCGGCATTGACAAGGAATATATTGTACGTCCCGTAGCTGAAACGCTCACCCTTATCAGGCGTCAAAGGCCTGTCAGATGAAATCGCAATATACTTGCCATCGGGGCTGAAGGCGGCCATGTTGTCATCGTAGTAATCATCCGTTACCTGCCGTAGCTCCTTCGTCTCCGGGTTGACGATGTAGAGGTCCGACTTCGAATCCACCACGCCGGTAAACGCGATCCGGTTCTCAGTGCCCCAACTTGGATTCAGCACCGAATTGAACCCGAACTTCAGCTTCTCGACGATATTGTCTTTCTCATAGTCGTAGATCAGCAGCGCATCCTCGCCGCCCGATTTGGCGACAAAGACGATATACTTGCCGTCGGGCGACCACGACATTCCGGAAACGTAAGAATGCAACGACTCCAGGTCCCCCGAGCGCGCACTCTTGGCGAGATTCTTCAGGATCGTGCCATCGATGGCGCTCATGATGTAAATCTCTGTGAAATCTGATTTGTCGGAGAAGAATGCGATCTTCTTGCCGTCCGGCGAGAATGTCGGCTTCTCGTTGAAGTATGACCGATCCTTCTCATGATTGGTCAGCCGCTTGCCGATCGCCGCCGGCTCCTTGCGGATCGCAATCTCCGGCCAATAGGTCTTCTTCAGCCAGAGCTGGAACTTCTCATAAAACTCAGGAACCGTCAGCCCGATCGATGACTTCATCGCCTTCTGCATCGACAGCGAACGGCGCCCCTTGTTGATGATATCCATGATCTTTTCCTCACCGTACGTCTCGGCAAGGAACTTCAGCGCGGCCTGGCCCTCCTTGTAGGCAAGGTAGCCACCCAGGTAGTCGAGCGGCTGCAGGTAATTGTGAATCGTGGCATCCCGCACCACCATGTCGGCTTCATAATCCCAGCCGAAACGGGAGGAGTATTCGGCATAGCCCTCGGAAAACCACAATGGCAGGCGGAACAGATACTGGCGGGACACCAGCGATCCAAACCCGCCGCCGTAAAGCATATCAAAAATCATGGCATGAGTCAGCTCGTGATGCAGCACATGGCGAAGATCCTCGTAAGAACCATTGAACGGCACCACTACCCGATTCTTGAACGACTCGGTAAAACCCCCGACACCCTCCGGCAGCAGACCGGTCGTGACGTTGGTTTGTTGAAACTCATTATGTGAGCTGTAAACGAAAATCGGAACACGACCTCGGAGCCGGTAGTCAAGCTCATTAGAGATCACGACATATGCCGATTCCAATTCCGTTATCGAAAACTTGGCGAGGTCATATTCATCGTCATAGAAGTAGACGTCAAAGTTGGGGGACTGGATATAGTGCCAGTCGAAGTCCTTGTACTGGACCTTGTTCTTGCCGAAGTATTCCTCCTGTGCATTAGCACCAAGCGCTGACAGGAGGGTGACAGCAAGCACCATGAAGAGGATCTTTTTCATGCTGTGCACTCCTTCCGAGGGCTGAATCTATCTCAAAATATCTGCGTAAGCCCGATACCGATAACACACCCGCTTGCCGCAAGACTCCAAATCATTGCCGCGGGACTAACTATCTAATCAGGCAGTTTTTCGATGGAAACTCCCGACTTGCGCAGCTTGTCGGGAAGAGCGTCGTATCCGCGCTCTATGTGGTATATTCGTCTAACCTCGCTGGTGCCTTCAGCAGCGAGACAGGCGGTCACCAATCCCGCCCCCGCCCGTATATCGGACGCCATAACTGTCGCTCCGTTTAATCGTGGCACCCCATCTATCGTCGCGACATCACCATTTATACGAATCCGCGCCCCCAAACGCATCAATTCCATACAATGACCAAATCGATCCTCGAATACCGTCTCACGCATATGAGAGGTTCCCTCCGCAACCGTCGCGAGCGCAACGAAGCAAGCCTGGAGGTCAGTCGGAAAGCCGGGGTAGGGGAATGTCTGGAAATCAACTGCGCGAAGCTTTCCATCCGAACTGAGCGTGATCGAATCGGAAGTAGTCTCTATTACGCAACCCATCTCCCGCAGTTTCAGCAGTACAACATCCAGGTGGTCAGGCCGACACTCGCGGATCTTTAGTTTGCCGCCGCAGATCGCCGCCATGCAAAGGAATGTTCCCACCTCGAGCCGGTCCGGCATCGGATCCCACTCGATCGCCCGCAATTTATCGACAGCGTTAATTACCACCGTGCTCGATCCCGCACCCCTGATGTCCGCCCCCATTGCATTCAAGAACTCGGCGACATCAACCACTTCAGGGTCGCACGCTGCGTTGATAATCTTCGTCGTGCCGGTACCGACGGCGGCACCGATCATGATATTCTCCGTGCCCGTGTGGGAGGGTCGATCGAAATAGATGCTTCCTCCCGTCGGGGCGCCCGTGGCGACGACATAGCCCGCCTCTTCCGAAATCTTCACCCCCAACTGCGCGAAGCCCTTCAGGTGGAGATTCACCGGACGTTGTCCCAGTGAGCAGCCGCCCGGAAGCGATACACGCGCCCGCTTGAGCCGCGCAATCAATGAACCCAGCACCAAAAACGATGCCCGCATTTGCCGCACCAGGTCGTACGGCGCCTCCTCACCTGATAGGTTCGAGGCATCAATCTTGACTCTGCCGCTCGACTTGTCCCAATCCACCTTCGCCCCAAGTGCCTCGAGCACCTTCAGCATCACCGCAATATCGCGCAGGTTCGGGACGTTGAGGAGTGTCGTCGTTCCTGACTCGGGAAGGAGTGCCGCTGCCATGATCGGAAGCGTCGAATTCTTCGAGCGCATCGTCCCGATCTCACCATTTAGCTGCCGTCCCCCCTCGATCACATACTTATCCATCTGGTCTTAGTTAACCTCTCTGTGGGCCAGTCAGTTCCAGCTTTCCTGGTCCGGGACCGCACCGGTCAGGCTTCACCTGTTATACATTTTGCCGGCGCTGGCGCTGAAACGCGCATCCCGGCGCTATCTAATAAAATCGGCGCAAAGTTACCCTCATCCTCGTTTTTTGACAAAGGAACTTGCGAGAAATCTGCACAGAAATTGCCCCTGGAATTCAGGAAATGGACAAATATGCTCTACTTTAGACCGCCCGCTTGCGCCTGATGCCTCCTGAGCCGCCGACCCGCCAGCCAGGTTCGCAGCAACCCCATTGGCGGCCACGTGTTTCCGCCCGGCGGCTGCGCTTCGGCTCGCTTCGCGCGATCAACGATCTCCCCCGATTTTATCAGTTCAACTATCCGTTTGTACATCGAAAAAACGAGGTACCAGTCGATCGCCGTCAGGTCCCAGCCCAAGAGCGGCGTTACCCGCTGCTGCTCGATAATCGGCCCGCCATCCACCTCCGGCGTTGCCAGGTGGATAGTGTACCCGATCCTCTCGAAATCTCTCCGGTAGACCGCCCAATGCATCGGCGAGGAACCCTTATACTCCGGCACGATTCCACAGTGCGGATTGATGACCAGCGGGAATGCTTTGAAAAAACGCTTCCTGATGATCGGCGCCGCGCAGAGCAGGATAACATCAGGCCCCCAGCCGCTCAGCTTCGCAATCACCTCTTCGGAGTTAACCGTATCGACATCCCACCAATCCGGTCTGCGTTCACCCGCCTCGACCCTGGCACGCATCGCTGCCAGAGTTGCGGCGTACGCCGCCGGCTGGTCCGGGTCGAACTGCCGAATCTCCCGGTCCCTTTCGCTCCCGTCAGGGCCCACCTCAGTATCGCTGCCACGTTTGGCGTCGGCGAGCCTCGCGGCCATCGCCTGCAACCACAGATCCAGAAACGCGACCAGCCCGCGCCTCCGCACGAAACCCCGGTTGCGCCATGGCGGCGGCCCCGCAGCCCTTTGCTGATTGACGATGAGGAGTTGATTCTGCGATTCGAACAACTCCCAGGCAAGCTTGTAAACCCAGGAGTTGCTGTTTCTTGTAATGATTGCTATTCGCACGTGCGCGACTGTACCGGTTACTTCGCGGCTTTCTTCTTCACTTTCGCCTGCTTGGCCAGGACCTTCTGCCGCATCTCCTGCTTGAATCCGGCGAATTTATCGAGCATATCGTCACCGAATTCCGGCAGCCCCGCCCCCAGGATCTGTGCCGCCAGCAATCCCGCATTGTAGGAATTGCCGATCGCGACAGTGGCAACCGGAACACCCTTCGGCATCTGCACCGTCGAGAGCAGCGAATCATATCCGTTCAACGGTTCTATCGGTACCGGCACGCCGATGATCGGCAGCTCGGTGTGCCCCGCGATCGCACCGGCCAGATGCGCCGCACCGCCCGCGCCGGCGATAATCACTCTGATCCCGCGACTCCGCGCACTCTGCGCAAACTCCGCCGCCTCATGTGGCGTGCGATGCGCCGAGAGGATATGCATCTCGTGCGGTACTCCCAGCTTCGAAAGGGAATCGACCGCCCCCTGCATGATATCCAGATCGGAATCGCTCCCCATCACTATCGCCACTCTTGGTGTCGTCCCTGTTTTCGCCATTGTTCTCCTTACTCCCTGTTTAATGTATCTTCTGTCCAGCTATGAATGATCATGCCGCCATCTACCGTAGCAGATATTGCCAATTCGTCGGTGCAAATCTACTCGCACGCCCCGGAGCGCCCGGAAGAATTCGACACTGCGCAGTTTGTCTCCCAACCCCGCCGCGACAATAACTATTGCACGTAGCAAATCAAAAGGCGGTTTGAGCTTTGATCACCTAAATCAAAGTTTCTCAAACCGCCTCGGAATCTCAGTCCTGAACTGCCCGTTCGGCCAGGTCTTAGCTTGGAGCACGATAATGCTCAAAGGCGTGACCTGAAGGCATCACACGCCGAAAGCGCCTAATCCTCCCCCTGCGCCTTCGTGAAGCCTTCCTTGCCGTCGAAAATCTGCAGCTTCTCGATATGACCCCAGCGGTAGGCACCGCTGATCTTCTGCAACACCGGCAGGAAAATATCATCTGTCATATCCTTGCTGGAATCGCGCATCATCAGACGAACTTTGAAAGCATCCACCGTATCGGTGATCGCACCGGTCAGCGGGTAGACCTTGGTCCCGCGGCTGTCGATCATCTTCAGCATCAGCGGCGTACCCTCTAGCAGTTGCTCGAAACCCTTGCCGAGGTCAGGCACACTCACCGCCGTCTCGACATACACATCCGCGCCGACCACCTGACGCGTCTTCGGAATCACAAAATCTGAGCGCGTGTCAACCTGCGGCATCTTGATCGGCTTGTAGTCGCGAATCTGCCACTCCTTCGGCTCCTTGCCGAAGTTGTTGATAATCGCATCGGTGAAGTCGGTCGTGCTGGCCGCCTTCTCGTCGCCAACCACATCACGCGGCAACGTCTTACCCTCTTCAAGCGTGTAGAGCAGCGCCTTCTCGATCGTGGCAGCTTCATCGAACATATTGATGAAGCGCAGCATCATTACGCCCGAAAGCAGCAGGGCGGTCGGATTGATCACATTCTTGCCGGCATACTTGGGTGCCGATCCATGTACCGCTTCGAAGATTGCGCAATCGTTGCCCAGATTCGCCGAGGGCGCAAACCCCAGACCACCCACCAACGCCGAGGATTCATCCGAAAGGATATCACCATTCATGTTGGTAAGGATCAAGACACCAAATTGCTCCGGCTTCTTGACCAGCTGGTGAGCACAGTTGTCGACGATGATGTGCCATGATTCGATGTCGGGATATTCCGGCGCGATCTCCTCGAATGTCTTCTTCAAAGTTCCCTCGGTGAACTTCATGATGTTGGCCTTGGTGCCGCAGGTAACGGTCTTGCGTCCCTCCGCCCGCGCCAGCTCGAACCCGAGCCGGACGATCTTCTCACAGCCCTTGCGGGAGATCAACTTCAAACACTCAGCCACACCCGGAGTCTGCATATACTCGATACCGGCATACAGGTCCTCAACGTTCTCACGAACGACCACCAGGTCAATCTTGCGACCGGAATAGGGGGTTTTGACGCCGGGGAGTTCGCGCGCCGGGCGAATATTGGCGTAGGTCTCGAACAACTTCCGCAATGTCACATTGGCGCTCTTCTCGCCAAATCCCACCGGGGTCTCCAGAGGTCCCTTGAGAACGAGGCGAGTCTTCTTAACCGACTCGATCGTCTCCTGCGGAACACCAGAAGGGATACCCTTCTTGAATACGCTTGCACCGGCCTGCTGCTCATCCCAGGCAATCTTCGCTCCGGTTGCCTCGATGATCTTCCGTGTTGCGTTTACGACTTCCGGTCCGATTCCATCGCCCGGAATCAGCGTGCAGAGAATCCTGCCATCTTCTGTCTTGTGGAACTGCATGACGAAATTACCTCTTGAAACGATTCAATCTAAAATAGCTCAAGTTATCCTTATTTGAACGCTGGTGAATCTTTTCACCAGCAGGCGACAATCTACAAAAAAGCTGAGATTTACAAACTGAAAAGTTGATCTTATCCCCGATTTTCACACCAGACCGCGAATTCCTCGGCGATCTTGCGATAGACTGACGGCATGGCGTAGCGGTTCAGGTCCCCAATCGCCACCCAGCGCTGCTCACGCCACTCCTCAGGTTTCAGGTAACTTAAATTCTCTGAATCAATTACAACCGGTAGTAACCGATTGGCAAAGCTGGTATAATAGTGAGATCGAGCCTGCAAAGCTGCTACAACCTTTGATCCGTTGCCCCCCTCACGGCAGCCAGCTTCGATTCGAGGGAATATCCACAGCCCCTTGAACAGCGCTCCCTTAGGATTGACCAGCAATACTTCCTCCTCCCGGAGGATGATCGCCACTGTCGTCTCCAGCTTCGTGACCTTACGCCTGCGCCGTGCCGGAATTTCACCCTCTCTCCCAGCTTGCCGCGCCCGGCAATCGCTGGAAAGAGGGCAGTCCTGACAATCCGGTCGCGTAGCTTTGCAGACCAGTTGCCCCAACTCCATC
>JBECKX010000039.1:0-13789 GCA_040235515.1 Candidatus Zixiibacteriota bacterium
ACGCGACTTCGAAGAAGGGAACCAGATTGGTTTCATCGCGCAGGAGTTAGAGACGCTCTTCCCCGAGATGGTGATGACCGACTCGGAGGGTTACAAGTCGGTCGACTATGGTCGTCTCACACCGGTGCTGGTGGAGGCGATCAAGGAGCAACAAAAGACGATTGAGATGCTGATTGAGCGCCAGGCGGTTATGGAGTCACGACTGATTCAAACGATAGAGGAATATTCATCGCTGGAAACCAGCGGTCAGAGATAGGATTTTGAAGTTATGAAGTACAGAATTTTGATCACGCTGGCCCTGCTGATGGTGACCTTGCCGGCAGTGGCGGCCGATAGGGGATCGACCGGTAAGCACGAGGATGCACAGAGCCAGTCGAGTGTTGAAGCAAATCGGAAACCTGAGGCCGGCGAGATGATAGTACGGCAGGTTGTAAGCAGCGGTGGGAGCAGCGGCGGTACGTCAACCAACTTCGGTGTTTCCGGGACGATCGGACAAACCGCGGTGGGTGGAGGCAATTCGACCAGTTATGGTGTCGGTGAAGGTTTCTGGAGAGGCATCGGCAATGGGGGACCCGCTTACCTTTGCGGCGATGCCGACGGGAACGCTTCCATCTCGATAGGTGATGCGGTATATGTCATCAACTTCATCTTTGGAGGTGGTCCGGCACCGGATCCACTGCTGGCGGCTGATGCCGATTGCAGCGGCGGGGTTTCGATCGGGGATGCGGTTTACATCATCAACTTCATCTTCGGTGGCGGACCGGCGCCTTGTGCCAACTGCCCATAATAATCAGGCGGGGTGAGAGTCTGCTGCGGCAGCAACATGGAAAGGACGGGGATCGATCGGCCTAGTCGCAGTTGTCGCAGCGTTCCAGGTCCTCGAGGGAGGTTTCTATCTGGATAGTCGTGTGGTCGATGCCGAAGCGATTGCGCAGCTCCCGGCGCAGGTCATACAAGAATTCGTCCCCCTTTCCGTCCGGCACAATCAGGTGGGCGGTCAGTGCAGTCATGGTAGTGCTGAGCCCCCACACATGGAGGTCGTGAACATTCACCACACCGGGGAGCGATTGCAGGTAGCTTCGAACATCATTGACTTGAATATCCTTAGGGGCGGCATCGAGCGCCAGATTGATTGAATCCACCAGCAGTCCCCAGGTGCCGTAAAGTATAACCGCAACGATCACGAAGCTCATGACGGGATCGATCCAGTATGCGCCGGTATACCTGATGGCCAGGCCGGCGAGCACGACGCCGAGCGAAACGCCGGCATCGGCGGCCATATGCAGAAATGCCCCCTTGATATTGAGATCATCTTTCTGCCCACGCATGAACAGCAGCGCCGTGGCAGTATTGATAACTACACCGACCCCGGCGACGATCATAATCGTATTACCCGCGACCTCCGTCGGGGCAGACAGTTTTCCGATCGCATCCCACGCAATGAATCCAATCGCCACCAGCAGCAGTGTGCCATTGAGCACCGATGCCAGAATGGTCGTGCGACGCAGGCCGTAGGTGTATTTGCCCGATGGTTTCCTGGAGGCGATCCAGATTGCGGCCCAGGCAAACACCAGGCTGAGTACATCGCTGGCATTATGTCCGGCATCGGCGAGTAACGCCGAGGAGTTGGCCGCCAGACCGAAGACGATTTCTACGACGACAAACCCGACATTGAGGATGATACCGATGGCAAAGGCTCTTCCCCAGGAGGGTTCTCCATGCGAATGGCCATGCGTGTGCCCGTGGAAAGGGGCATGAGTATGTCCGTGTGCGCTGCTCATCTGACGATACTATAGTTCAGCGCCAGAGCGAAATCCAGCCATTCCTTGTTAATCGCTAAGTCGATTATCTCTTAAGGAAACGGCAATGAACGCCCCGGGATTTAGGAAATTCGGGCGCCATCGGGCGATTCGCTTCAGCGACTGCAGAAGAACTTCACACCTTGAAGTTTGAGGAATTCCTCGGCCTGCGAGCCGTGCAGAATCGAAAGGGTAGCCAGAATACCTGCTTCGGTGCAACGCTGCGCTAGCACCGTCACGCTGCGCGGGGCATCAGCCGCAGGCCAGCCGGTGAGGGGGTTAAGAATATGTCCGAGCCGTTTGCCATTTACGTAACAGAAGCGACGCGAGTCGCCGCTGGTCGCGATCCCACCCGCGCGCAGTTCTACCTGTCCCAGTGCGGAAGCCTCAGACTCGGGATCCTCAATTCCAACGATCCAGGGTTCCTCGAGTGGACCGACACCCACGACGCGAATATCCCCGCCGAAGTTGACCATGAGCGAGCAGGCGATTTTGTCATGAAGTTGTTCTGCGACGCGATCCACGGCATACTCTTTGCCGATTCCACCCAGGTCGACCTGCATCTCAGGGAGCAACGTAATGCTGGCCCCATCCCAGATGACCTTGTCCCATCCAACCAGATCGCGAAGCGACTCCACCAATTCCTGATCCGGCTCAAAATTCTTTCCCTCGAATTTCCAGGCACGACGCAGCACACCGGAAGTGATGTCAAACATGCCGTCGCTCAGGTTGTAACACTCCTGGGCGTACGCCAGCAGCCTGGCGGTTTCCTTGTCGACGCTCACCGGCATGCCGTTGCTGGTATTGATCTTGTGGATGATATTGTCATCACGGTATCGGCTGAACTTGGTCTCTATCCGCCGTGTTTCGGAGAAGGCGTGCGCAGCGAGTTCCTCGGCCTGCTGCCTTGTGACACCGCGCATCTGAACCTCGCAGGGGCTGGCCATAGCGGAGAATTCCGCCAACCAGCGATCTTCAATCTGACGCAGGGTCAGGCCTTTGGCGAGTTTGCGACTCACCTGCCGCTCCCGGTGATTTCGTGCCAGAGTGATTTGATCGATACCATAGCTCTTGTCAGGAGGTCACATTCCAGGGATTGCGCCGAGGATGATCCTCAATTTAGTCGCTGTTATCCGGCTCGGTGATGTCATATTTCTTCAGGCGATAGATCAATACGTGTCGCGGAATCTCCAGTCGCTTGGCGGCCTTTGATTTATTCCACCCTGATTTCCTGAGCGCATCGAGAATCAATTCGCGCTCGGCACCCTCCAGCGTAACTCGCTGTTCGCCACTCCGGGATACGCGCTGTTCATCATCACCTGCACGCGGGTCGAACTGACCGAAATCGGGTGGCAGGTCACGCCTGCCAAGTGAATCGCTGCGGCTGAGTATTACCATCCTGGCCATCAGGTTCTCCAACTCGCGCACGTTGCCGGGCCAGTGATAGTTCATCAGGGTGGTGATCAGATCATCCTGCAACACGATATGTCTTTCCCCGGCTGCTTTGCTCACAAACTCGCGTGCCAGCAAAGGAATGTCATCGCGCCGTTCTTTCAGACTCGGTATCTGAATCGGCACGACATTAAGTCGGTAGAACAGGTCCTCTCTAAACTTGCCGGCCCTCACGCGCGCTTTGAGATCAACGTTGGAAGCCGCGATCAGGCGAACGTCGATCGGTCGCGAACGTTCCGCGCCGACAGGTTCAATCACGTTCTCCTGCAAAACTCGGAGCAGTTTGGCCTGAAGATCAATTGCCAGCTCGCTGATCTCATCGAGCAGGAGGGTTCCGCCGCTGGCGATCTCGAACTTTCCGCGTTTGTCCTTGATCGCACCGGTGAACGCACCCTTGACATAACCAAACAACTCAGACTCGATCAGATCCCTCGGAATGGCCGCGCAATTGACGGCAACGAAATCATTTCCGGAGCGGGAACTCTCATAGTGAATCGCGCGCGCGACGACTTCCTTCCCGGTCCCTGACTCCCCGGTCACGAGAATGGTCGCGTCGGTGTCTGCCACCTTGGAGATCATCGCCTTTAACTCGCGAAACGGTTTTGACTCGCCGATGAGGCGCCTTTCAGACTCAACTTGCTGCAGCTTGCCTCGCAGCTTTTTGTTCTCGGCCTCGAGCTTTTCGAATTCCAGCGCCTTCTCGATGGCGACGAAGAGTTCGTCGTCTTCGAAGGGTTTCGTGATATAGTCGAAGGCTCCCAGCTTCACGGCCTGGACAGCCTGTGAGACGGTGGCGTGGGCCGTGATCAACACAACTTTAAGATCGGGTTGCGAGCGGTGGGCTCTTTCCAACAATTCAAGGCCATCGAGTTCGGGCATTTTGATGTCGGAGAGCAGCAGATCAAACTGCTCATCCTTCAGCCGTTTCAGGGCATCAAGTCCGTCGGCGGCGGTTTCAACCAGAAAGCCGCGCTTCTGTAATTTGAATTGGAGCACGCGGCGGACCGATGCATCATCATCCACGAGTAGAATTCTCATCAGACCCCTCCGCCTTCGCGGGCAGCATCAAGCGGCAGGGAAATGGATGCGAGCGCTCCCCCCTCAGCACGATTGGAGAGCTGGATTCTCCCGCCATGTTGCTCCACGATATTCCTTGCAATCGAGAGCCCCAATCCGGTTCCGGATGATTTGGTCGTGTAGAATGGCTCGAAGATTTTCGGGAGGTCTTTGTCGTCGATACCGGCGCCATTGTCTGCAATGGCGATTTCCGCAGTCGACGAACCGGGGGAGACCGCCAGACTCACACTGATCGGTGAGTTCTTTGTGGATGCATCGATCGCGTTGAGGATCAAGTTCAGCATCACCTGGTGGATTTTCTCCGCGTCACCCTGGATTACGACGTCCGCAGCGATTTCATCCCTGATCTCGATTCCTCGTTCTCTGGCTTGAGTCCGAACCTGCTTGATGCATGAGTGCACAACTTCAGACAAGTTCAACTGCTCCAGCTTCGACTCGCTCGGTCGGGCGAACTCCAAAAAGTCGGTGACACTCGCGTTGATCCGCTTCACTTCCTTAAAAACAATCGCCTTGAATTCGTCCCGTTCGGTTGCCTCAGTGGTGTCATCAGATAAGATCTCTACTGCACCTTTGATAGAAGCGAGCGGGTTCTTGATTTCATGCGCCATACCGGCAGCGATGCTGCCAACCAGCGACATTTTCTGCGAACGCTCCAACTGCAGACGCATCTCCTCGGCGCGTCGACGTGATCTGAACTCACGCTCCACCAGCCCTCCTGCAAGCAGCGCGATGGCAAAGTAGAAAACGATTTCGGTAATCTCGTCGGTAAGCTGGGCGGCGGGGAAATTAGCTCCAAGTACGTAGGGCAGCACTCCCAGCGAAATGATCAGGGCGGTCAGCAGTCCGCCACGCAGACCGAACCAGGCGGCAGCCACCACAATCGGGATATAGCAGAACCTTCCATGGATTTCATGGAGCCAGTGGATATGGCCGAAGATTGGATCCACCAACCAGCCGGTGTGAATCCCGAGTGTGACAATGATTACCCCGGCCAGGATCGCCAGTTTGGTTGTCTGTCTTTCCGGTTGCCAGACCGGAAGTCTTCTATCATTCATATCATCTACCATTTACAAACCATGAAGCAACTATACTGCCGACCAGAACCGCTCGCTCGGCCGGGGCCGCGCAGCCATACACAGAGCTATTGCTATGCGATTTGCATCGGAATAAGCCAATTGATTCTACAATTATTCTACAATATTCTTCAATAATATTCTTCACTATTGAAGAATTTTCTCCATAATTATCGGCCCCAGCGCTCCGAAATCAACTCAACCTACTGCCGTAGAACAACTTATACCATCAGGCACGGAGATTGACATAGATCTTAGTAGAGAAGTATGACTTATTCTATTCAACATATCAAGCGAACCGGTCCGCACAGCAAAGCTGGAGTGGTCTTGACTGTGACCGTTCTGGCGTTTCTGGTAATGGTCGGTGCGCTGGAAGCTCAGACGCGCTCAGCGTCGCGAGCTGCCGCTGACTCTCTGGCGAGGGTTTTTGCCGGCGAGGGTGAGTCGCCGGTGCAGTTCGACTCGCTGAGCAGTCTGGATGACTACCTGGCACTCGCTGCCGAGCGTAGTCCGGAATTGCGCAGGGTTTACTATGAGTGGGTCGCGGCTTTGAAGGGATCTGATTATGCCGGCGCATTGCCTGATCCCCATCTATCGTACGGCTATTTTCTTGAGAGCATTGAGACCAGAGTGGGTCCGCAGCAGCAGCGCTTCAGTCTGCGCCAGGCATTCCCCTGGTTTGGAACACTTGGCGCGGCAAAGGATGTCGCCGTTGCAGAAGCACTGGTTGCAGAGCAGCGGTTCGAGTCGACACGCCAGAAACTCTTCTATGACGTCAAAGCCGCCTACTATGAGCTTTATCTTCTTGGTCAGAGGCTTGCCCTCGCCAGAGATAATTTCGAACTGCTCAAATTCTGGCAGGAAGTTCTGCAGACCCGCTACAAAGTCGGGTTGAATCAGCATCCCTACCTGATCAAAGTGCAGGTCGAGCTGGGGGTGCTGGAGGATCAGCTCCAATCGCTCCACGAAGAGCTGCAACCTGCCCAAGCTGCCCTGCGCGCGTTATTGAACCTGCCTCCATCAGCTCAGATTGCACTACCGACACAACTCGGGAGCGACTCAGCGATCCTCGACTCAAACGAAGTTATTCAGTCAGTAGAGGCGAACAACGCCAGCCTGCAGATGCAGGCTTACCTGGTCGAGAAGGCGAAAGCCGCAGTTAACCTCGCCAGGAAATCCTCTCTGCCACAATTGTCACTCGGCATAGACTATATCCAGACTGGAGAGGCGGTTGTGCCGACGATGCCTGAGAGTGGGAAGGATCCCTGGGTTGTTAATGCTTCCATCTCGCTACCTATCTGGTTTGGCAAGAACAGAGCAAGAGCACAGGAAGCAGAAGCGCTCCGCCGTGCTTCGGAGTATCGGCTGGAGGACTCGCGGCAAAAGCTCAGGGCTACCGCAGAGCGGCTGATGTTTCAACGCGCCAACGCTCAGCGGAAGGTCCGGCTCTATCGGGATGGTCTGGTGCCAAAGGCCGAGCAGTCTTTGAATGCAACATACAGTGCCTATCAGGCAGGTAATGCGAGCTTTCTCGACCTGCTCGACGCTCAGCGACAGCTGCTTGAGTTCCAGCTCACGGCTGCAAAGGAGAACGTCAATCAGGCGAAAGCTGAAGCCGCACTAGAAATGTTAACACAGCGTTCGATCAATCAACTAATCGATCATAAATCGGAGTGACGTTATGAATAACGAGAACAATACTGAAGCAAGAGACCACCTGTCATTGACTCGACGCCCGTGGAGAATCCTGGTTATCGCCGTTGTGGCGCTCGTGGCGTTTCTCCTCGGCGGACTGATAATGGGTGGTGGCTCGGCGGCATCGGAGTTTGCCGAGGATGTCCATGCAACAACTGAGATGTCCCAGGCACCGCAGGTATGGACCTGCTCGATGCACCCGCAGATTCAATTGCCCAAACCGGGCAAATGCCCGATCTGCTTCATGGACCTGATCCCGGTCGAGTCTGGTGGCGGCGACGAACTGCCTGTCAATCAGATCAAACTCTCAGCCGCGGCCCGACAGCTTGCCGGGATATCGACGACACCCGTGGTAAGAGCATACGCCGAACGCGATATCCGCATGGTAGGAAAGCTCGACTACGACGAGAGCAAACTGGCCTACGTAACCGCATGGGTTCCCGGCCGTCTTGAACGGCTCTACGCCGACTATACCGGCATGCAGGTAGCCAGGGGCGATCACATGGTTGAGATCTATTCCCCCGAACTAATCTCGGCTCAGGAAGAATTGCTGCAGGCCAGGAAGGCGGTAGCTACGCTTGATCGCAGCAGCAGCAAGACCCTGCAGGGTACGGCTAATGAGACGCTGCGCTCCGCGAGGGAGAAGCTGAAGCTCTATGGTCTCTCCGAGGAACAAATCGCACAAATCGAGGAATCCGGCGAGGCGGCACACAACCTGACCCTGACATCCCCCATCGGTGGAGTGGTTGTGCACAAGGAAGCCAAGGAGGGAATGTATGTGGCAACCGGTACACGCATCTATACGCTGGCGGATTTGTCGGAGTTATGGGTGCTCTTCGAAGCCTACGAGTCTGACCTGCCCTGGCTTCGTTATGGCCAGCATGTCAGTTTCACATCGCCATCATTTCCGGGAGAAACTTTCGATGCGATCATCAGTTTCATCGACCCGGTTGTAACTCCTGCAACTCGCACGGTCAACGTCAGGGCGATCGTAAAGAACAGCGGCGGACGTCTCAAACCGGAGATGTTCGTAACCGGTTACGTCAATGCCCGACTTGATGCTGCCGGCAACGTCATTGCGCCGCAGCTTGCAAACAAGTGGATCAGCCCGATGCACCCGCAGATCGTGAAGGATCATCCGGGCACATGTGATGTCTGCGGCATGAAACTCGTGCCTGCGGCGGAACTGGGTTATAGCACCGGCGCCGGGAGTGAGGGTACTCCACCGCTCACGATACCGGCAACCGCGCCGCTCATTACGGGCAAACGTGCGGTGGTGTATGTGGAACTAAGTGGTGGTGACGATATCTTTGAGGGGCGCGAAGTAACCCTGGGGCCGAAGGCGGGCGACAATTACATCGTCAAGGATGGTCTTGCCGAAGGCGAGATCGTGGTAACGCACGGAGCCTTCAAGATAGACAGCGAGATGCAGATACAGGCGAAGCCAAGCATGATGTCTGCGCCAGACATGAAGAGCGAACAACATCACGTGATGGCTGCTGCTGCGGTCGAGAAGAAGCAGGCGCCCGCTAAGCCGTATGTGGCAGGCACGGCTGCACGAATCGAAGTAAGCGCTGCCGCTCTCGGCGAACTGACTGAAGTCTACCATCGCTATTTCGATATTCAGATGGCACTGGCGAAAGACGATCTCAAAGCCGCGAAGAACGCTTACGATACCCTCGAGAAAACCATCGCCGCCGTAGATGAGTCGTCATTCACCGGTCATAGCCAGATGCGCTGGACTGAGCTGTCGGCGCTGATGGTAAAGCATACTTCCGGGGGTGCGGCCGCTAAATCGATTGAAGAGGCACGAGACGCGTTCTTCTATCTCTCGCAGCAGTTGATCGAGCTCCACGACACGTTCGGTCATTCGAGTGAAGAGCCGTTTTATCTGACCTTCTGTCCGATGGCGCGCAACAACGCCGGGGCATACTGGCTGCAACAGGCAGACATAGTCTGGAACAGCTTCTATGGAGACATGATGCTGCGCTGCGGGGAGATCAAGCAGAAGCTACCGACAAACGG
This sequence comes from Candidatus Zixiibacteriota bacterium, assembly GCA_040235515.1. Classification (GTDB taxonomy): domain Bacteria; phylum Zixibacteria; class MSB-5A5; order CAIYYT01; family CAIYYT01; genus JBECKX01. Next base: position 9,122 of record JBECKX010000039.1, read on the forward strand.
TGGAACAACTGAGAAGTAAAGACCCGGCGTCACACCAATGAATTCATCACCGGCTTCCATGCCAGACGGCAGGAGGTCACTCATCGACAGAGTGATCCGCTACTGCCTCGAAAACAAGCTCGTCGTCTTCATCGTCACCTTGCTGGTGATTGCCTGGGGCCTGCTTGTTGCTCCATTCGACTGGAATCTGGCGGGATTGCCTCGGAATCCGGTCCCGGTGGATGCAATTCCCGACATAGGGGAGAATCAACAGATTGTATTCACCGAGTGGTCGGGGCGCTCGCCACAGGATGTGGAAGATCAGATTACCTATCCACTCACAGTTTCCCTGCTTGGGATTCCGGGAGTGAAGAATGTCAGAAGTTATTCCTACTTCGGGTTCTCCAGCGTCTACATCATCTTCAACGAGGATGTCGAGTTTTACTGGTCACGGTCTCGCATTCTCGAGAAGCTCAATTCTCTGCCGCGCGGCACGTTGCCCGAAGGGGTGCAGCCATCTCTCGGACCCGACGCCACCGCGCTCGGACAGGTTTTCTGGTACACCCTGGAGGGTCGTGATGAGGATGGCAATCCAGCCGGTGGTTGGGATCTGAATGAACTCCGGTCGATCCAGGACTGGACGGTTCGCTATGCGCTTCAAGCTGCCGAGGGTGTGTCTGAAGTGGCTTCCGTCGGCGGGCATGTGCAGGAGTACCAGATTGATGTTAACCCCGACGCGCTGCGTGCGCATGGAGTGACGCTCAGTGACGTCTACACCGCCGTGAGAAAGTCAAATGTTGATGTTGGCGCACGGACCGTGGAAGTAAACAAGGCTGAGTATGTCATCCGTGGGCTGGGGTTGATCGAGAGCATCGCGGACATTGAAAAGAGCGTCGTGAAGCAGGTGGGAAGAGTCCCGGTCAGGGTTGCTGATGTTGCCACTGTTGGTCTCGGTCCCGCTCTCCGGCGGGGAGCGCTCGACAAAGAGGGTGCGGAGGTCGTTGGCGGAGTGGTGGTGGTACGCTTCGGTGACAATCCACTGAAAGTCATCAACAACGTCAAGAAACAGATCGCGAAGATATCGCCCGGTTTACCGAAAAAGCAGCTGGCCGACGGTCGCACGTCGCAGGTGACAATCGTCCCGTTCTATGACCGCACAGGATTGATCCACGAGACGCTCGGCACACTCAACACAGCGCTTGTGGACGAGATCCTGGTTACGATCATCGTGGTGATCCTGATGGTGATGCACTTCCGCAGTTCTTTGCTCATCTCCGGACTGCTGCCTCTCGCGGTGCTCCTCACCTTCATTGCGATGAAAGTCTTCCATGTCGACGCTAATGTCGTTGCGCTTTCGGGAATAGCGATTGCCATCGGCACTATCGTCGATATGGGCATAGTGATCTGCGAGAACATCCTCAAACACCTCGATGCGGCTGATCCAGATGAGAGCCGACTGGAAGTTGTCTATCGCGCTTCGACGGAAGTCGGTAGCGCCGTGCTGACCGCGATAGCCACCACGGTTATATCGTTCCTGCCGGTGTTTGCGATGGAGGCGGCGGAGGGCAAGCTGTTCAAGCCGCTGGCCTTTACGAAAACATTCGCGCTGATCGCCTCCGTGCTGATCGCGTTGACAATCCTGCCACCGCTGGCTCATCTGCTCTTCACCCGCGGCAAGCAGTTCGCCACGACCCGGCACCTCTGGGCTGCCGGATTGATTCTCGCCGGAATTGGCTCATTCTTCCTCGGATTCTGGATTACGGGAATGCTCTTGCTTGGTGTCGCGGCGTACCTGATCTTCAGGAATCAGCTTCCGGGTCAGATCACCGAGCGAATGCCTCAATACTTCAACTACATCGTTGTCGTGGTTGTTGCCTGGTTGCTGGCGGGACACTGGGAACCGCTGGGCGTCGAAGCCGGAGCCTTGCTCAACTTCATCTTTGTCGCACTGCTCCTCGGCGGCATCCTGTTGCTGTTCAGACTATTCCTGCGACAGTATGAGTCGATCCTGCGCTGGTGTCTCGACCACAAACTGCTGTTCCTTTCGATCCCGGCGCTGCTGATCATCTTTGGATTGACCACCTGGCTGGGATTCGGCAGGCTGTTCAACTTCATGCCGGAATTCGTGCGGTCGACCAGCCCATTCGTGGCGCTCAATCATACGTTCCCCGGCATAGGTGAGGAGTTCATGCCGGACCTGGATGAGGGTTCGTTTCTCTGGATGCCTACGACAATGCCGCACGCATCGATTGGCGAGGCGCTCGATGTGTTACAACATCAGGACAAAGCGTTTGCATCGATACCTGAAATCGAGTCGGCTGTCGGAAAACTGGGTCGCGCCGATTCACCGCTTGATCCGGCGCCAATATCGATGATCGAAACAGTGATAAACTACAAACCGGAATATATCGTCGACAAGAACGGGCACCGAATGCGCTTCAAGTATGATAAAGATTCCGAGGAGTTTGTCAGGGATGAGCATGGAAACCTCATTCCCGACAGCGACGGTCGTCCCTTCAGAAACTGGCGTGAGGGAATCAACTCACCCGCTGACATCTGGAAAGAGATCGTCAAGGCGGGCAAGCTGATCGGCACCACGTCGGCTCCCCGACTGCAGCCGATAGCGGCTCGCATCGTGATGCTCCAATCGGGGATGCGCGCGCCGATGGGTGTAAAGGTCAAGGGTCCTGACCTCGAGTCGATTGAACGGGTTGGATTGGAGATTGAGGAGTTCCTGAAACAGGTGCCGTCGATAGAGCCGAGCACGGTGATCGCGGATCGGATCGTTGGCAAGCCATACCTGGAGATTGACATCGATCGAGACAAGATTGGACGTTACGGCCTCTCAATCCGTGACGTGCAGGATGTGATCGAAGTCGCAGTCGGCGGCCATGCTTTGACAACGACCGTAGAAGGGCGAGAGCGCTACCCGGTGCGCGTACGCTATCAGCGAGAACTGAGAAACAGCATTGAAGAACTGGAGCAGATCCTCGTCTCCACACCCGATGGAACCCAGATTCCCCTCCGCGAGTTATCTGAGATCAAGTTTGTTCGAGGACCAATGGTGATCAAGTCGGAGAATACGTTTCTGACCGGCTACGTGATCTTCGATAAGAAACCGGGCCACGCCGAAGTTGATGTGGTCCATGATGCCCAGGCACTCCTGCGGGATAAACTGACCACCGGAGAGTTTGATTTGCCGGCCGGCGTCAGTTATGAGTTTGCAGGAACGTATGAGAACCAGGTCAGATCCACCAAGCGATTGATGATAGTCCTGCCACTGGCACTGGTGCTGATCTTCCTGATCCTCTATTTCCAGTTCAAACAGGTCTCAACGACCCTGCTGGTGTTCTCAGGGGTCTTTGTCGCCTGGTCGGGTGGTTTCCTGATGTTGTGGCTCTATGGTCAGGATTGGTTCCTCAACTTCTCACTCTTCGGCGAGAATCTGCGCCAGCTATTCCAGGTGGAGCACTACAATCTCTCGGTAGCAGTCTGGGTGGGTTTTTTGGCGCTCTTTGGGATCGCCACCGACGACGGGGTAATCATTTCGACTTACCTCAACCAGGTATTTGCGAGTGAAAAACCAGGCTCCCTGGCGGAGATTCGCGAGGCAACGGTCAAGGCTGGTTTGCGCAGAATTCGCCCGGCATTGATGACGGTGGCAACGACGATTCTGGCGCTGATACCGGTGTTGACCTCGACCGGGCGCGGTTCTGACATCATGGTGCCGATGGCGATTCCATCATTTGGCGGGATGACAATCGCCCTGATTACGGTGCTTACGGTACCGGTGCTCTATTGCATGGTCGCCGAGCTACGCCTGAAACGTCGACTGGCCGCTGAAAATTAGTCTGCGATAGCTTTCAGCGCAATCTGAACGGTAGCGCCGGTCACCTCCCGCCGAAAAATCGAGCGGCCTGCACAAAATGTGATTTACCAATTCGGGGATTCTCACGTAGATAAGCTTGTAATGTGTAGTGTCAACGTCCACAAAGGAGATAGAATGTCTATCGCTGAATCGCTTCTTCCTGAGTTCGACATGGAGATGGCAAACACCCGCAAGACAGTTGAGCGTCTGCCGAACGGCAAATTCTCCTACAGGCCGCACGACAAATCATACTCGCTCGGTGAACTGGCTTCGCACCTGGTCAATATCCTCAACTGGGTTGAAATGACCCTCAATCAGGATTCGTTTGATGTCAATCCTGATGGAGGAGAGAGCTACACGACGCCGCAGGGATCGTCGGCAGAGGAGCTGGTTAAATGGTTCGATGCTTCCGTCGCGACTGCACGCAAGGCGATTGCGTCGGCAAGTGATGAGACGATGATGAAACCCTGGTCACTGAAGAGTGGTGGAGAGACTATCTTCACGATGCCGCGTGTGGCGGTCCTGCGCTCGTTTATCATGAACCATTTGATTCACCACCGCGCACAACTGACGGTCTACCTAAGGCTCAATGATGTGCCGGTGCCGGCATTGTACGGTCCGAGTGCGGACGAACAAATCATGTAGTGTCTGGCTCGACCGCCGGATTTGCAGGCAATGGACAGGATCTCTCAATATGGGTAGTAGAACCCTAGAGAGTTTCTGTCCATCTGATTAAGTCACCCACATTGATGCCGTTTTCGGTGGTGTACCCGGCATTCACCTCCACTACGAATTTCGCCGGCTCGGTGGAGGGATAGGAG
>JBECKX010000078.1:0-3375 GCA_040235515.1 Candidatus Zixiibacteriota bacterium
GAGGATTACTATCAGCTCGTAACCGCCTACCTGGACGTGTGGCAGCGGTTCAAGGAGTTATTCCCCGACATTTCCGAGAACGATTCGTTGACCGTTCCGGTTCGCGAGTCGGCGTTTCTTGCCGGACGTTCCGTGCTCTCCGCGGTTGGGCTGCTCCTGCAGGCAGATCAACTTGATAGCGCCGCCACGCTGCTCACACTGGTGACCGATCATAACTACTATCCGGCGCAGCAGCGGCATGATGCCCTCCTGACCCAGGGAAGAATCGCCGCCGACCAGGGACGCTGGACCGATGCCGAAGAGATCTTCGAGCAGTTGGTGAAGGATGAGTATCCGCCGGTTGATCGACAGGGCTATCCGAAAGCGGAAATCCTGAACATTCCCTCAATCGTCGTCAATCATTACCTTGAGATGAACGACCAGGAGCATGCGCAGCAGAAAGCTAACTGGGCGATCGAGTATTACAACGGGCTGGTCGAGGACCAACCTCCTTCCCCACTGCGTGTCGTAGCCACACGCAAGCTGGCCGAGATGTACGCCACGACGAATCAATACAAGAAAGCCGCAACGCTTCTCGAGACCGTCCAGGATTCGACCGGGAGAGTGCTTGATCCCGCGCGCGCGATGATTGCCGACCTCTACGTAACTCAGCTCAACCGGACCAATGACGCGGTGGAGATTTACAAGGATATCATTGCCAACGGTGACGATTCGGTAAGCATCGCGACCTCCTACATCAAGCTCGCCACGCTTTACATCAACGGCGAGCAATACCAGGAGGGCCGCAACTATCTCGATGAGTTGAAGAGTCGCTTTCCGATGGCGGGACAGATCCAGGCCCAGGCACAGCGGTTGAAGGCGAATAGTTTCGAACTGCAGAACAACTATGAGCGCGCGCGGCAGGAGTACGTGGCGCTGATCAACGAATACCCAACGAGCCCGCAGGCGCTGGAGACACTTGTGTACTTGCCGGAGATGTTCGACCGGATGGGACAACAGGCGCTGAAGGAACAATGGATAACCCGGGCCGAGGAGAAGCTGCGTGAGTTGGAACGCGACTACGCCAATCGTCAGCTTGGTGCGCAGGCCTCAAGCTACCTCGGGACTTTCCTCCTGCGCCATAAGCGCTTCGAGGATGCGATCAAACAATACCAGTTGTTGCGGGAGATGTATCCCAAATCGACTATGGCTGCTGACGCGCTTGTGCGGATCGGATTGATCTACGAAAACGACCTTAAAGACAAGGCGGCAGCGCTCGAAGCGTTCAGAGAATTCCTGAAACAATACCCAAATTCGAGTGTAAGACCACAGGTCGAAGAGCAAATCAGGCAACTTGAGAAAAGTTAAAATCATGAAATTTACTGGTGAATCTCTCTGGGAGGATTTGAATGAAACTTGCTAAAGGTCTACTCCTTGCGACAATCGGACTGCTGGTCCTGAGCGTCGCGCTGCTGGCACAGAACAAACCGAAGGATTCCTTCGGACGCCCCGACAAGGCGGAAGTCGTTGTCCAGCATGTCAAGGGCAACACTTACAGCCTTGACCTGCTGTGGAATAACGATGAGCAGCTGGCCGCATTTACCTATCCCCTGATCGTGCGCGGGAAAGGTTTCCATATGCGTTACGACTCGGTCCAATGGTCGCCGCGCACTTCCTATTTCGCCGTGAAATCGGTCAATCCGATCGATTCACTGCAGCAGATTCTGGTAGGATTCTTTGCGGATCTTGATGGTACCAAGGAGCCGTTGAATATGGCCGGAGGCTCGGTGGCGAAGCTGTTTTTCACCGCCGAGGGAAAGAACAGCGATCCGTGCGGTGTGATGGTAGATACCACCTTCATGCTGCCTAACAGCACGCTTTCCGGTGTGACTCCCGATGGCAGCGGGATGATCCATCCGAGTTTCGAGGTTGTGCGGAAATCTGAAGACGGCAAAGCCGTTACCTGTAAGTAGCCGCGCGATAAAGGTTTAGAAAGAATTCGGCATTGACCGAAGCAAAATGGCCTGCACCCACTGTGCGGGCCATTTCTTGTTTTCGCTCGTTGCCGTGCGTGCCAGGTTGTCATAATCAAGGACAAAGCTCTCTCTTTACTAATCCATTGCTATTTAATGAGATACGTAAATTGGATGCGTGTGGCGGAAGCAACAGTGTCGAGAATCTTAACACTTTTTGAACAGAATTCATCGACGGCGACGCGGTGAATCTGAGAGTCAATTTAAGTTGTTCTTAATCAATAGCTTAAACCGGTGAAAAGGAGTGCTTGTACGTGGCACAGGAGTTGCTTATAATAGGGTGATGAATTTTTAGCAGTCCGTGGAGGTAATGATGAAATATAAATTGTTCATGGTATTAGTTGCGTTGCTGGCGATTGCAGCTTTTTCGACTGCAGGCGCGGTAACCTGGAACTACTATGATTTTGGCAGCAATGTCTTTGATGAGCACAACAACACCGCCGATATTCCGGGTCCGGGATACCCGGGTCAGCCGAATCCGTTCCAGCCGAACCCCGGCGAGAGTGGTCTTGGTGGCGAGCGGTTTGACATCGAAGGCAATAACTTCGCGTCAGCCGGTGGTTATTTCTACGCCTCATTGACCGCGAGTTTCGCTGAAGCCGCTCATACGTCAGTTTGGAATTACGACTACAGAGAGGGAGCCCTCTTCTTTGGATTTGATGGTGCCAGAACCACCTACGCCATTCAGCAGGGCAAGCTCTATCGCACCAACGGAAGTTTCCTGTCGATCCCGATCGTTCCGGGTGGTTTCGGCAACAGTCCGGCAATTTCGAACGCTGTCGGACCGTGGCGCGTTGGAGCCGGCGCTACCGAGCTTGGTGACGTACTGAACACCTACACGCTTTACGAAGATCTGGAAGACAATCCGATCATTCCGGCGAATCCGGCTGAAACGACCGGTGACACCTGGATCAAGGAATTCTGCTTTGATTTGAGTCTGCTCGGAGATGATGCAGACATTCTGCAGCATAACAAGGTCAGTTTCTCCACCACGCTTGAGTGCGGCAACGACGTGCTGATCAAGGATCACGCCATTGTTCCTGAGCCGACCACTCTGCTCCTGTTGGGAATGGGCCTGATGGGCGCCGGCGGCTACCTGCGTCGTCGTAACAAAATCTAATCCGAGCCGGCAGAGGATCTGACTGCTGCCTGCATCAGGCAGACAGCACCAGATAAGATACTTGACCGCGCTACTTCGATCAGTAGCGCGGTTTTCTTTTGCCTTCCTGTTTGTGAATCTCCGCTTCAGTCAGCATTATTGAGGTCGACTATGGATGTAGAGAGAAGTTGTTCTTGAACCACGCAGAGTCGGCTGAGTAAAGATGATTCCACTCAATCCAGTTGCCTATGTCCGCTTTGCAGC
>JBECKX010000140.1:0-10296 GCA_040235515.1 Candidatus Zixiibacteriota bacterium
ACCGTGCCGAGCAGCAGTAACGCCCCAACGGCGATGAGGAGTGTCTTGTCCATCTGACGTGGCTTCTTCATTTCCGACTCCCCTTCATCTTCAACACAATCTCACGGAATTGATCGCCGCGATGTTCGAAGTCGCGGAACTGATCGAACGAGGCACAACCCGGTGAGAGCAAAACCGCGTCACCAGTTCTTGCGTGTTCAACCGCCAGTTTGAGCGCGTTGCCCAGATCTCCCGCTTTCGTAACGGGGACGACCTTTCTGAGGCTCTCCTCGATCTTGTCGCTGGCTTCACCGATGACGAGGATTTCGCGCACCCGGGCCGGTCCGAGCAGCGCTGACAATGTGGTGAAGTCACCGCCCTTGTCGCGTCCACCCATAATGAGAATCAGGGGGCGATCAATCGATTGCAGCGCGTACACGACCGAGTCGACGTTGGTCGCCTTGGAGTCATTGACGAAAAGCACGCCACCGACTTCGGCGATCGTCTCGATGCGATGGGCGATGCCGCTGAAATTCTTCAGCCCTACCACAATCTGTTCCGGTGTGAATCCCAGTACCAGGGTCGCGGCGGCGACAGCGGCGGCGTTGGCGACATTGTGCGGGCCGGGAATCCCCAAATCACTCGTGGGGCAGATCATCCCTGACCTGCCACCATACGAGTAGTTGAGCGCGTCATCCTTGACGTAAACTCCAGCCTTCACTTCCTTTGTGGTGGAGAACTCAATCCTTGAGGGGTTCCCATCAAAAACAGCCGACTTGAGGAAATCGTCATCGGCGTTGAGTATCAAGAAATCTTCGGGTGTCTGATTTTCGGCGATCCTGTATTTCATCGCGGCATACTCTTCAACCGACCCGTAACGATCGAGGTGGTCCGGCGTGATGTTGAGGATAATCGCCACGTGCGGCTGAAAGGTATCGATGCGCTCAAGCTGGAAGCTGGAGACTTCGACTACGGCGAAGTTGTCCTCGCGCAGCCTGAGGACATCACTGGCAAATGGCGAGCCGATATTGCCGGTAGCCACCGCCATCCGACCAACCTCGCTGATAACATGCGCCAGCCACGCGGTCGTCGTTGATTTTCCGTTGGTGCCGGTCACGGCCACGATTGTCGCCGGGCAGAGCCATGAGGCGAACTCCAGCTCCGAAAAGAGGGGGAGGTGGCGTTGATCCAGCTCACGCACAATCGGTGATGTTGATGGTATCCCGGGAGAAAGCACCGCGAAGTCGAGTTGGTCGAATACTCGTTCGGTATGTCCGCCGGTCTCGTAGAGGATCCCCTCTTGCTCGAGTTTGCGAACCTGCGGAGTGACAGCATCAAACGAGCGCATCTCCGAGACGAACGGAATACCGCCGTAGTGTTTGACGAGTTTTGCCGCCGCGCATCCGCTGCGCGCCATGCCAAGTATCGTCACGTGCTTGTCTTTCACCAGGTCAGGTCGCATACAAAAATCGATTCACCAGCATCAGCGAATTTTAAAGGTTGATAGACTCATCAGCGCGAGCAACGCCCCGATGATCCAGAAACGCACTACCACTTTCGATTCGTGCCAGCCGGAGAGTTCGAAGTGATGATGCAGCGGCGCCATCTTGAAGATTCTCTTCCCACGCAGACGGAAAGACGCCACTTGCAGAATCACCGACAATGCTTCGGCCACGAACACACCCCCAACTATCACAAGCAGGATTTCCTTCTTGAGCAAGATTGCCAGCGCACCCAGGATCCCCCCTAACGCCAGCGCTCCGGTATCCCCCATGAAGACTTCCGCAGGATGGGTGTTGTACCAGAGGAATCCCAGCGCCGCCCCCACCGACGCGGCACAATAGACGGTCAATTCACCGGCGCCCGGCAGATAGACGATATCGAGGTAGCTGGAAAAGTCGACGCGGCCGGTGATATAGGCCATACCCGCAAAAGCCGTGAGGCAGATCAGACACAACCCGGCGGCAAGGCCGTCGAGCCCATCGGTCAGGTTTACGGCGTTTGAAGAACCCGCCAGCACGACGATCACGAACGGCACAAAAAGAAACACAGGAAAATCGAGATAGTAGTTCTTGAAGAACGGGATGTCGGTGGTCAGGTCAAACTCAGGAGCCGGAGGATAGTAATAGAGTGCCAGCGCGAGCAGGATGCCGAGGCTTACCTGTCCGATCATCTTCTTGCGTCCCACCAGTCCCTTCTTCTGATGCTTGATTGCTTTGAGGTAGTCATCCATAAATCCGATTGCGCCCAACCAGACGGTGACGATCAGCATGTAGATCACGTATCGGTTGCTGAGATCCCCCCACAGCAGGGTGGGTATCACTATGGCGGCTAAGATGATCAGGCCACCCATCGTGGGCGTGCCTTCCTTCTTCTGGTGTGACTCAGGACCCTCTTCGCGAATGCTTTCCTTTACCTGGCGTTTGCGCAGTTGATTGATGAGTGCCGGCCCCAGGATCAGGCTGATGATCAGAGCCGTCACGGCGGCGGCGGCACTCCGGAATGTAATGTACCGGAATATATTGAAGGCGCTGATGCTTTCGACGAGAGGATACAGTAGCAAGTAGAGCATCAATTACGCCTTCCCAGCGAGGCCTGCAGCCCCGCCATAACTTTTTCCAGCGCCAGCGCGCGCGACGCTTTCAGGAGAAGGCAATCATCCGGTTTGAGATAGCCGGTGAGTCGCTCCACTATTTCACTGTGATCATGCAGTATTTCGATTGAAGCCGCCGGCTGTCCGGCCGCCATAGCGGCATCGAGCATAATCTCAGCCTTTTCGCCAAGAAGCAGAACCAACTCAGGTCGTGCTTTGCCGATCCTGATGCCCAGTTCTTCATGATACTTGTCCGCATACTCACCCAGTTCAAGCATATCGCCGATCACGGCGACGCGTCGGCCGCTGATCGGAAGCGACATCAGCGCGTCAAGCGCCCCGGCGGCGGAGACTGGATTGGAGTTGTAGGAATCATTGATAACGGTAACTCCGTTCACGGTCTCAGTGGTCATCCGGGAGCCGGTCGGGACATAGTTCTCGATCCGTTCCTTGACCTGCGCGAACGGAATGTCGAGCAGACGCGCCACCGCCATCGTCGCGAGACAATTCGAGACATGGTGCATTCCGAGGATCGGGAGGATCATGTCACTACCCTGATAGAGCAGGTGAGTATGACCGTCTCCATTCACGAAGACGCGTTCAGGATGCACCTCGCATTGCTCGGAAGATCCGTAAGTAAGCTTGTTGATGCTGTACCTGAAGGAGCGGGAACGAATGTTGGGATCATCGAGGTTGAGCACAGCCCAGTCGGTGCTCCTGGAATTGAGCAGCAGTTCGAATTTTGCCTCGGCGATATCATGCAGCGTTTTCATCGTCGCCAGGTGGGCCGGTCCGATGTTGAGGATGACGCGGATGTCGGGGCTGTAGAGCTCCACCAGCCTCTTGATCTCTCCGGGAGTGGACATGGCAAACTCCATGACTGCAAGCTCGCAATCGCGTGTGAACTCGAAGATCGAGAGTGGCACGCCATACTGATTATTGAAGTTACCCACGGTCGAGCAGGTCTTGTAGCTGGGAGACGCCACCGTCGTGATCAGATTCTTGCTGGTGGTCTTTCCATTTGTTCCGGTCACCGCCACGCGGCGCGGGTTAATCTCGTCGAGGTAAAGTCTGGCGATCTCCTGCATCGCGGCGAGGGTATCATCAACTCCAATAACCGTAGCGCTCAGGTCACGCAACGCCGCCAGTTTCTTCTTCGATGCGATCACGATGCTCGCACCTCTTTCAACCGCGTCCTTTGCGAAGTCGTGACCATCAAAGTGTTCGCCCGGGATGCAGACGAAGATGTTCTGCCGCTTTGTCGTGCGGCTATCAATACTGACACCGCTGAACTCGGTCGCCAGGAGCTTTTCGTCGGCAAGCATGTAGTTGCCCAGCGCCTTGATGTAGTCTGAGATCCTGCCTGATATCATGAATAACGCTCCTTGAGGAGTTGCTCTACGATTTCGCGATCATCGAAGCGGAGACGCTGATTCCCGATGATCTGATAGTCCTCATGCCCCTTGCCTGCCACGACGAGGATATCGTTATCCTCACACAGCCCGAGCGCGGTGGCAATGGCACGTCGACGGTCCGGTTCGATGACGGTTTCAACGGAGGGATCGAGACCCGGCTTGACATCCTCGATGATGGCCAGCGGATCCTCCGATCTGGGATTGTCCGATGTAACGATTACGATGTCTGCATTCTGCGAGGCGGCTCTGCCCATTAAGGGGCGTTTACTCTTATCACGATCGCCACCACAGCCGAAGAGCACGAGCAGTCTGCCACGACAAACTTCGCGTGCCGTTTGGAGAATCTTTTCGATCGCATCGGGAGAGTGGGCGTAGTCAACCAGCACATCGAACGGCTGCCCCGCCCTGACAGGTTGTGCCCGGCCTGCGACGTAGTCCTGCGCATGCAGCCCGGCTGCGATTTGATCCAGCGGAGTCCCCAGCGCCAGAGCACAGGTGGCTGCGCAGAGTGCATTCTCTAGGTTAAAGCGGCCAAGCAGTTTGATCTGCACCTCCTGCTTGCCGACCGGCGTGTTCATTGTGAATCGCGAACCCTCCACCGACATGCGCAGGTCGTTCAAAGAGAGATCTGCGGATGAATCGCTCACGCCGAATGTAAGAAGCTGTGATTTCACCCGTCCACGCATGAACTCGAAACTCGGATCGCAACTGTTGAGCACAACCCATTTGTTTTCGGCGGCAGCGAGATCAAGCAGCCGTGCTTTCGCATCGCGGTAAGATTCGAAATCGTGATGGTAGTCGAAGTGATCCTGTGTGATATTGCTTACGGCCACGACATTGAAGTCGATCTCATCGACACGATGCATCGTCAGTGCGTGGGAGGAAACCTCCATCACGGCGTGTGAGCCACCACTGTCGACGATTTCCCGCAACAGCTTCTCGAGCAGTTCCGGTCCGGGAGTAGTGTTCAGCGGTTGATGTGCTGCCTTGAGCGTAAAGTATCCCAGCGTGCCCAGGACACCGACCTTCGCTCCACCCTGTTCGAGAATCGATTTCAGCAGATGAGTGATGGTGGTCTTGCCATTTGTACCGGTGATGCCGATGACCCCAAGTTCGCGGCTGGGGAACGCGTAGAAGCGGGCAGCGATTTTGGCAGTGGCATCGCGGACATCCTCTACGACGCCCCAGCATCTCACATCAGCGATGCGCTCCTCCCGGGCGACGATCGCCACGGCGCCGCGCCGAACGGCGTCGGGGACGTACTTCAGTCCATCCTCCTTGAAGCCGGGGATCGCGATAAAGAGGTCGCCTGAGCCAACCTCCCTGCTATCCACGGTGAAGCGCTTTACTTCCGTGCGTGAATCACCATCGATTTTGATTGAAGTTATATCTTGTACCAAATCAGCAAACATCATCAACTTTTCTCGTTTCAACCTCTATCCAGTTAGCTGATCCCGCAGATCAGCTTGATCCTGCCACTGGCTTGCTGGTCGCCACCCACCGTGACAACACTCTTGACGAAGCCAGATCCTTCAATTGTGAATTCGCGACCCTGCTTGACAAGTTTGTCGACGGCGCTTCTTACCGGAAGCCCCACCAACTCGGCATAGCTGAGGTGTTCTTTGCCGCTCCGCTCGCGGAGATGCACGATCAACCTCTCCCCCTCGCGCAGCTTTGTACCTGGCGCCGGAATCTGTTTCGATACCACGTCACCGTCGTTGACATAAGAGACTTCGAGCGGCAACTTCTTAAGGCTCTTCCGTGCGTCCTCCAGCGCGTATCCACGCAAATCGGGAACCTCAACCAGCTTGACTTCGGCGGCTGCGATGGCCTGATTGGCCAACGGCATGGCAATGCGCTCCAGCGCTGCGACCCGTTCCGCGATTCTCTTGAAGATTCTTCCGGCCGTCATACCGGCATAATGGAGAGGTTGTGGATCATTGAGCACCACCACACCAACCGCGATCGGGTCTTCGGCCGGGAAGTGTCCTGCGAATGAGGAGACGTAGCGGTTCTGATAGTAACCGCCACTCTGGAGGTTGGGCTTCTGCGCCGTACCGGTCTTGCCTGCAAAGGTGATCAGGTTCGACTTGGCATAGACTGCGGTACCGGTATCGACCACCGACTTCATGAAGCGTTTCATGATCGCGCAGGTCTCGGGAGATGCAATCTTCCGAACCGCGTGCGGTTGTCCCTGCGCCACCACGTTGCCGTCGGCGTCGGTAACTTTACGAATGATATATGGCTCGTAGAGCACGCCGTCGGACGCAACCACGTTGAACGCGGCGGCGAGTTGCAGGGCGGTTACGCTGACTCCATGACCCATGGCCAGCGATGCGGCGAAGAAATCAGACCATACCTCCGGCTCACGCAGTTGGCCTGCCATTTCGCCGGGAAGGTCGATTCCCGTGCGCAGTCCAAATCCGAAGTAGCGGGCATACTTGTAGAGATTCTTCGGCCCCATATCGCAGGCGATACGTCCGACCCCGATGTTACTTGAAACCGTGAAGATGCGGTGGAACGAGAGCGTGTCCCACTTCTTGTCGTCATGAATCGTCCTGCCCGAAAACTTATACTTGCCTTCCCCGCAGTAGTACACATCGGTCGGTTTGGCGGTGCCTTCTTCGAGTGCGGCCACCGCGGTGACCAACTTGAATACCGAGCCGGGTTCGAATAGATCGCTGATAACTTCATTTTTCTGCGACGCTGCGGCATTTGACCTCGGATTATAGGAAGCCATCGCCAGCACGGCACCATCGTGCGGCCTGAGGAAGACGACCATACCGGCTTCAGCCGAGAACGTATCCACGCCCCGCTTAAGTTCTGATTCGACGATCGCCTGCCAATCGAGGTCGATGGTCAGTTCGACATCCTTGCCGTTCTTCGGCTCGATCAGATCCTTGCTGGCCACCCGATACACCTTACCGACTGCGTCACGCTCGACGCGCGTCTGCCCCGGTTCTCCCTCGAGCGTTTCGTTGAGAGCAAACTCCAGCCCGGAAATACCGTGATTGTCCACGTCTACAACGCCAAGCAGGTCTCTGCCTAATCCATTGGTCGGATAGACGCGCTTCGATTCTTTCTGCGAGTAAATCCCGGGAGCTTTAATACGGGCGTAGGCAGCGGCCAGGGAATCAGTCAACTTGCGTTCGATCCAGCTGAAAGATTCCACACGACCCGAGAGTTGATCGCGCCAGTGACGCCGGGATTCCGGAGTAATCTCCGCGATGGCATCAGCAAGCGCCAACGCCTCTTCCTTGGTCGCCGGATAAGCAAAGAATGAGCGAGTGGCGACATTGCCTGCAAGCACGCGACCCTTGCAGTCGAGCACCCTGCCACGGTCTGCGGGCACATCGATAGTCCCTTTGCTCTGCATGTCGGTGATCGCCAGGAAGCGATCTCCCTGGACCAGTTGGAAGTTGATCAGCCGCGCTACTACCATCACCCACACCAGGCACACCACAACGATCACGGCATAAATGCGGCTGCGAGAGATGAAGTATCCCTGAGTCACTAGATCCCCCCGCTACCACTTTCCCCGGAGCCGGTACTTGAAATGCCCGGACTTGCAGCGTCTGAGTCGTGTCGCACCCTGCGGGCAGAGCGGCTTCCCGCGAGCGTGGCTTCGTTGCTTGTCATCAGCTTGAGATCTTCGCGAGCGATGCTTTCGATGCGTGCCATCGAGGAGAGTTGCTCGACTTCGTAGCGGAGCGCCTCGCAGCGCTCGTTCAGTGACTGAACCAACTGCTTCTGCGCGGCGTGTTCCTTGGCAAGCTGGAGCGTGCGCACGCGCTGCCAGACGTATGCGTAGCCGACCAGAAGAATCAACGCAAGCAGGGTGAAGCTCAGCAACACCTGCCGTTTACGCCTGCGACTAATCGTTGTGTAATCGGACCAATTGTGAATACGCACTGCCCTGTAATCCCAGAATTGGAATCCCGGATAACGAAACTTGGAAATGAATAATTTAGAGAGCGGTGAGATCTCCCAAAAACACCGCTCTCTACGCCTCCCTCAGGCTTACGCCAGTTTGAGTGCTCCCCGCAAACGAGCACTGCGAGAACGAGGGTTAACCTCGATCTCGTCAGACGTCGCCATAAGCGCTCTCTTATTTACTCTCTTCAAAACCGGAGACAGTCCGCAGACGCATTGAGGCAGTTGCGGCGGACACGTGCAGGGATTTTCCTGCGCCCGGAAGAAGTTCTTTACTAGCCTGTCTTCCAATGAATGGAAGCTGATCACGGCGATCACGCCACCGGGCTGCATCCAGGCCGGCAGCTTCGCGAGCAGGCTCGTCAATTGTTCGAGCTCGCGATTGCACCAGATTCGCAGCGCCTGCCAGACCTGAGCCATGAACTGGCTCTGCCTGCCACGTCCTCGAAACTTCTCGAGGATGCGACGGAGGTCCCCCACCGTTTGCAGCGTGCCGGCATCGGCGGCCGACTTGATCTCGGCCGCAACTTGATTGGCGCGCGGAATCTCTCCATAGTCGCGCAGAGCCTGCAACAGCTCATGGGGCGCTGTGTGTGCGATCATCGTGGTAACCGGTTCACCCCGCGAGGGGTCGAATCGCATATCCAATGGCTCTGAGTCGCGCTGGAAAGAGAATCCACGCTCCGAATGATCAAGCTGTAATGAGGAAAGACCCAGATCCGCCAGCGCGAATCCGATCCGGCCCTTTAGCTCGGACGGCAGATGCCGCTCGAAATTGGCATAGGAATCATGCACCAGCTCTACCTGGCCTGAGTACTTCGCAAGTCGCTTGTTCGTGGTAGCAAGTGCAGTCATATCCCTGTCGAATCCGTAGAGCCGGGTTTCCTTCCCAAGTTTGTTTAAGATCGCTTCTGCATGCCCCCCTGCTCCGACCGTGAAATCAATCACGACCGTCGCATCGTCGGGGACGAGGCTGAGTACTTCAGTCAGTAGAACCGGAGTGTGAAGAGGTGTCTCCACGTTGCCTCTCCCGGTTCTGCTCAAGTTCTTCCAACTCTTCCTGCTTCCGGATGTAGGCCTCGTAGGTCGCCTTCTGCCAGATCTCCAGATGATCCCCTGCACCACTGACCAGGACTTCGCCGTCCAGTCCGGCGTGTTCGCGCAGGTGTGGAGGTATCACGATTCTGCCCTGCTTGTCCGGGACGCATTGTTCTGTATTTCCGAAGAGCTTTCGCCTCAAGTAAATTTCTCTCTCTGTCTCAATTGCCTTGCGCGATTTCATTAAATCAGCTTTTTCTATAAATCCAGGCTCTGAGTACAAATCGAGGTTCTTATGTGAGCCGATTGTTACGTAGAATCTTTCAGAGCCTTGGTCGGCAGCCACCTGACGCATTTTCGCGGGGATCGCGATGCGACCCTTGTTATCGAGTGAGAGGCTGTAACGACCGGTAAAAAACTGCATAATGACTCGTGATGAGGTACTTTCACCATTTCTCCCCATCTCGGTGGAATATTCACCTTCATCCCCCACAAGTCAAGAAAAAACCTGTAGTTACGCCTAATAAATTCCTGTATGGGCAAGCCCCCATAGCTATTGCAGTTATACCTGAAGTTTTGGGCCAAATCACGGCTCCAGCAGCCTGCACCCACCTCGTTCACTAATGAAACTTACATAACCCGCTTATTGTTAGTGCTTTATAGCAATCATTCTTCGCTCTTAGATCCCGGCATCCCCCTTGCATTTACTCCTGTGGCAGCGAACGCAGTGGGGAAGGATTTAAGAGATGAACAGCATAAGGAACTTCGTGATTGGGGCAGCTCTCTGCCTGGGTATATTTGCTCTGGTATTGGCAATTGTCCCCTGGAGCGTGGATGCTGCGGCTAGCCTGGCAGTCTCATTCTCACCACATGACTTCCAGGTCGAGCAGCAACCCGGTAGCCTCGGCACTCGCATTACTTTAACTGGCGCACAGAGTTACGAACTTCCGGGCGCTCCGGAACAGCCCATTGTCATTCAGCGCTATCGCATCGTTCGGGGAGAATTGCAGACGGTCCGGGTTCAGAAGGCTGGGCCGATCATGCTTTCGGCGACGGCATTCACCACCTCGCTGAACAACCTCACCACCTATTCCGGGGATGAAAACCTTCCAGCAACACATTATGACGACAGAATTGCCGAGCAGCGGCAAAGCGACAAGAATGTCGCCGACCAGCCCCTGCTGACACAATTTGACACTGAGCGTGGAAAGATCGCCGTGGTTGCGCTGAGGCCAACAGAGTTCGACCCGGAAGCGGGGACGATCTATGGTTTCCAACAACTGCACGTGACCTTCGTCGGATCAGCCGACCTTGAAGTGGAGCCAGTGACTGCGGATC
>JBECKX010000150.1:0-5769 GCA_040235515.1 Candidatus Zixiibacteriota bacterium
AGATAATCAGGTATTCTATTCGTTGCCGACGCCAAAACCATTTTCGGTGAGCAGTTTTAAGATCAGTTCGACCCGCACGAATTTCAGTATCAAGATCAACGGCATCGAGGCAGAACTCGATTCGGCCGGCGCCGATGGCAACTACTATTTCCACAGCAATCGTTTCGTCAACGGCGTGAATCAGATGGATATCGACTATTTCTTCGGCGACGGCTATCTCGATTGGATCGAGATCAACCTTTCGCGCGACCTTTCACTGGCCGCCGGAGAGAATCTTTTCATCGCGTACCCTCCCGGCGCTCCCGATCAGGTTGTCCGCATTGCGCTCAATGGAGCTGCAGCACCGCTGGTGTATGACATCTCTGACAAGTTCGAACAGAAGCTGGTCACGGCCAGCACCGTCGGCGGGTCATTGATCTTCGGTTCGGAATCAGATGAGTCACCACGCTGCTTTGTAGTAGCTGATGCCGCCGCCATCCGCTCTCCCGCGTCGATCGTGCGCAGTGAGTTTGACAATATTATGAGTGGACTGAATGGCGCGGATATTATCCTGATAACGCACAGCAATCTGAAGAATGGCGCGCTGACTTACGCCGATTTCCGACAGGAGACCCACGGTGAGAGAGTGCGCGTGGTGGACGTGGCGGATATCTACGCTCACTTCTCCGGCGGTCGACTCGATCCGGTCGCCATCCGCGATTTCCTGGGGTATGCCTACAAGAACTGGCAGGGCGAGCCGCCCTCGTATTGTCTACTCGTCGGTGATGGCGTGTACGACTTCCGCAACAACCTCGGTTTCAACGGTGCGAACTACGTGCCCCCGTTCATTGTGAGTGAGGATGAAAGCGTCTCGGACGAGAATTTCGTCTATTTCGGGGAATTGTATGACCTTGATCCTGACGATTCATATCCCGCTGACCGCGGCGTCGATATGGTCGTTTCACGCTGGCCCGTGAAGACCGAATCGGAATTTGAAACGGTACTGGCCAAAACCCGTGCCTACGAGGACTCCCCCGACAGGGGCGCGTGGCGCAACCTGATCGCTTTGATCGCCGACGATGAAAACCATCCGGCCTTTAATATCCCGGAGACGTTTCATACCGAAGACTCCGAGACCCTGGCCACAAACATCATTCCTTCAGATTTTGATGTCCGAAAGATTTATGGGGTCAGCTATCCGTTCGGTGCCGCCGGCGAGAAACCGGCGATGCGTGATGACGTGATCCGCGCCTTCAACCGTGGCGCGCTGATTATCAACTACATCGGTCATGGCAACCCGAATTTGTGGGCGGATGAACGGATCTTCCGCAGGACGCAGGATATCCCGTTGCTGAACAACAGCGGCAAACTCCCGCTTGTTTTCAATGCTTCCTGTTCGATCGGGTTCTTTGACAACCCAACCAGTGAGGGGATGGCCGAGGACCTGTTGAGTTATCCGAACGGCGGCGCAGTGGGCGCGATCTCCGCGACCCGGCTGGTCTTCTCACGACCGAATTTCGAGTTCAACAAGGCGGGGATGGCGATCCTGCTCGGGGACAACGACTACTCGATCGCCGAGGCGGTTTATGTTACCAAGTTGCTCCGGCAGGGATTATTCGGGGTGGGGGACAATGACAGAAAATATATCTATATCGGTGATCCGCTGACGAGGTTGGCGATCCCGAACGACGTGATCCATTTCACTTCATTTGAACCTGATTCGCTGGTAGCTCTGACTGCAACGCAGCTTTCCGGAAGAATCGAGTCGCCGAGCGGTGAATTGCGCAGCGACTTCAATGGCGACCTGACCATCAGCGTGTTTGACAACCAGCGCGATCGCTCGGTGCAGGTCTCCTCATTCGCCACGGCCTCTTACTGGGAGTATGGTCCTGAAATTTACCGTGGGCAGGTGAATGTCGTCGATGGAGAATTCGATATTAAATTTGTGGTCCCGAAGGACATCACCTATGGCGGACAGTTGGCGAGGATTTCCGCGTACGCAACCGGTGGATCATCCGAAGCAGCGGGTGTCATCTTCCCGGTCGCGATCGGCAGCATCAACAAGGATGTCAGCGACAGCACGGGTCCTGAGATGACTGTTTATTTCGCCGGCACACCCGGCCTCAGCGATGGCGCCACCGTGACGCAGAATTCGAAGGTGACGATCGAGTTGTTCGACTCCCTGGGGATTAACCTGAGTGGTGAGATCGGACATGGGATCGAAGTAAGTTTTGATGGTGACCCGGATTTCAACTTTGAAGTGACCGATAGTTTTTCCTATTTCCCGCAATCGTATCAGCGGGGTAAAGCCGAGTTTGATCTTCCCGACCTGACGGTTGGCGAACATTCGATGAAGGTTAAGGCCTGGGATTCGGCGAACAACTCGAACCAGGTTGAACTCAATTTTACGCTCACCGCGGATGAGGGACTTGCAATAACGGAGTTACTTTGTTATCCCAACCCCATGAGCGATCATACCGAATTCAGTTACGTGCTGTCGGATGCGGCGAACGAAGTCACCCTGAAGCTGTTTACGGTCTCCGGGATCGAGATCTGGTCAAAGTCGGGTCTGCCGGGTGATCGAGGCTTCAATGGTGGCATCGCCTGGGATGGTCGCGACTATGACGGCGACAAGATTGCAAATGGAGTTTACATCTTCCAGCTCAGCGCCAACCCGGATTCGGCTCTGTCGAGCGGGTCAGGCGGCAAGGTAGCCGCGGCGGGCAAGCTGTTGATGATGAAGTAATATGAAGATTCAGTTTTCTAATCATAAGGAGCATTCGATGAAACGAATCGTGTTTATCCTGCTGGCGGTCAGTTCCGTACTGATTCTCTGGGCGGGGCAAGGCTACGCGCAGGTCAGCGATGCCGCTGTGCTTTTCCTGCGAATTGCCCCGGGCGCCCGCGCCGCCGGTATGGGTGAAGCGTTCACAGCTATTGCAGATGACGCCCAGACAACCCACTATAACCCCGCAGGCCTGGGAGAGTATCCTCTCGCGAATGCATGGTACTCTTTCCAGCTCACGGACGACAGTCGCCTGGTTGAACTGGCGGAGCGTGCGTTCAAGCGTGAACTCGGTCCAGAATTCAGCGAGCGCTTCGAGTCGTGGCGTGTGGAGGGGAATGAAGTAAGTCGCCTGGTGGAGGGCGAGTGGGTTTCATTCGAGAATATCTCAATCGATCCGGCGCAGTCGGTGCTGGCGAGTCTTTCGCGCCGCATGTCAACCGCAGATCTGAACAGGTTCAAAGAATCGGTTCGACGCATCGCCCAGATCAATACCGGCCTCTCCTTCAAGGAGATCGCCGACCTGCGGGCAGCCATGCTAGCCGCAGCCCCGCATGATGATCAAGCTGTCGAGCGGATCAATTCGCTGGTTGAGAGCATTCTCGCCGACTGGCAGGATCTGCGCATCGACAGTGAGAACTTCAAGGAAATCAAGGCACAGATCGATGGCACGATGGCCGACAACTCGATCGACATGACCGAACTCTCCAATATGGAAAGCTGGGCGAAGCAGTGGAACCGCCGCGAGCGTCCCGAGACGATCGAGGTGCCATACACAATCCTGCTCACCAGCTGGAGAGGATGGCAGGTGCCGTGGGAGAAGAACATTTCGAAGATCACCGTGATGGAGAACGACGTTCCCACTACCGGTTATGCAAAATATGATATCTGGGCGCTGACCAACTATGGCCTGACACGTTACAACGGCGAAGAGTGGGTTGAGGGTGATGTGATCCAGCCGCGCCGTGGTGACCGTCTCCAGGACCTCGTTGCCCGTGCGCTCGGTACCAACGATGCCGAGATGCTGGCTTCGAGGCTTGAAATGGTGGCGCGTGCCAACAATGATTATCCCCTCGAACGCATCCAGTCCGTCTCAGACAGGTTGGTAGCAGCCATCCCTGAGGATTTTCGCAGCAGAACCGAATTGACCAACAACGCCAAGCGTCTGCCGGAGGCCTGGCTGGGGGCGCGCCTGGTTCAGGAAAGAACCCGCCGCTTCCTTGAGCTGTTCGACCGGGCGATGGCTGACGACGAACTGACGAACACCGAAGCCGAGCAGGTGCTGTTTGCGCTCGAGAAGGTGTTCCGGGATCAACTGCCGGGCAATCTGGTGTTTCCGTTCGCCGCCGTGTTCGACGGCGAGATACACGACATCACGGTCGATCGCAAGACCTTGATTGTCGGCACGAGCAACGGCCTCTATCGCTACAATGGCCGTACCTGGGAGAAGTACCGGTCCGGCGTGGACTCGGTCGCAGTCTGGGATGTTGCCGTCGTCAAGCGTGGTGAAGTGTGGCTTGGCACCGATCGTGGCGTTATGGCATTCAAGGAAGGCAAGTGGGTGACTTACGGCCCGGCCGAGGGTATTACCAACCTGCCGATCAAGCATGTGCTGGTCAAGAATGACCGGCTCGCGTGGGCGGCGTCAGATGATAACCTGTTCGTCTATGACGGTTCAAAGTGGTCGAGCAGTTATACCTACACGACTTCGGTGAACGACACACCGGCGTCGATTGCCAGGCGCTTCTATGGAGAGATCGACCAGACGACAATCGAATTGGCGGAGTTCAGACTGGCGCAACAGAATGCCGAGTTCGCGGAGAACCCATCTGCCGGAGTCCAATTCCAGTTGAATTTCGAGCCCCTCTTTGAGGGTAAGATAACCGCGCTGGAAATGGACAACGACCACAACCTCTGGGTCGGAACCGACCTCGGCCTGAAACGCTTTGACGGCAAGTCGTGGACGAGCTACGGCTACAAGGCAATCAAAGTAGAGAAGCAGATGAGTGTCGAGCAACTCGCCAAGGAGTACCTGGGCACCGAGGATCCTGATAAGATCACCGCGTTCGTGAATATCATCAAGCGGAAGAACACGATCCAGCAGGGTGAACTGGAGGTGGATCGAGTCGTCTATGTCTACTCGAATCCCGCCGGCAGCCCGATCCAGGCGATCTTCGACAGGGGAGACCGTGTCTTCATCGCTTCGATTTACGGAACCTTCAGCTACGATGGCTCCAACTTCGAACGCTACTACCATGAGGACCTGCAGCGTACGAACACTGTCGACATTGTCGGCAAGGATGGTGACATGTGGGTTGCGGCCAACGATCGCGTCGTGGTTGCGGCGCGCGGTACGCGTGAATTGTCATTCACTCACGCCAACTGGCTGCCCGACCTGGCCGAGGATCTGTATTACGAATTCTTGAGCTATGTCCAGCCGTTTGGCAGTCTGGGAACGATCGGTGGTAACGTGACCTTCCTCTCGTACGGTACGATTCCCACTACGGGTGAGACCTCATCCGATATCACGGGTGAGATCAATCCGTTCGATGTTGCGATGTCACTCTCCTACGGCACCAAGGCCACCAGCAATCTCTCGGTGGGTTTGTCCGCCAAGATCATCTACTCACGGTTGTCGGTCGTCGGGGCCGGTCGTGAAGTTGGTGAGGGATCGGGAACCTCGTTTGCAGTAGAGGGCGGTTTGCTCTACCAGGCCTCGAGCAGGCTACGTCTCGCGGCGGTGCTGACCAACCTCGGACCCAACATGAGCTACATCGATGCGGCGCAGTCAGACGCGCTTCCGCGTAATCTGGCACTCGGTTTCGCTTACAGATTGATCGACTCGCCCTATAACAAGCTGACTCTGGCAGGCGACATTAACAAACTGCTGGCTACGCTGAATGATGACATCGGCACCGAGCTGGAAGAAGCGGTTGAGAATGTCGGAATCGAGTATTGGTACGGGTCTCTCCTCGCGCTGCGCGCCGGCTACATCTACGACAAGG
>JBECKX010000213.1:0-5297 GCA_040235515.1 Candidatus Zixiibacteriota bacterium
TCGATCTCGTACTACTGAAGTACTCCGTGCAGATCAATGGTGTCGATGAGATCGCGCTGATGAAAATGGATGTTCTCGATGAACTCGATGAATTGAAAGTTTGCGTCGGCTACGAGTTTTGCGGCAAGGTCTACGATACCCCACCACAATCGCAGGCGCACTACAGCCAGATCAAACCGGTGTTCGAGACTCTGCCCGGCTGGCAGAAACCGATCGCGCATGCGAAGTCCAAAGCTGATCTCGACGACAATGCCCGCGCATACTTGAAAAAGATCGAGGAATTCGCAGGAGCCAGAGTCGCCGTGCTCTCAACCGGCGCCGAACGCGACGAGACGGTGTATCTCTAGTGCCCGGATGTTCTGACTGACAACCTGATCATCCCGTCGACACCTATGAACGCGGGCCAGAAATGGCAGGTGAAACGATGCCGGCGCTGACTAGCACCGCTTGCCGGACCCAACCACCCAGAACGCCGTATACACCTTGCCGTCGCTCCAGGTGCGATCCTCGCATGCCCACGCGCCATTAGTGGCGGCAACCATCTCCCGTACGGCTCGGTTCTTTTCTTCCTGCGGGAGACCGTTAAAATGCTCCCGCTCCTCCTCGCGCCAGTCACGACCATGTGCCGCGCGAAACAGATCAAGGAAACTATAGCAGCAGTTGTCACTCATCGTATCTATTCTACGCAAATCGGGCCAATTCATTAGCCGCACAAACTACCTATTATTGCGCTTATCCGCCTTTGCAGATCAGCGTTGCATCCGTACCACCTCAGAGAGATGAACCAGATTACGGTCGACAAACGCAGATACCGCCAACTCAACGAAGCAGAGATCAGGCCCGGCCCGGTCATCTACTGGATGAGCCGCGATCAACGCATCGCGGACAATTGGGCATTGCTGCATGCCCAGCAGCTTGCGCTTGATCTCGAACAGCCCCTCGCCATCAGCTTCTGCCTCGTCCCGGAATTCCTGGGAGCAACCCTCCGTCAATACGATTTCATGCTGAAGGGCCTCGCTCAGGTCGAGACCGCCTGCCGGAAGAAGAACATCCCGTTTTTCCTGCGACTCGGCGACCCCGCGCAGCAGCTAGCGAACTTCGCCGAGCAACACAGCATAGGTGCCGTCATCTGTGACTTCAATCCACTGCGCATAAGCAGGAAATGGAAGAGGGACGCCGCGACCGCCCTCACCTGCCCACTCATTGAGGTCGACGCCCACAACATCATCCCCTGCTGGGAGGCATCGGACAAACAGGAATTCGCCGCGCGCACGCTCCGGCCGAAAATCCATAAGAAGTTGCCCGAGTTCCTCACCGATCTGCCAACACTCCGGAAGCATCCGCACGATTGGCCACTTGCCACCGAGCCGATCGATTGGAACAAGGCACGCGACTCCCTCAAGATCGACACCGGAATCACGCCGGTCACTCGGTTCGAGCCGGGCGAAAAAGCTGCCGGGCGACTGTTACAGTCATTCATCAAGAACAAACTGGGAGAGTACGACAATCTGCGCAATGATCCCAATGCATCAGCGCAATCCGATCTCTCCCCCTACCTTCATTTCGGTCAGATTTCCCCCCAGCGAGTCACGCTCGAAATCATTGATCATGCCGGCGGGAACACCAACAGCGAAGCATTCATCGAAGAGCTTGTCGTTCGCCGCGAACTCTCCGACAACTTCTGTTTCTACAATGATCACTATGACAGCTTTGCCGGCTTTCCCGAATGGGCGCAGAAGACACTCGACAAGCATCGGAATGACACACGCGAATACGTCTACTCGCACGCCGAGTTCGAGTCCGCTGCAACGCATGATCCTCTCTGGAATGCGGCCCAGGTCGAGATGGTCACGACCGGCAAGATGCACGGCTACATGCGCATGTATTGGGCAAAGAAGATACTCGAATGGAGCCTGACTCCGGAAGACGCCCTCGCGACAGCCATTCACCTGAACGACCGCTACGAACTCGATGGTCGCGACCCCAATGGTTACGCCGGTGTCGCCTGGAGCATCGGCGGAGTGCATGACCGACCCTGGGGAGAGCGCAGTATCTTCGGGATGGTACGCTTCATGGCCTATTCCGGCTGCAAACGCAAGTTCAATGTCGACACCTACATTCGCAGGTACCTCCACGATCAGGCTGATCTCGGCTTATGAAGATCTACGAACTTCACTGCGAGCAGACTATAAATCGTCCGCTCAGGGAGGTTTTCGCCTTCTTCGAACGACCAGAAAATCTGGCCACCATCACACCGCCACAACTCGGCTTCAGAATAGTTACCCCTACTCCTATCGAAATGAGACAGGGGGCACTGATCGACTACACCATCAGTGTCGCAGGCTTCCGCATCCTCTGGCGCACATTGATCTCCGACTACGACCCGCCCAACAGGTTTGTCGATGAACAACTCAAAGGCCCCTACCGCCTCTGGCATCACACCCATACGTTTCAGGCCGTCGACGCCGGTACTCGCCTGACCGATCATGTCCGCTACGCCCTCCCTTTCGGTCCGCTCGGACAGCTCGCCCATTCCCTCAAGGTCAAACGTGATCTTGAGAAGATCTTTGCCTACCGTAGTCGCTTCATCAGCGAGCACTTCCGTTAGTCATGTCCTTTCCCCGAATCCAACCGGGGCGTGACGGAGGAACGATGAAATGATAAGCTCCGCTGCGGCGGAAACGTCATCGCGAGGAGTCCGCCGCAAGAGTTGCAACACGAACGCTAAAGTCTGGTGAACAACCACTAATCTTGTGAAAAAATTCTCTTGATCGGCGAGGCTCACTGCGTATTGTTAGCACCATGGATCTCCTCACGCTCTCCCGACTTCAATTCGCATTCACGGTTGGCTTCCATTACATCTTCCCCACGCTCAGCATCGGCCTCGGACTACTGCTGGTCTTCATGGAGGGCACCTACCTCCGCACCGGCAATGAGCTCTACCATAGCATGACCCGCTTCTGGGTCAAAATCTTCGGCCTGATCTTCGCCCTCGGCGTCGCGACCGGTATCGTGATGGAATTCCAATTCGGCACCAACTGGTCAACCTACTCGCGCTATGTCGGCGATGTCTTCGGCAGCGCCCTGGCTGCGGAGGGAATATTCGCATTCTTCCTCGAATCAGGATTCCTTGCGATCCTGCTCTTCGGCTGGAACAAAGTCAGCAAGAAGGTTCATTTCTTTTCGACGATTATGGTCTGTCTCGGCGCACACTTCAGCGCGATCTGGATCGTTGTAGCCAATTCGTGGCAACAGACGCCCGCGGGTCATCATATCGTCACCAACGAACTTGGCGCGCGCGCGGAGATCGTCGATTTCTGGCAGATGGTCTTTAACCCCTCCAGCGTCGACCGCATCTGGCATGTCTATATGGGTTGCTGGCAGGCGGGCGCCTTCTTTGTGCTCTCCGTCGCCGCCTGGTACCTGCTCAAGAAAAAGCACCCCGAGTTCTCGCAGGCATCGATCAAGTTTGCCCTCGTGCTGGCAGCATTAGCGTCTATTCTTCAACTCGTCTCAGGTCATCAGAGCGCCGTTACCGTCGCAGAGACTCAGCCCGCCAAGATGGCTGCATTTGAGGGTCACTATGAAGCTAACGCTCCCGCCGGGCTCTATCTCTTTGGCTGGGTCAACGAGGAAGAAGAGAAGGTCTTGTTCGGCCCGCAGATCCCGGGACTGCTTAGTTGGTTGATACATGGTGATGCGGACGTTCCTGTCACCGGGCTGCGCGCCTTCCCGCCGGAGGATCGCCCTCCCGTTAACTTCGTCTTTCAGACTTACCACGCGATGGTTGCTATCGGCATGCTGCTGATTCTCCTTTCGTGGCTCGCCCTCTTCTACTGGTGGCGCGGAACGCTCTTCCGAAAACGCTGGATGTTGTGGGCGCTGGTGCCCTCGGTCCTCCTTCCCCAGGCAGCCAATCAACTCGGCTGGATTTCTGCTGAAGTTGGCCGCCAACCATATATCGTCTATAACCTGCTGCGCACCGAGGATGCGCTCTCCAAGTCGGTAACTTCAGGTGAAGTCCTCACTTCGATTATTCTCTTCAGTATTATCTACCTGATGTTGCTGATCCTCTTCCTCTACCTGCTCAACGAGAAAATCCAGCATGGTCCCGAGATCGGCATCGATGAACATGCTACCAGGGCGAGGGCGGACGCATGAGCTTTGATCTCAACTCGATCTGGTTCATCCTGATCGGCGTGCTTTTCACCGGCTACGCCATCCTGGACGGCTTCGATTTCGGAGTGGGTGCCCTCCATATGTTCATCAAGGGCGATGACGAACGCCGCATTTTCATCAACTCGATCGGCCCGGTGTGGGATGGCAACGAGGTTTGGCTCGTCACCGCGGGAGGCGCGCTGTTTGCCGCATTCCCTGAGGTTTATGCCACGGCGTTCTCCGGCTTTTATCTCGCCTTCATGCTCCTGCTCTTTGCGCTCATCTTCCGAGCTGTTGCGATCGAGTTCCGCAGTAAGCAACCGATGAAATGGTGGCGCACCATGTGGGATATCTCGTTCAGCGCAGCCAGCATCGGCGCCGCTCTTTTGGTAGGAATTGCACTCGGCAATATCATCTGGGGGATACCACTCGACAACAAGCACGAGTTCATCGGTTCATTCCTTGGCTTGCTGAATCCTTATGCCCTCATGGTGGGGATCACAACCGTCGCGCTGTTCATGATGCATGGCGCCATCTACCTCGTGATGAAAACCGAGGGCGAGCTGCATCTCAAAGTGCGCGGCTGGATTCGCAATACCATCATCTTCTTCGTGATCATGTACTTCGTAACAACCATGACCACTCTGCTCTTTGTCCCGCACATGGTGGATGCAATCAAAGCTCATCCGTGGCTTTTCGCACTGCCGGTTCTGAATCTGCTGGCGATCGCCAATATCCCCCGTGAAGCGTTCAAGGGACGTGATTTCCGCGCGTTTCTCTCATCCTGCTTCGCGATCGTCTTCCTGCTCGCACTGTTCGGTTTGGGAGTCTACCCCAACATGATCTACTCGCTACCAAACCCGGAGAACTCCCTGACGATTTACAATGCGGCATCATCACCGAAAACGCTGCGCATCATGTTGATCATCGCCGCACTGGGAGTTCCGCTGGTGCTTTCCTACACTGCCAGCATCTACTGGATATTCCGGGGTAAAGTCAAAATCGATTCATCGAGTTACTAAGTAGGTCATGCCCTCTTGGGGCATGACACCAACTACTGTCGGTGAACGCGTCACGCCTCAAGAACGCTCGATCTACGGCTCTACAGGGGACTTTAATTAGCGACCCAATCGGTCGCG
>JBECKX010000053.1:0-20303 GCA_040235515.1 Candidatus Zixiibacteriota bacterium
CGGCAGAAATTCAGCGCAGCCTGCAATTCTACTGGCATTTCCTGCGTAATTGGCTTATAAGCATCCCCGGAAGAAATCACCGACTACGCCGACTGCGAGGAGGAACTTGATGCACGTAAGTTGCGAGACAATCACCGGCCGCCCAATCAAAGCAGACTTGATCGTGCTTGCGATCTACGCCGATGGCTTCAGTGACCCTGTGGTCAGGCAGATTGATGCCGAGCTTGATGGCTACATTGGCGCACTGAAGAAGCGCGGGCATTTCGACGGGGCGCGACTTGCGCGGCATTCGTTTTATCCGCATCCTTCACGGAGCTATTCCGAAGTGATGGTGGTCGGTGTTGGAAAACGTGCCGAAGCTGATACAGAGTTGTTTCGCAAGCTGGGGGGAATCGCCGGCAAGAAAGCGACCGACCCCGCGATCAATGATGTGGCGATAGTTGTCTCTTCACCCGGAGGAGGGAAGCGCGATATCTCTCAACTGGCGAGAGCGGTGGTGGAAGGGTTCAATCTGGGGAGTTATTTCCTCGATCGGTTTAAGGGAGAGGTGTCCAAACGCTCGCGTCCGCGCAAGCTAAGACTGGTGCTCCCCTCCGGTGCGAATTTGACCCATGCCCGTGCGGCGGCTGACCAGGGTCTGGCTGTGTCTGAGATGCAGCGCAGAGCGCGCGATCTGTCGGCTTACCCTGCGGCGGTGATGACTCCAACTTATCTTGCAAATGAAGCGCGCCGCCTCGGTAAAGAGAACGGGTTTGAAGTGACCGTGATGGGGAAGTCTCAGATCGAGAAGCTCAAGATGGGGGCGTTTCTGGCGGTCACACAAGGTTCAGTGGAACCGCCAAGACTGATCAAGATGAGCTACAAGCCGAAACGTAAGGCGACGAAGCAGGTGTGGCTGGTGGGGAAGGGGGTCACGTTTGACACCGGTGGGCTCTCGCTCAAATCTGGCGAGGGGATGATCGAGATGAAGCAGGATATGACCGGAGCGGCGGTCACGATCGCGACTATGGGTGCGATCGCGCGGTTACGACCGAATATCGCCGTGACCGGCTTGGTGCCGAGTTGCGAGAATATGCCGGACGCCAAAGCCTTCAAACCGGGAGATATTGTCAAGACCTGCATCGGCAAGACGATTGAAGTGTTGAATACGGATGCGGAAGGGCGGTTGCTGCTGGCTGACGCGCTGGGGTATGCGTCACGGCACAAGCCCGACTATCTCGTGGATGTCGCCACGCTGACCGGCGCAACCAAGTACACCCTTGGTCACATAGCCGCGCCCTACATGACTACCTCGGACTTGCTGGCGTCGCGCTTCGAGGATGCCTCATCCGCCAGTGGCGAGAAGGTGTGGCGGTTGCCGTTGTGGGAGGAATATCGCAAGCAGATCGAGTCTGACCTTGCGGATATGAAGAACATTGGTGGGGCGCCTGCAGGTACGATTACCGCGGCGATGCTGCTGAAGGAGTTTACTGCCGGCCTGCCGTGGCTACACCTCGATATTGCCGCAGTGGATATGCAGTACAGCGATTCAGAATATATCCCGAAGGGTGCGAGTGGATTCGGTGTCAGGGTGTTGACAGAGTTCCTCTGCAGCCTCTAGTCTACTCCCGGCTGCGAGCGCGAGCCCGAAGCGGGCAAAACAGAAACGGATCGACGGTTTCCCGCCGATCCGTTTGTTTTTCTCATAAAGCGTGGTGTCAGCCTGAAAGTATGAATCGCTTTAGTATTAGCTTCAAAAGTATCAGCTTCAAATGCAGCTATAGCTGCTGTTCTAGTTACACCACACCGGATTGAAGTCATTGCCGGGGCCGGAAAGTCTTACCGGCTCGCCACCGTTGATCGAAATCTTGTAGATAGCGCCATCCTGGGTAGAGAAGAGCAGCATCTTGGAATCTGGCGACCACGACGGTGAGGTTGCGCTGATCGCCGTCGGAGCATTCGGTTTATAGACCAGTTGCTTCTCGCTCAGATCAGGCTTGGCGATGTAGAGCCCCGGATTTGCCATATCGTTGGAGACGTAGGCGATCCAGGTTCCGTCGGGTGACCACGCGGGTGCTGTGGCACCGCCGAATTTATGGGCGCGTTCTTCGAGCACCTGATCCGGCACCGGGAACTCACTCACCTTGGCGATCGCGATTCCCGCCGGGGTCAACTGCTCGCCGCGCAGGCGCATCACCACAAATGCCAGCTGCTTCATATCGGGAGACATCGTGGGGGTGAATGCAACCATCTCCGAGTTGGGTTCGAAGTCGAGCGTCTTGATCGTGAACTTCTTCGTATCCCAGAACCCGATTCGATACTTCGGAAAGGTCGAATTTACCAAGTTGGCGTTTTGATCGTAGACGAAGAGCACGCTGCTGCCATCCGCGACAAATTCCGGGGCGAGTGCACCCATCGTTTGCGTGATTCCTTCCCACCAGTTCTGGGATGAGTCGGCGTAGGCGAAAAAGAGATCGTAAATCATGTGGCTGCCGCCGCCGCCATCGGGGTACTTGAGCGAGAGGTTACCCTGACGCGCAAAGACCAGTTTGCTGTTATCCGGCGACCAGCTCATGCGTCCACGCGCATTGCCGATACCGGCGACCCAGGGCCGTTGGTTGGAGCCGTCGGCATCCATCAACCAGACATCGTTGTTGCGGAGAAAGGCGATTGTATTGCCTTTCTTGATATCCATAGCGGAAGTCGTGGAATAGAACGTCACGACTGCCACCCCCGCCAGCAGTAATAGCATCACAAGGATTTTGGTGATCCTCATACTTCTCCTCGTATTTTCAGTTACTCGTTGATTTCTACAATTGCGTCAGTATTTTGCGACCGGAAGGCCGTTTCTCAACCACTCATGCTATTGTACCCAATAGCCACCGTTAGTTTCAGATTATCGGTAACTTATTGATTCTGTTTAAGATGTCAATTGCAAAGGGAGGGTCGGCGGGGCTCCGGGCTATCTATTTACCCAGCCGTTCCGGCAGCTCGGCAATCGATTCCAGGATGTCGTCCGGCTTGGTAGCGAGCTTTTTCAAGTCGCTCTTGCGGAACTTGCCGCTGTTGACGAGGACTCCACGGATTCCGATTCGCTGGGCGCCGCCGACATCGTTCTCGATATCATCCCCAACCATCACGAGCTGCTGCGGCGGCAGTCCCAATTCCGCCAGTACCTGGTCGAAGTAAGATTGAGATGGCTTGCCGATGAGAGTCGATTGTTTGCCGGTAACATACTCCAGCCCGACGATAAACGCGCCGATGTCGAGTTTGAGCGTATCCTCCGATTTCCAGTATTTCCCCTTGTGCATCGCGACCAGCTTGGTATCACCCATCAGCGAGTTGAAGAGCTGAGACATCAATTCGTAGTTCCACGCATTCCCGATATCGCCGATGACAATCACCTCGGGGTTTTTCTCATCCTGCTCGAATTCGGAGAATTCGCGCTTCGTGTCCTCACGCATCAACAGCCGGCAGCGCCGGTAGCCATTCTTACGCAGGTAGCGGGCAGCCGCAACCGGCGCCGTAAAGAAATCGGAGGCTTCGACATCGAAGCCGTGCTGGTTCAGCTGTGCGGTGAGAGTAACATTTGATTTGGTCGTGGTATTGGTACAGATGCGAAACGGTATCCCCTCCCGGCGCAGATATGCAATCGCCTCGGGCGCGCCCTCCAGCGGCTCTCCGTCGATGGTGAGTACGCCATCGAGGTCAATCAATACGCCGTGTATTTCTTTCCATTCCATCTGCTCTGACCCCTGATTTCACTCGCCGGTTGAACGGCGACGGTCGCTCATGCACTGGTCCTTAAATCTGTTGGTTTTACCTTCAGAATTACTTAAATACAGCCGTTATGCACAACAAGGAAGTGTGCCGAGAAATGCTCGGCTGTTTCCGCCGATTCGTTGTGCCCCGTTTTCTGAGTAGTTAGCCAACTACGAATATTATCGGGCATCTTTGGAATAAACTCAAGGCAAAGAGACGATGTTGAATTTTCACACCATTCGCTGGATTGACGGGGCCGTTGAAATCCTTGATCAGACGAGACTGCCCGAACGGGAGGTCTACCTCAAGCTGACCGACTACCGTGAAGTGGTCGAAGCGATCAAATCGTTGCGGGTCAGGGGAGCGCCGCTGATCGGAATCGCCGCTGCTTATGCGGTTGTGCTGGCTGCACGTTCGTGCCGCAACAAGGTCGAGTTCGCCATTGCGATCAATGAGATCAAATCCGCGCGTCCGACAGCCGTAAACCTGAGCTGGGCGGTCGAGCGGATGCTGATCAACTACCACGCCTACGCACATCGCCCCGACTTGACGGAGCAGATGCTCGCAATCGCCAGACAAATCCATAGTGAAGATGAACGGATGTGCGAACAGATCGGTGTCAACGGCATGGGGCTGATGCCGACCACCGGTTCGGTGCTGACTCATTGCAACGCGGGTGCTCTGGCCACAGGAGGAAGCGGAACGGCCCTCAGTGTGATCTACCACGCGCAAAGCTCGGGCAAACGTCTGCGGGTCTTTGCGTGCGAGACGCGGCCCGTGCTGCAGGGCGCACGACTGAGCGCGTGGGAACTGGCGCGCGAAGGAGTGGATGTCACTGTGATCACCGACAATATGGCGGGTTACCTGATGTCGCTGGGCATGATCGACTGCGTGATTGTCGGCGCTGACCGAATCGCAATCAACTACGATGTCGCGAACAAGATCGGGACCTATACTCACGCCGTGCTGGCCAAGGAGCACAACATTCCATTCTTCGTTGCGGCGCCAACGAGCACATTCGATAATCGAGTGGCTTCGGGGGTGGATATCGAGATCGAACAGCGCGACGCTTCCGAGGTCGCGCGCTGCGGCACCAAGCAACTGGTTCCCGACTCTGTGAGGATTCTCAATCCCGCCTTCGATATCACGCCGAGGGAGTTGATTACCGCGATTATTACTGATCAGCAATTGATCAAGTGCGGACGCTGGACCGATTGAGGTTCGTTGAGCGGCCGGGGTACAAAAGGAAGGCGCGACTAGCTTGTCTCAGATTCTTCCGTTTTGAGCTCAGGAGTTGAGCGGAGGTTCGCCTCCTCGATCTGGTTATCGAAGAAATCCCGCACGGCTTTCGCGGTGGCACTGTGGCGCACGATCTGATTGATCTCTTCCAGCGAGGCGGAACTGATAGCTTCTATCGACGGGAAAGCCTTCAGCAGGAGTTCCTTTCGCTTCGCCCCGACCCCCGGGATTGAGTCGAGCAGCGACTTCGCCGTCTTCTTGTCACGCAGCTTTCTATGATAGGTGATCGCAAATCGATGCGCCTCGTTGCGAACCTGCTGCAGCAGTTTCAGCGAAGCTGATGTCTTTGGCAGGGTCAACATATGTTTCTCCTGCGGCAGGACCACCTCCTCCAGCCGCTTGGCCAGTCCACAAATCTGCTGATCTTCGACCCCCAACTCATCCAATGCAGCGAGCGCCGCATTGAGCTGTCCGCGCCCGCCATCGATCAGGCACAAGTCCGGCGAGTCGGCCTCCTCAGCCAGAACGCGGGTGAAGTAGCGGGAAACGATTTCGCGCATCATGGCGAAGTCGTCCTGTCCTCCTACGGTCTTGATCCTGAAATGCCGGTAGTTGGCCTTGAGCGGTTTGCCATTGCGGAAGTACACCATCGAGCCGACCGGGTTGGTCTCGCCGAGGTTGGAGATATCGAATGCGCAGATGTCGACCGGCGGTTTGCGCAGGTAGAGATCCTTTTGCAGTGCTGCGATGGCATGCGGGAGCTTGGAAGAGCGTTCCTGCTTCTGGCGCACCAATTCGCCCAGCAGCAGCCGGGCGTTCGACTCCGCCATCTCGACGATGCGTGCCTTCTCACCGATCTGCGGGAACTTCAGGTCCACGCGGCCGCCCCGTTTCTCGGTCAGCCAGGAGCGAATGACCGCCTCATCCTCCGGTTTGTACGAGCTGTAGATTTCCTCAGGAATCTGCGAAGCGCTCACATAATATTGCTTGAAGAACTGTTCGGCGATTTCGGTTTCACCGTCTCCTTTCCCGGTCCGCAGGTGGTAATTCTGTCGACCGATCAACAGACCTTCCCGCAATTGCAGCACGACCGCCGAGCAGTCATCGTCCGAGCGGGCAAAAGCGATGATGTCGCGATTGCCGCCCTCCACGTCGGAGACTTTCTGTTTCTGCATTACAGACTTAATTGCGGCAATCTGGTCGCGCACGCGGGCGGCCTCTTCGTAGTCCTGGCGTTCGGAGAGCTGTATCATTTCAGACTGCAACTGCTCGATCAGGCTGGCGGTCTTTCCCTGCAGCAGTTTGAGCACCTTCTGTACTTCCAGGTCATATTGCGCTTTACTCACAAGGGCTTCACAGGGGCCATCACAGCGCTTGATATGATATTGCAGACATACCTTGTACTTGCCACCACCCTTCGGATGAGGGATCTTCAGTTTGCAGTCGCGCAGTTTGAAGAGTCGCGAGATCATGCGATACATCTCGCGCATCGCTCCGGCGTTGGCGAATGGTCCGAAGTAGATGCCGTCGGGGCGGTCGTTACGACGGGTGACGATCAATCGGGGAAAATCGTCATCCTGCGTCAGCTTGAGATAGGGAAACCGCTTATCATCCTTGAGATTCACGTTGTAGCGCGGCCGATGCTTCTTTACCAGGTTGGCTTCAAGTATCAGCGCCTCGATCTCATTGTCGGTTACCATCAACTCGAAGTCAGCAATCTTGCGTTTGAGCGCGGCGGCTTTTGGATTTGACTCATCAACGCTGCTGAAGTAGGTCCGTACCCGGTTACGCAGGCTCTTGGCCTTACCGATATAGATGATCTTCCCCCGGGTATCCTTCATCAGGTAGACGCCGGGTTTGCCGGGCAGATCCTCCAGCTTCTGTTTTAACTCGGGGCTGATATTGCTCATTACAGAGAAATTACGTTCAACTTGGCGCCGCTGTCAATGTTGTGTCGATGTTAAGCAGGGTGGTATGAAGAAAAGGTGCCAACAGTTTACTTGACCCGCCGCGCCCCGGCGTAGGATGTGGCATAATACTCGTCGGTCAGGTCGTCCACCACCACGCCGCGCGACTCGGACGCATGCACAAACTTGTAGTTTTCGAGGTACATTCCGACATGGGAGACCTGCCTGCCGGAGAGTCGGAAGAAAATCAGATCGCCGTAGGAAAGGTCATCGAATTCCACACGGTCATTGAGGCGGTAGAGTGCCTCGGTAGAGAGCGGAAGACGGGTGCCATCATAGTCGCGGTAGATCACATACATCAATCCTGAGCAATCGATCCCGGCGCGACTGGTTCCGCCGCGGCTGTAGGGTGATCCGAGGAAATTGGCGATGACACGATTCATGCGCGCGCGGTCGATTTCACCGGTGTAATCGTGCGACGTTGCGGAGTTCTTCTCAGAGTTCTTTTGAGACGTTGAAGCTGCCTCAGACTTGTCGGCAGTCTTTCGCGCTGACTTGTCAGAGTCCCTGGCTGGATGCCTGCCGGGCGGGGGATTATTTTTCGATTTCTCTTTCGCGCGCTGTTGCTGCTGACCCGGATGATCGCTGTAGCGCACCGCCGCCGTGCAAGAGAGCAGCAGGGAGAGCGTTACAACGATGATGCCGGCGAACTTCATTGTTTGCTGCCTCCCGAGAGGGCAGGGTAGGTCATTCCGAATCGCTTCGAATAGTAGACCCGCGTCACCAACAGGGTGACCAGAAGCAGGATCAGATAGAGCGGGAAAAACAATGCTGCGAAGACCGAGAGAGACAAGATTGCGATCTTGCTCGCGAGAACCGCTATCTCCACCGACTTGCGCATCGCCGCGACGATATAGATCGGAGCAGTTATGCCGGCGGTGATGGCAAAGCTGTAGTCTGCCGCCATGATTGAAAGGATCAGGGCGAGAACCACCATCCACGCTGCATTCCCGATGGTTCGCGGAATCCCCCACTCGACGGCATACGTAATCTTACCGACTCTGGCATCGCCTTCGATATCTGGAAGGGTTGTGGTCAGATAGACCGCCCCGACCGCAAAGACGTATGGGAGCGACTTGAGGACTCCCTCTAAGTCGAATGTGTGGCAGACGACCCAGCCGAATAAGAACGCCAGCATGCCGTGGCCGAGAAGATTATTGCGAAACGCCTTGTAGGCGTTCTCGCGTACCTTGAAGCGTGGATATGAATACTGAAAACCGATCAGTGCACCAATAACGAAGAGCACACCGAGCTGCCAGTTGACGACAAATGCGCCGACAATCGAGATCAGCGTCATCGTCCAGTAGAGCTTGGTTGCCTCGGATTGCGAGATATGTCCCTCTGCGAGCAGAAACAGTTTTCCGTTCGCCTTGTCGGTGTCGATGTCATGAATCTGGTTGAGGATAAAGATGCCGCCTGCCAGCAGGGTTCCGAATAGAAGTGTCAGCAGCAGGTTCAAATCCAGCGGCGTGAACGACGCAAAGGGGAAATGGTCCAGCTGAAAGATCCCGGTGCCGCGATCACGCCAGAGAGCGGCGCGCGCACCTAGCAGGGAGATGGTCCAAACCGGAATGATCAGCATCGGTCGCATGAGAAAGATGTAATCGAGTAGCTTTTTCATAGTTTATCGATTCCTGAGCTGAGGTTCACTTAAGTAGTATGAACGGCGCCTACCGGGGTTTCAACAAAAATATGGGGATTTTGCGCCAAACGAGTCGGCGCCGGTCTGTTAACAAAACCACTTGAGATAAAGGTAAAGCAGCGGCGCTGCGAACACCAGCGAGTCGAAACGGTCGAGAATGCCGCCGTGGCCGGGGATGATATTGGATGAGTCCTTGACTCCCATCTCGCGTTTGAAGATCGATTCCGCCAGGTCGCCGAGCTGTCCGAAGAAGGCGATGATCAGCCCGGGGGCGATTAAGTTGAGAAATCCCACCTGCTTGAGAAAGATGAAATTGAAAATTCCGGCTGCAAGGATTGCTCCACCAAGTCCCCCGATGAAGCCAACCACAGTCTTGTTCGGGCTAATGGCGGGAGAGAGTTTTGCGTTACCGAATTTCCAACCGAAGAAGTAGGCGGCGGTATCGGCAATCCAGAGGGTCGCGAAGAGATAGACAAGCCAGCCACCACCGGAACCGCCGACGTCCGAGGTGATCTGCGGAATCAGCAGCATGGTCGCGAAGCCGATGGTTAGATAGAACAGCGACAGCAACGTCAATCCCATAGTCCTGCTGACATCACCAAGCTCCCTGGTGAAGGTGTGCGGCAGAGTCGCGAAAATCATGGTGGCGATGATCGCCTCGACCAGATACCTGCTCTCCAATTGCTGGATTGAATATGGAACGAACAGCGCCGGAATAATCAGCAAGAGCTTGTGCCACAACTGCAATCGGAGACCGGTCAGGGTGAAGAACTCCCAGAGTGACATTGCAAGCAGCACCTCGATCAGGATCAGCAGCGGCCAGCCGCCCGCGAGACAGATATAGATAAGGATCGGGATGAAAATGACTGCGACCAGCAGTCTGAGTGCGAGATTGCGCGAGATCAACGCCACGTCGTTACAGGCTCCTAGAGCTTCCCGAAGCGGCGTTCGCGTTTTTGATAATCAAGGATTGCGCGCAGAAATTCGGCTTCGCTGAAGTCTGGCCAGAGTACCGGTGTGATGTACAACTCCGTGTATGAAGTCTGCCACAGCAGGAAATTCGACAACCTTTGCTCACCCGAAGTTCTGATCAGCAGATCGGGATCGGGCAGGGGATAGGTGAAGAGATAACGGGAGAACAGTTCCTCATCGACATCTTTGAGGCGAATATTCCCGGATTTGTAGTCCTTTGCGATCTGCTTCACCGCTTCGAGTATCTCTGTTCGACCACCATAGTTCAATGCCAGGTTGAGCACCAGCCCGGTATTGGCCGCGGTCTTGCGAATAGCCTGTTCGATCGCCTTGCGGCGGGAGAAGGGAAGTTCCTCGATTTGTCCCGTAACGATCAGGCGAACGTTGTTGGCGATCAGATCATCCAGTTCGGCGCGGGCGGTATCGGTGAGCAGCTTGAAGAGGAAGTTGACCTCCGAGCGCGGGCGTTTCCAATTCTCGACGCTGAAAGTGTAGAGTGTCAGATAGGGGATTTCGAGTTGACCGCACGCCTCAACGATGCCGCGAGCGGCTTTGACGCCGGCCTTATGGCCATCCGAGCGTTTCAGTCCACGCTTGTTGGCCCAGCGGCCGTTGCCATCCATAATGATGGCGACATGCGCGGGTAGCTTCTCGTGTGAGATTTTCTCGCGGAGAGAGTCTGTATCGGGGAGAGTTGACGAGGTCAGACCTCCATCACCTCATCTTCTTTGCTCTTCGTCAGAGCGTCGATTTCAGCAATATACTTGTCGGTTAAGTCTTGTGCGTCGATCTCACCGTTGCGGCGGGCATCCTCTGAGATGTCGCCATCCTTCTCACCCTTGCGCAGGTGGTCGATCATATCGCGCCGGATATTCCGAACCGCAATACGGGCATCCTCAGCCATCTTGCTGACCAGCTTCACCATCTCCTTGCGACGTTCCTCGCTCAGAGCCGGCACCGGCACGCGCACTACCTGGCCATCGGACTGCGGGTTAAGGCCGACGTTGGCTTTCTGAATCGCTTTGACGATTTCACCTGCCAGTTGCTTTTCGTACGGCTGAATGACAATCAACTGTGCTTCCGGAGTCGCCAGGGTCGCCACCTGGTTGAGCGGCGTCTCCGCACCATAATATTCTACTTTGATATCATCGAGCATGTGGATATTCGCTTTGCCGGAACGCACAGTTCCGAAATGCTGTTTCAGGTTGGCGACGGTCTTTTTCATTTTACCGTCGGCGTCAGCTTTTAGCTCCTTCAGCATTGCTTATCCTCCCGATCAACTAACGATTGTTTGAAATAGTGGTTTGATCTGTCGCCACGCCTGCAATCTCCGCACCACCATGTGATGCCGACGCTGCCACCGATCGGCAGTCACTCCTGCGACCTATCTGTGGTACTTCGTTGCGCGACAAAGAAATTCTGCCTCAGTTGAGCGCAACACTCGGAAACTCAGTTGGTAACCCTCGTTCCCACGTCTTCCCCCATTACGACTTTACGCAGATTCCCCGCCTCGGTCAACTTAAAAACGATCAACGGCAATTCGTTCTCCTCCAGCAGAGTGAATGCCGTGCCATCCATCACCTTCAGGTGACGTTTGAGCGCCTCGTCATAGGTAAGTTTCTCGAAACGCCTGGCATTCGGATTCGTCATCGGATCGTCATCGTAAACGCCGTCCACCTTCGTGGCCTTGAGAACGACATCCACTTCGGTCTCGACGCCGCGCAACACGGCAGCGGTATCGGTGGTGAAGTAGGGGTTGCCGGTCCCGGCGGCCATGATCACTATGCGACCCTTCTCCATATGACGAATCGCGCGCCGCCGGATGTAGGTCTCGGCGACCGCTTCGATACGAATAGCACTGAGTACCCGGGTGAAGAGTCCATGGTTTTCCATGGTGGATTGCAGCGCCATCGCGTTGATTACGGTGGCGAGCATGCCCATGTAATCACCGGTGGCGCGTGTGATACCCATTTCGACACCGGCCGTCCCGCGGTGGATATTTCCGCCACCGATGACGATGCCGATCTCGACGCCCTTCTCCTTGATTGCTTTTACTTCTTGAGTGACAAATTCCAGTTGCTGCGGATCGATTCCGAAGCCCTGCTCTCCGGCGAGTTGTTCACCGGAGAGCTTGAGCAGGATTCTCTTATAGGCAGGGTCATCCGCCATCTATTCACCGACCAGGAATCTGGCGAAACGGCTGACCGAAATATTCTCGCCCAGTTTGGCGATCGTGGCGGTGATGTAATCCTTGATCGTGATATCAGGATCTTTGACGTACTGCTGTTCCATCATGACGACTTCAGAGTAGTACTTCTCGATTTTGCCATCCACGATCTTATCGATGATCTTCTCAGGCTTGCCTTCGTTGAGAGCCTGGTGACGGTACACTTCACGCTCCTTCTCGAGCAGTTCGGTGTCGAGTTCCTCGCGATTCACCACCAGAGGGTTGGCCGCGGCGATATGCATCGCCAGGTTGCGGACCAGTTCGCGGAAGTCGTCGGTGCGGGCGACGAAGTCGGTCTCGCAGTTGACTTCCACCATCACGGCGAGTTTGTCACCCTGATGAGTGTAGGTGCCTATCAGACCCTCTTTGGTCTCGCGCTCAGCCTTCTTGGCGGCCTTGCTGATCCCGCGCTCGCGCAGGATCGTAATCGCCTTATCCATGTCACCATCTGCTTCGACCAGCGCCTTCTTGCACTCCATCATGCCGGCGCCGGAGCTTTCGCGCAGTTGTTTTACCTGATCTGCAGTGATAGCCATTTCTATTACTAATCCTTCCTCAAATCTAATCGTCAGTGTCGGCTGAATCGTTGTTACCGTCGGCTGACTCTGCGCTTTCACCCGCAGAGGCGGCCTTTTCGGTCGCAGCCGGCTTCTGCTGTTGTTTGGATGCTTCAATCATCGCCTGTTCGGTGTCGTCCGCGAGTCGCTGCTGCGCTTCCAAAATCGAATCGGCAATGCGCTTGGTGATCACCTTGATCGACTTGATGGCATCGTCGTTGCCTGCGATCGGGAAGTCGATCGGGTCGGGATCGGAATTTGTATCAATGATACCGATGATCGGTATCCCGAGTTTGCGGGCTTCCGCAACAGCGATTTTCTCTTTCTTGCAGTCGACGACGAACACGAGTCCGGGCAGACGGTTCATTTCGCGAATCCCGCCGAGCACCTTGTTGAGCTTCTCGTGTTCGCGGGAGAGCATCGAGATTTCCTTCTTCGAGATTTTCTCGAACGTGCCGTCCTGCTCCATCCGCTCGATATCTTTCAAACGCTTGATATTGCGCTTGATCGTCTGGAAGTTTGTCAGCATCCCACCCAGCCAGCGCTCCGTGACGTAATATTGGCCGCTGCGCTGCGCTTCAGCCTTCATCACTTCCTGAGCCTGCTTCTTGGTGCCGACGAAGAGCACATACTGATTCCGCGAAATCACCTCATTGACCTTACGGCAGGCGACTTTGAGTGAATCGAGTGTTTTGTTGAGATCGATGATATAGATGCCGTTCTTGGCGGTGAAGATGAACTTCTTCATCTTCGGATTCCAACGGCGGGTCTGGTGTCCGAAATGGACGCCAGCTTCGAGAAGGTCACGAACTGTGACTTCAGCCATGCAGTACTCCTGAAATTTCGGTTAATCCTCCGCTCGGATCAACTCTGCATTGGACCGGGACTGCAGGGAAGTATGCCGCAGCGAAAGGGCACGCTGTTCCCTGAAGACCACCCGGGCAGATCCCCGAACGTGTGTCGTTACTCAATCTATGACTTAAAGCCGTCGCGACGGCTCCACCGTAGTTGTGGCGCTCGGTACACGACAGACTCAAGCTCAAATCAAAATAGTTGGTGGCGCCAACCGCAGGCTGACGCCGCAACCCTGCTGCACTGGTATCGTTACCGGTATCGCTACCAGTATCGCTCCGTTTAACGCTTCGAGAACTGGAAGCGCTTGCGGGCTTTCACCTGACCATACTTCTTGCGCTCAACCATGCGAGCGTCACGGGTCAGCATCCCGGCAGCTTTCAGCGGGCCGCGAAATTCCGGATCGAACTTTGCCAGCGCGCGCGCCAGAGCATGTCTGATTGCGCCGGCCTGCCCGGAGAGTCCGCCGCCACGGGCGCGAATCTTGACATCCAGACGACCCTCCATCTCAACCGTCTTGAACGGTTCGGTCGCGTGAGTTACCAGCGACTCGCGAGTAAGGTAGGGGAGTAGTTCTCTTCCGTTAACTTCGACTTTGCCAGATCCGGCGGAAATCCAGAGACTTGCGACGGCGTTTTTCCGTCTGCCGGTGGCATGAATTGCTTCGGTAGCCATTCGACTCCTTTATAGTCCTGACTCTTTATTCAACTTCAAAGTGTGAGACTCAATTCCAATCATAACTGCAAGTAAACCGGGTTTACTTGATTACCAGCGGTTCCGGCTTCTGCGCGGCATGCGGATGCTCGGGGCCGGAGTAGATTTTCAGTTTCTTCAGCATCTTGCGACCCAGCGGACCCTTGGGGAGCATTCCCCACACCGCTTTGCGAACCACCCACTCCGGGCGCTGCACGACAGCCTTCGCAAAAGTGGTTTGACGCAGGCCACCCGGATATCCGGTATGCCAGTGATATTCCTTCTCGATCTCCTTCTTGGGAGTCGAGAGGCGAACCTTGGAGGCGTTGACAACGACAACGAAATCTCCAAAATCGAGGAACGGTGTATATTGCGGCTTGGTCTTGCCCATCAGAATGCGGGCGATGCGTGCCGCCTGGCGCCCCAGGATTTGATCCTTGAGGTCAACCACATACCATTTTTGTTCTACCGAATCTTTCTTCGGAATGTAAGTCTTCACACAATTCTCCTACAAAATCGAAAAACTAAGACCCGTATAATACGAACCGACAGCCTTTTGTCAAGAGGCTGTCGGTTAATTCTTGGCTCTTTTTTTGGCGTCACATCCGGCTATGCCGTTGTCGCCAAAACTATTTGCGCCGGCAGAAGGTTTCTCTGCGCCGCTCTATGCTCCCGCGCAGGCAGCACAGGGATTCGGGCCGCCGCCGAAGATATAGTTGATGATATAGACCGCGTCTCCGATGATAACCAACCCGTCGCAATCGACATCCCCGGAGGAAAGCGGGTTTGGCGCCGGTCCGCCGGCAAAGATGTAGTTCACGATGTATACGGCATCTGTGATAATCACCAGGCCGTCTCCATCGACATCACCGCAAACGAGGCCTGCGCCCCCACCGAAATCTTGCCAGAAACCGCTGTTAAGCATGAAGTTAGTCGAAGTTGAGGGTCCAGCGACCGTCTGACCGATCGTACCATTCAGCATGAAATTGGTGGAGGTCATCAATCCGCCACCGGATGAGATAACATCCCAGTTGATCTCTTCGCCGGCCTGCGGTCCGGCTGGAAGCTGTGTAGCGCCCGGAGTCGAACCGGGGTTGGTAGCTGATTCTCCGGTAGTCGTTGTCGGGAGGGAAGATGCGGGAGTATCGTTCTTTTTTGCGGCAGGTGCGGTCGTCTCTGTGGCTTTACCTGATGCAGCTGCTGCAGCCTTCTTCTGAGCTCCGAGCAACGGTACAGCAGCAATCAGAGCTGCGCAGAGCAAGAGACTCAGAGATAGTCGCAAATGGAGGGATCGCATGATTGAAGTTCTCCTTGATTATAGATCAATATAATGCAAATTCAGTTTTCTGCAAGCATTTCGAGCAGTTCCTCAAGCTTCTCCACGCGCTCTTTCAGCGCGATAGTTTCCGCCCGGTTGGCTGCCAATGCCGACTTAAGTTCTCGATTTTCCGCTATCAACTCTTTGACCGCCGCCAGCGCGACACCTGCTACATCCCCAGCTGCGAGGTAGTTGTTAACCCTCTCGCCGGTCTCTTCATCGATCGTGCCAACTCCGAAGGCTGCGACGAACTCTTCGGCGTAGGGCCCGATATGGTATTCATCAGATTCGCGGTA
Source organism: Candidatus Zixiibacteriota bacterium (assembly GCA_040235515.1). GTDB lineage: Bacteria > Zixibacteria > MSB-5A5 > CAIYYT01 > CAIYYT01 > JBECKX01. The sequence goes on from JBECKX010000053.1 coordinate 15,505, forward strand.
ACTCCAGCCTTCAATGTTTAAGGACTCGATTGCGTCGAAGAGTTGCTGCTCGTTAAGGGGCGTGAAGTTCTCTTTGAATTCCCTGGAGGAAGCATTGGTCCAGACACCGCCGGCCGTAAGGTGCGCACCGTTGCCGTTGGAAGTACCGGTGCCGACATGTATGGGATAGCTGATCGGCCCGTCGTCGTTGTCGCGATTGAGGGCAAGACGCCCGTGTGACGGGCCATCGAAAAAATTGATAATTCGAGTTGCACCCCGCTGGTTGACGTTTTGTCCAAAGGTCAGGACGTAGTTCGAGGGCGCGCCAAGAAGATCGTAGATGCCGCAGTTGCTCCCGCCCAATATCGTACTGTAGGCCCCATTGTTTTGATTCGTACTGCCACCAACAATTGCAGAGTATGAATCTGAGAGCGTATTGTTGCCGCCACCCAGAATCGACGATCGCTCGCCATTACATTGGTTGCCTATGCCCCCGAGAATGCTGGAATAGGTGTTACTGGACAAATTATTGGATCCTCCGGCAATAGCGGATGATATCCCGGATGCGGTATTCCCGTAACCGCCGCCGATCATAGAGTTGTCGCCAGTCACTACGTTTCCGACACCTCCTGCAACGACGGATGCGAAACCATCAACCTCATTATTGACACCGCCTCCTACCGTGGTGTAGGAACTAATCGCAGTGTTATCATATCCACCGCCGATTGTGGTGAAATACCCCGTTGCCTGGTTTAGGTACCCTCCACCAATATGGGCACGCCGATTTGAAGCGACGTTGTCAGTACCTCCTGTGATTGACGAATAGACGCCTGTGGCTGAATTGTTCGCGCCGAACGCAATTCCGGTACTGTCGCCCAACACGTTCCCGGTACCCACACTCAAACCTTCCTCAACGGTGAGAATACCGGATATCAATCCACCGCCGCTGCCATCCACCGTTTCTACCCTCCGCGCGAACGGAACCGACAGGAGTCGCTGACGCGGGGAGGTTTCCGTGCCTCCGTTGATTTTGATCGCGAAGAATAAGTCATCAGTGGCGAAAAGTCCGGACGTCAACGCAGAAGACTCCCCGAGGATAACATTGAACAAGCCATCCACCACAGCCACACCCACATGGCTCTCGCTCCAGAGCGATGACCCACCCACAGGCACGTCGTACAAGAAGAACTCGAGGTTGTAACTTCCGGTCAGCGGGTCTCCGTTGGCATCGGAGAGACGCCCTTGATACTTAATCTGCTGCGGTGTAGCCGCCACCATCGTTGTCAACCTGAGTATGAAGAGCAATGTTAGTAATGTCACGCTCAAGCGTTTGGCGTTCATGGCCTATCCTTTATTTCTTTGGTTATTGCTTTGCCAACTTGTTCTGTAGAATAATCTCTTCGAGCTGCCCAATCCGTTGCTCCAGCGAGCGGTTCTTCTCGATCAGTTCCTTTACCGCCGCCAGCGCGACCCCGGCGACATCACCGGCAGCAAGGTGAGTGTTCACTCGTTCACCAGTCTCTTCATCGATCGTGCCAACTCCGAAGGCCTGAACGAACTCCTCAGCATAGGGGCCGATGTGGTATTCATCAGAACTGCGGTAATTCCAGCCCTCAATGCTCAGTGATTCGATTGCGTCGAGGAGTTGCTGCTGCTCAAGTGGTGTGAAGTTCTCCTTAAACTCTTTCGAGGAAGCGTTGGTCCAGACGCCGCCAGCCGTCAAACGTGCGCCATTACCATTAGCAGAGTTGGTGCCGACGTGGATGGGATAGCTTGCTCCGCCATCCGTGCCGTCGCGGTTGAAGGCGAAGCGGCCATGGTTGGTGCCGTCGAAGAAACCGACGATCCTCTGAGCGCCCCCCCAGTCCACATTGTCCCCGAAGATCAGAGAATAGGAAGAGGGTGCTCCCAGATTGTCGGTGATTGAGCAAAGGGTGCCTCCCAAAATAACACTGTAGCTGCCCGAGTTTGTATTCTGTGCGCCACCGAGAATGGTAGCATATGAATCGAAGCAGTCGTTGTGGGAACCGCCAAGAACGAAAGAACTTGAGCCTGTGCATTGATTGTTGCTGCCGCCGAGGATAGCTGAAGCATCTCCCGTAGCATGGTTGTTGCTTCCTCCAAGTACGCCTGAGTAATTCGCAGTAGCCGAGTTGAATTGCCCACCCCCGACTATCGATCCATTTCCCGACGCAATGTTGTCGGATCCTCCTACTACGGCTGCCCGGAAGAAGCTGGCTTCGTTTGCAGATCCACCCGCAATAGTTGCCGTATTGGCGAGTACCTTGTTAAAACTTCCACCGCCAATGTGCGAGTATTTCCCCGTTACTTCATTCTGATATCCACCCGCGATAGATGAATAAGAATCGGTAATGGAATGTCGATATCCTATTGCTGCGGTTGTGCTGTCAAAGATTGTATTGTCCCGACCAACCATTAGACCTTCCTGTACAGTGAGAGGTGTTGTTATGACTCCGCCACTGCTGCCATCGACGGTTTCTACTCTCTGCGAAAACGGAACGGAAAGGAACTGCTGGCGAGGAGTGGTCTCAGCGCCACCGTTGATCTTGATTGTCAGATACAATTCATCAGCCGCGAACAGGCCGGTCGATAATGTGGATGTCTCCCCAAGTACAACGTCAAACAAACCATCTACTGCACTCACTCCGAGATGACTCTCGCTCCAAAGTGAGGAGCCGCCGACGGGAACATCGTATAGGAAGAATTCGAGATTGTAGGTGCCAGTCAGGGGATCGCCGTTAGAGTCAGCCAGTCGGCCCTGGTAGCTAAGCAGTCGAGGGACTCCTGAGGCTATCCCTGATAAAAGCAATACAGCAAGGAAGATAGGTATGGATGTTGAGCGAATCTGATGTAGCATTGTCTGCTCCTTCACGGAACCGGCTATCTATGAGCCAGCGTATTCTGATTTATTTTCTTTTCCAGTTGTTCGATGCGAAGCTCCAGCGCGCGGTTTTTCTCGATCAGCTCTTTCACCGCCGCCAGCGCGACCCCGGCAACATCACTAGCCGCCAGGTGACTGTTGACTCGCTTGCCGGTGTTCTCATCAATTGCTCCAACGTCGAAAGCTCTAATGAATTCTTCAGCATACGGGCCGATGTGGTATTCGTCTGAGTTGCGGTAGTTCCAGCCCTCGATGTTGAGGGACTCGATTGCGTCGAAGAGCTGCTGCTGATCTAGTGGAGTGTAGTTTTCCTTGAATTCTTTGCTTGAGGCATTTGTCCAGACACCGCCATTGGTAAGATAGGCGCCGTTACCATTTCCGCTGGTGGTGCCCACCTGGAACGGATAGCTGAAGACACCGGCATCAGAGTCGCGATTGATCGCAACCCGTCCTGATGAAGTTCCTTCGAAGAGTGCCACTACCATGTTCTGATTGATCAGATTGACGTTTGAACCGAATACCATGCAGTACGATGTAGTCCCAAGAAATGGCAGGATACTGCAATTCGAGCCTCCCATAATTGTGCTGTAGACTCCATTGTTAACGTGATTTGCCCCCCCTACAACAGCGCTGCCCGTTTCAAGAGACTTATTCCCGCTGCCGCCCAATACCGCTGAGACAATCCCGACAGCCTCGTTGGCACTTCCGCCCGCCACCACACTGGATAGCCCGGTTGCAGAGTTGTAGAATCCGCCGCCAACCGTCGAATTCTGCTCATCGGTACTATTGCCGTAGCCTCCTCCGATCACGTCATAAAGCCCCCGAACGTTGTTAGAAGCTCCACCACCAATGTGGGAGCCATCGGCGCTTACAGTGTCGGCTGAACCGCCGGTAACTGAGCTGTAGGATCCAGTACAAGCCTGTTGGAAGCCTATGGCCGCGGAGGCCGTACCCGACACGAGATTGCTTGAGCCTGAATTCAGTGTGCCCGATATTTTGACGTCACTTGTTATTTGGCCGCCGCTGCTACCGTCTACGGTCTCGACTCGTTGGGAATATGGAACGGAGAGAAGTTGCTGACGATTCGTGAGTTCGGCGCCACCATCTACCGTGATTCCAAGGAATAAGTTGTCGGTTTGGAATAGGTCCTGGGGGAAGGGGGTTGCCCCACCGAGGATGACGCTAAACAGTCCGTCGGTGCAGTCGGTCCCGAGATGAGTTTCAGTCCAGAGGGGGGCTCCACCACTGGGAACATCGTATAGGTTGAACACTAAATCGTGATTACCATTGAGAGCGTCCCCGTTGACGTCGGACAAACGCCCTTGATAGTTGACTAAGTCGGGCGCTGCATAGACTGGTGCTGTTGAAGTCAGACACACGATTGCCGAGATCAGTAACACTACAGAAACCCAAGATGAGCCTTTCATTCGATTATCCTCTACTTGCCAGAAGTAGTCTGCGCTAACCGAGAGTCGCTTAACAACTTCTCGATCCGAGCCAGGCGCTCTTCAAGCTGGTTGATTCTTTCAGTTTTCTTTATTAACTCTTTGACCGCTGCTAGAGCCACCCCAGCTACGTCACTAGCCGCGAGATGTGACGTGACACGCTCTCCCGTCACTTCATCAATCGCACCGACATCAAATGCCTCTACGAACTCCTCGGCATAGGGACCGATGTGGTATTCATCTGAGTTGCGGTAATTCCAGCCCTCTACCTTTAGTGACTTTATAGCATCCAGGAGTTGTTGCTGATCAAGGGGCGTGTAGTTTTCCTTGAGTTCTTTACTCGAGGCATTTGTCCAGACACCGCCGGCAGTCAAACGTGCGCCGTTGCCGTTGGCAGAGTTGGTGCCGACGTGGATGGGATAGCTTGCTCCGCCATCCGTGCCGTCGCGGTTGAAGGCGAAGCGGCCATGGTT
>JBECKX010000061.1:0-16291 GCA_040235515.1 Candidatus Zixiibacteriota bacterium
CTTCTTGAGGAGATTGAGGATGGCCACACGACTTATGCTGCCAATTTACTATTGTGCAATGCCGAGTCCGGCGAACTACGTAGAGTCACAGAATTAAAGGATTGCGAAGCATCGGTTCCAGTCTGGTCACCGGTTCAAGATCGCTTTTTGTACGTCGAAGAATGTTCAGGCTGGGTTTATCTAGTTGAAGTGAACGCGAATTAAAGGCCGGGTCGCCCACAGCTTGCTGTGGGATCCTCCCTGGTTGACTCGCCCGGACAATATCCAAGGTCAAGTATTGATAGGTACAATGGGAATCACGATGGGCCACTGACCATCGATGAAGTGGAGTTGCTGTAAGATGTTGAAGTTGCAGCCTCCAATGACTGAACCCACAGCAAGCTGTGGGCGACCCCGCCCCGCCTTGTGAAGCAGAGACATGGCATCTTTCGCTTCAGGTATTCCTACGCAGCAATTGAGCTTGATTTTGTGTCCGGCTCCTTGAAGATCTTCTTCATAATCATCTCGGCCGGGCAAAAACCTGTGAACGCCGACTGAATCAGGTTTACACCCACAAACGCCGCCAGAAAGAGCCAGTACTTCGATACCAGTACCGAGAGGACCAGCGCGATCAGGATCATCGTGCCGGCCAATACCCGAATTCTGTTTTCCATTGTCATTTTGTTCTTCTCTCCATCAGGGGTTCTTGAGAATTGCGGCGGAGCGTCGAGGCTCACAGGAGGGCAAGTCAAGGGACGCTCCACCACATTCTGTATGCTTAAAGGTCTTCTTTTCTTCTTCCTTCGTCCTCTGTCAAGCCCCAAGAGGGCTTGACCTACCTGTCAAGTCCCAAGTGAACTTGACCTACTCGTTTTCGCTGCGCGAGTCCGAACCACAGGGGTTCGGACCTACAAGCTACAAGACTTCTACCAGCGTCAGGTCACACACTTGAATCGGCAGGCCTCATCAAGCGCAAGACCTGACGCAACAGATTGATCCTGTCAAGCCCCAAGAGGGCTTGACCTACGGTACGGTTTAGAACCCGTAGGTCACCTTGCCATACAGGTTGTCATTCAACATAAAGGCTCCGAACTCGGTGGCGCCGCTGGTGCCGTCGAACAAGTTGCCACCGAGCGTCAGAGTCATATTATCGCTGTACTTCCAGTCAACATTAAAGCGATAGTAGACATCCTCATCGGACGGCGAGTAGAAGATGAAGCTGCTGAGGACAATCGTCTCAAGCTTCAAAGTCTTGGTGAGTCGGGATGTGATAAGCGAACGCAGCTCATCTTCCGTTGCACCGCCCATTTGAGAGGCTACATATTTGTCATGATCAAGCATATACTGGGCTTGATACTGAATGTTTGCAGTCAGGTTAGTCGCGACCTGGCGCTCATACCCCACCAATCCCTGCAGCTCACTGTTCGGGACGAAGGGATTGTCGCCATCACTGTCGCCACGCGAGTCGAAGTAGCCGCCTTCCACCCAGAGGATTCCACCACTAAACTGTCCGCGCACTGAGGCACCATAGACATTCAGGCGGGGGTAGTAAGGCATCATTGCCATCGGGTCAAACCCGACCGGGTTCTTGTAAAAACCACGGTAGCCATAAAGCGCCAGCGCCCAGCCAGACACAGAATTCTGATAACGGAATGCCGTCTCTGAATTTTCCCAGGTTGATTCCGGTTGTCGCGCCATCAACACGAACGGTTCGCCACCAACGAAATCTCCAACCATCGGGTTGAAGTAGGAGAAGCGCATCCCGTCCGGAATCCGGTTCGGAGTGAACTCCGGTGTCCAGACGACACTGAAGGTGCCATAGGGCGAGTAGTACTCGACACGCAGCGAAGTCTGCGGTGCCTTCAGGTATTGGTCATCGCGTCCCGAGAAGAATGATTCGTAGTCCTTGGCGAAGACATCGTTGATGAAGATCAAATCACCCGTGCCCCAGGTGGAAATCTGGCGCCCCACCTTGAAGTCAACATAGTTGAACAATGTGAACTTGACGTAGCCTTCGCGCAGCTCCCAGTTGTATTGGTCGTCGCTAATGTCATCGTAGACGAAGTCTGTGCGCGCGAAAAACTCCGCTCCACCGGAATATTCCTCCAACTTCAGCTGCAGGCGCACCTCAGAGGCCGAATACTCACTCGGCACGGGATTGCGTTCATGCAGGAACCCGCCCCACAGTCCCTGGACAAAACCGTAGACCGGCAACCCCTGGGCGGAAGCCGCCGGTGTCAGAGGCGACAGTAGTGACACCAGCAGCATAAGTCCCAGGAGGCTCACTGTGAATCTTTTTAGATTCATCTCTATCTTGATCGTGCGTAGATTAGTCATGGCCGTAATCTCCTCAAACTCCTCTATCGGGTTCCGCTACTTCACGAACTCGCGCGGAGGGTTCTTGAGGAAACGTTCGGTGAAGACCTCATCCTTGATGCCCTGGTTATACTTGATCGAGCTGAACTGCACGGTCGTGTACTGGCCCTTCTTCTCGTCGGTCATCTTGCGCAGCGTAACGGTCGGGATTTGATCGATCACTTCCACTTTCTCGGCGGTGAAGACGCGAATCAACTCGTCCTTGTCGTTGTAGTACTCTTCCCTGAGCGGAAGGTAGTTCTCCTTGCTGATGTAGGACACCTTGCGGGCGAATCCGCCGTATCCAGCATCCTTCGGCTTCGACTCGATAACCCAGACAGCACTACCGTTGAGTTCATCTTCCTTCATGAGCGTGTGGGTATCCTCGGTCCAGAGGCGGCCGGAGACATCCTCGTAGGTGAAGTTCGACCCGACGAAGCTTGAGTTTTTGTCATCAGCCGCGATCGGCTTAATCAGGTCGACAGCGGGGACATAGATCCAGCGTTTGTCGTTACCTGCGGCTGACTTATGGACCATGAAGGTGAGACGCTTGACATCGGAGGGCTCATAGAAGTAAGTGTAGTACTTCTGATCGCCACCATCCGCCTGATCGAGGCGCAGCATCGTGAAGCGACGGTTGCGTTCTTTGCCTTTATCGTTAACGATCGACATGTTGACCTCGGCCACGCCGTCGTCAGCGGCGTAGTAGTAGGCCATGTGCGACTTCTTCATGATCTCGGTCGGGTCTTTCTCCTGCGCGTTGGCGTTCGAGAATGCCATCAGTCCGAGCGCGTTCGCGAGTACGAAAACAAGTAATGTTCTGAGCTTCTTCACTTTGTTTCTCCTGTTCTGTATCAAATCAATCAACACTATTGAAGTCTATGGGTATATCAGGCACCCTGTGGTGCGGTTTCGATATCATTGTGCTCCTGCGGATTTCCGTCCGGCAGCAGCTTCTTGTGGAATGTGCGGACAATCGCCGGCAACAGCAGCATCGTCACCAGCCCGGAGACCAGCATAATCGCCAGGAAGAACGTTCCGACGGTGATGTAGGGAACCAGGTTGGAGAAGAGCATCGGCACGAAACCGATGGCGATGACCATGACGTTGCGGAAGATCGCGCGGCCTGCGCTCTCGAAAATCTCGTGATACGATTCTTTGAAATTGCCGGTGCGGCTGTGAATGATCCGCAGTCGCTCGATAAAGTGAATCGCGAAGTCAATCGATAGACCGAGCGTCAGCGCCGAAAGCACCGCAACCGGCATATCGTACGGTTTACCGATGTAGCCGATGAATCCGTAGATCGCCGCCACGGTAAGGGTCAGCGGCAGCATGGCGATGATGCCCCAGCGCAGCGAGCGGAAAAGGATAACCATCATAAAGAACACGACGACGAATGATCCGAGGAATGCCGTGCGCATGCCGGTCACCATGCTTTTCTGCCACTCGATATTGATATAGGGCAGGCCGGACCAGTGGGTGGTCACACCCTCCGGCAGCGGGTTGGCCTCCATATAGGCCTCCGCGCGCTCAACGACCTGCGATACCAGCTTGTTGTCGCCGTTGCGCATCTGTACCCAGAGATTGGTCATATCATAGTCGCTGGTGACGAATTTGAAGAGGTCATCCGGGTCACCGCCTGACATCTCGAAGAGGAACAACATCTGCCCCACCTCTTCCGGGGTGTCAGGAATAATCATCTTGGTCGAATCAGCTCCAAATAACTCGAAGCGTACTTTCTTGATCACATCGGGCAAACCGGTAGTGGCGCCTACGACAGGGTCCTTCTCGAGGTCACGCTGCAGGTTTTCGATGTAGCGTTCCACTTCGGGGTCCTTCATACGGTCGTAGTCATCCCCTTCGAACACGAGATAATTCATGTAGGTACCGGCGAGGTGCTCATTCATTGCGGTGTCGGCGATCCGAATCGGGTGTGACTGTTTGAACCACTTGACCGGGTTGTCATTAACTTCGAGCATCGAGAGGCCGATCGCCGCAGCCACCGCCAGGACCATCGAAGTGAAGATGATCAATTTGTTGTAGTTCCAGGCGAGGTCGCGGAAGCCGTGCAACAGCTTTGACATCGGACCATGCGCATCGTCGGCGCGTCCGAAATTCTTCAAAGTGTCGGTCGGGATCAGAATACCGATCGCCGGATTGAGTGTCAGCGAGAGGAACCAGGCAACCAGCACACCGAACGCCACGAAGATACCGAATACTTGAACGGGTGGAATCGGCGTGGTTACCAGGGATGCAAAACCGGCAATCGTCGTCAGCGACGTAAACAGCAGCGGCACGAACAGTTCGTTGATGGTATGGCGAATAGTAGCATCTTTATGTTTGTACCTGGTGTAGCGGTCATGGAATTCCGAGATGATATGAATCGAGTTGAGCACCGCGATTGGTATCAGGAAGATCGGAATCATCGACGACATGATGTGCACCGTGTTACCGGTCAGGATCAGAAGGCCCATCGACCAGATCACCGCCATCATTGCGACAATCATCGGCGCCAGGATCACCAGCAGCTTGCGGAAGAATACGAATAGCAGGATGAAGATGATCAGGAACGCAGCGGGAGCGGAGAGCGCCATCTGCGAAAACATCTCGGCTCCGAACGAGTCCTCAGCCACCGGCAGACCGGCGATATGGTAGGTTTCATCGCCTTTGTATTTCTCGGTGATTGCCGTGATCTCGCCGGCGATCCGATGTGACATCGTCTTCGATTCAATCGGGACAAAGAGAGCGATCGCTTTGCCATCGTCAGACGCCAGTTTGCCGCGCAGTACAGGGTTTTCCTGAATGCGCCTGAAGATGTAGTCCGCCTGTGCCTGCGTCTCGACCTTCTCGCTCATCAGCGGTTCGATCACCAGCACACCGCCTGCACCCTGACGGATGTCGTCAACCGTCGACGGGGCCAGCATGTCCGCCACAATCACGCCATCGATTTTCTCGATTTCGGCGGTGATATCGTAGATGCGGTTTAGCAGTTCCGGCTTGAACGCGCCGTGCTCTTCAACCACCCCAACCGCGATAAAATCCGACAGGTTGAATATTTCTTTGGTTTCATGATCCTGGATACGCACCTGCGAATCCGCCGGCAGCATATTCTCAGGATCAGTATCAATTTTGATGTTCGGAAACTGGAATGCGAAAAAGGCGGTGATGATTACGGCCGCCGAAATCACAATCCAGGGATGTTTGATTGAGAAATTCGCTATCTGGGCTTTCATTTCGGAATTGCTCTCCTGTGACAACTGTTTAAGCTCTTTGCCCAATTGGATGGGAAATTCACGGAAACGATTCAGAAAAAGTTTAGTTGTTGGAAAATAATAGGTTATGGGACCAAAGGGGGGAGAAAAAACTCGGCTGTCAAAGCCGGATTCAGTCCTGTTTTGCCGCGGTCAGTGCGCTGTTGCCCGTGGCAACCAGCCCCTCGAGTCACGTTGTTCACGGTTTTATGACGCTCATTCGAGATGTGAGAATCTCTCCAAAGTTTCGTTACAGAGTTGTGATATCTCAATTGTTGTAAGGGGTAAGTTCATGTTGCAGAAAGTCTGAATTCACTGCCGGCGGGATGCGCTCCTGCGCCGTGGCACAGTTTATCCAGCCCCGCAGTGACAGATAAGGCAACCTGGAAGTAGTAAAACTTACACCCTAACAAGAGGTACCAATGCACACCAAACTCATCACAAAGCTGTTTTTTAGTCTGCTGGCAGTAGCCCTGGTGGGAATCGGATGCTCGACGGAACAGCCGATTGCTCCCTCATCAGCTCAGTCGGATGGACTCGACAACCTGGAAGATGTCAACACGGATCTGGCGCGCTTCGGCCGCCATGACAGCGAGCCAGTCACATTCCTGGTGAGGATCGAAAATGTCTCGACCGGTTCAACTCTGCACCTCTCCACCGGTGGCACGGCTCCGGCGCCACACTCACCCGGAGCGTGGGCTGTCACCCGTCTCCTCAATCCCTTCTTCAGAGTAGGGCATTACGACAATGGTCGAGGTTTGGAGCAGCAGGCCGAGGATGGTGATCCCTCTATGCTCGGAGCCAACATTGCCAACGACTGGCGTGTGAAGTCGAGTGGTATTTTCAATACGCCGGTTGGTGACTCAGGTCCCGGTCCCGCGACGCCGGGCAAGGCATTTGAGTTCATGGTGACTGCGCAGCCGGGTGACCATCTTTCGTTTACCTCAATGTTTGGTCAGTCGAACGATCTTTTCTACTCACCGGGCAATATCGGCATTCCGCTCTTCAAGCGGCACAGACAGCCGATCAGCGGTGACGTCACTCGCTACGTTACCCTCTGGGATGCCGGAACCGAAGTCAACCAGGAACCGGGTGTCGGCGCCGATCAGGCTCCGCGCCAGTCTGGTCCGAACACCGGCGAGAGCGAGCGCAGACGCATCACCCGTCCGCGTGACGCCTATACCTATCCGCGCACAGAAGAAGTAATCAAGGTTACCATTACCCCGGTGGCAAACCCGTCGTAGCCGGGTCTTGTCAGCACAGATGATTAAAACGGGCCCGTCAGAGTTGACGGGCCCGTGCTGTTGTCATCCCGGTAGAAGCTGTTTGTCATTGGCGATACAAACTACTTGCGCGCTTCCAGGATGATGTTGAACGGTGTTTCGGTTGCGCGACTTACCGAGGAGAATCCTGCGGGCTCAATCACCTCACGAAGGCGTTTCTCTCCCGCCTGAGCTCCAAGCGCCGCACCAACCTCCTGGCTCAATGAGGTAGGAGTGCACACCTGCGTCGAGAATCCATAGTAGACTCTTCCGATCGGGTTGAAGTTGTCCTGCAGCTCATCGTGCGCCATTGGTTCGACGATCATCCAGGTGCCGCCCTCGGCCAGCGTCGCGTAGATGTGCTCTGCGGCACCCGCCGGATCACCCATATCGTGCAGACAATCGAAGCAGGTGACCAGGTCATAGCCAAGATTCGGGATATGCTTGGCGGCAGTCACCGAGAAAGTTACGTTGGTGACGCCCTCCTTCTTCGCCAGTGCGCGCGCTTCGTTGATCGAACCTTCATGGATATCGTATCCGAAGAACTGCGAGTTCGGGAAATGTTTCGCCATCAGTACGGTTGAGACTCCGTATCCGCAGCCGACATCCGCGACAGTAGCTCCATCCTCCAATTTCTTTCGCACGCCCTTCAGCGCCGGGATCCAGCTATGGACGAGGTGGTTCTCGTAGCTCGGGCGGAAAAACTTCGCTACCCCGCAAAAGAGGCAGTTATCGTGGTTGCCCCAGGCGACACCCTCGCCCGTCTTGAATGCCTGCTCCAGTTTCGGATGATCGAGGTAGGTGGAAGCCAGCGAGTAGTAGCCGCCGGTCATCAGGAACGGGCTATTGGGGTCAACAAAGATCGCAACCTGCTCCGGCGTCATGTAGAACTTGCCGGCATTGGCGTCATACTCAATGTACCCGGATGCCGCCTGGTTTGAGAGCCACTCGCGCACATAACGCTCATTGGTGTTGGTCTTCTCGGCCAACTCGTGCGCGTTGAGCGGTCCCGCTTCCGCCAGAGCTTTGTAAAGACCCAGTTTGTCGCCAATGATTACCAGGGGGCCGGTCACTGCCGCTCCCATTTCATTGACCATTTTCAGTGCGAAGTCATGCATTTTGGCTTCGTCGATCGGGGCCGTCACTGCGGTGGCTGCTGCTGATGATGAAGTGTTCATCGTTTGTTCCTTTCTTCAGGTTGTCCTGGTTTCGTCTATTCAGGTTTCTCTTAATCAAGCTAAATTCTGTCCGTATATACCGACCAGTCGGTATATTTGTTGCGCAAAAAAATGAAAATTTTGTCTCAGTCGATCAACGACTCAATGTAATTCCTGAATCCTCTCAATGACCGTTGCAGATAAGACCAATCATCATGAGCGCGACTCAGGATGATTGCACCTTCGATGATAGCGACGTACGCCTCAGCCAGGCGGTTGGGCTGCAAATCCTCATTGTCGGGGTTCAGTTTCCCGATCGGCTCGAACACCTCGGCGATGCCGTTTGTCACTCCGGCCAGGATCTCGGAGACACGCTTCCTGACGGCAGGATGCGAATCGGAGAGTTCGACAGAGAAGTTACCGAGCAGGCAGCCCCGGCTCCAGAGCATCGAGGCGTTACCCTCGGTCTGCTTCAGGAACGCCACCAGGCGCTTGAGCGGGTCGCTTTCGCTACGGTAGTCACCGCCGAGAAAGTGAACTTTCGACTGGGAGAAGAAGTCGTCAAGCAGGGCCAGACCGAGATCTTCCTTGGTCGGGAAGAAATGGTAGAAGCTGCCTTTGCTAACACCCGCCTGTGAGCAGAGCTGGTCAACCGAGGTCGCCGCGTAGCCCTGAGGCAGCATCAGCTCGTAAGCCGCCTGGATTAGCTTCTCTTTCGCCGTCGTTGTCGTCGTCATAGAACCCATACTATACTGACTGGTCGGTTTAGTCAAGGGAAAATTTAGCTTTTTCGTGCAGAGAAATGATGCTGGACAACCATCTCATTGACAGACAAGGAGATAGGCGGTCGGATTTTTTTGAGCGCAAAGAGGGAGAGCTCAGATCGGTGGTGCTACAGGCTGAACTCAGCCAGCTCCTGGTAGACCGGCCCGCTCGGTTTGAGATGTGATCGAATCAGGTAGATCGAATCGATCGAAAGCGGCGTGCTGGGGAAGTCGGCGGTGCCGAACGCTTCATTGAGAGCACCCAGTTGACGCTGGTCTTTGACTCGACCCAGGGTGAGATGCGGTGAGAAGGCCCTCCGCTCACGTTCAAAGCCGAGGTGATGCACTTCCTGATCGATGCGGGCTGCCAGCTGGGCGAGCTTCTTGTTCGGGTCGACGATTCCGACCCAATAAACGCGAGGCGCATGCAGATTCGGAAAGGCCCCGCATCCCTTGAGGTGGGTCTCGATCTGACCAAAGTCTGCGCTCGCATCGGCGATAGCGGCTTTGAGGTCGTTTAAGATTTGCTCGTCCGTCTCCCCCAGAAATTTCAGTGTAAGGTGGGTATTGCGGGGCTCGACCCATTTGACCCGGGCTGGGGACTTCATAAAGCCATCGAGGAATTCCGCCAGCTGAGTTTCAATCTCGGGGGTGATTTTCGCTGCTATGAAGAGTCGCATCGGCTCTTTACCTCACATTCTATTTTGCCGCCAGCTTAATCCTGAGCAGGTCAAGCGCGGCCAACACGGTGCGTTCCCGGATCCGCTCGCGTGTTCCACTCAATTCCAGTTTACGGGAGGTTACCCCTGCTGAGTCGGCGTATCCGACGTAAACCAACCCCACCGGTTTTTCCGGTGTGCCGCCACCCGGTCCGGCGATGCCGGTGGTTGAAATGGCGTAGTCTGTTCTGAACAACTCGCGAGTATTCGCCGCCAGCGCTTCGGCGACCTCTGTGCTCACCGCGCCATGTTCGATCAGGAGTTGTTCCTCCACGCGCACCATATTTTGTTTTGCTTCATTCGAGTATGGAATCACTCCGCCCTTGAAGTACACCGAACTGCCCGGCATGTCGGTGAGGGTGGTCGCGATCAATCCGCCGGTGCAGGACTCCGCCGTTGCCAGAGTTTCTCCTCGCTTCCTGAGCAGTGTGGCGACCAACTCCGCCATGCTTTCATCACCAACCGTAAAAACATGTTCACCCAGCCGCCGTACGATTTCTTTTGTGAGTCTCTCGGCATCGTTGATTGCCAGTTCCGGCCTCTCGTTCAGAGCGGTCACACGCAGATCGACGCCTTTGTAGCTGGGCAGATACGCCAGCCGGAGGCATTTGCCGTCTGGCTCGACATCCTCGAGCAATTCGGCGATACGCGACTCAAAAATCCCGATTGTGCGAATGCGGCGAATCTCGATGTGCTGCCGATCCTCGCGCCGCCGCAGGTAGGGGATGATATGATCCACCAGCATCGCCTCCATTTCGGAGGGAACTCCCGGTACCGAAGCGAAATAGCGTTCCTTCTCCTGAAACACGATACCCGGCGCTGTACCGACGCTGTTGGGGATCAACTCCGCACCCAGCGGTTGCAGCGCCATGCTCTGCACCAGTGACGGCATCTTCTGCTTACGCTGTTCGTAGCGCTTCTTGATATGCTCGAGTATCTCATCCTTCAACACGAGCTTGCTGTCGAATGCGGCGCAGATAGCCTGTTTGGTGATATCATCCCTCGTAGGTCCGAGCCCGCCGGTACAGATGGTGACGGCTGAGCGATCACGCGCCGTGCGGATCGCATCAACGATATCCTCATGGCGGTCGCCGACAGAGATCTTGTAGCGTACCTCGATACCGATGGAGGCAAGTTGGCGCCCGATAAACGCAGAATTGGAGTCGGTGGTCTGCCCGGAGAGGATTTCCTCACCGATCGTTATGATCTCGGCAGTTATTGCCATAGCGGTTTGCTCGAGTTAAAGCCAGACTCTGAAGTAGATCAGCGCCTGCAGGATCAGGTTGGTGTACACTCCCACAGCGAAGTCGTCGCCCATCACACCCCAACCGCGCGGGAGGCCCTCCCACTGCCGCGCCGGCGGCGGTTTGACGATGTCGAGAATTCTGAAAATCACGAAGCCGGTCAGGTAATACTGCCAGTTCACCGGTACGAGGATGTAGCCTACCATGATACCCGCGACTTCATCGATCACGATCGGTTTGCCGTCATGGCCGAAGAATTCCTCAGCTTCGGTCGCCGCCCAGACGCCGATGGCCAGCATGATGATAGTCGATACCACCTGATACGGCCAGCCGAGTGGAAACAAGAACCAGGCGATCACCACGCCGGGGATCGTCCCGAATGTTCCGGGGACAATCGGTGCCAGCCCGGTGCCAAGCCCGGTAGCTATCGTCTTGGTGAGAAACTTCTTCATCTCGACAGAATCGTTGTCAAACTCCAGTAACTCTAAGGTCGATCACTTCACAGAATTTCGGAAAAGGTAGAAGCTTTTTACCAGATAGTCAACAGCGGTGGCAACAGTCAGCAACACGGTGAGGAGCATGAGCCAGAAAATAGTCTCATCCACAACCGGGGATTGCAGCCAATTTGCCGAGACGTCCGCTGCCGGAAGCAGTGTGCGCAGATTGATCACGAGCAGGATCAGCACGATCATCGTCATCTGCATAAAGGTCTTCACCTTCGCCCACCAGGTAGGAGTAATCAGCGCTCCTTTGTACGCCGCCATCGTTCGCAGACCGGTAATCAGGAATTCGCGAATGATGATCACGAGTACCATCCACATCTGGACGTAGCCGAGCGTAACAAATGCGATGAATGCAACCGAGGTAAGGATCTTATCAGCAAGGGGGTCGAAGAACTTCCCGAAGCTGGTGGAGATGCCATACTTGCGGGCATAGTAACCATCCGCCAGATCGGTGAGCGCGGCGATCACAAAGACGGCAGTCGCCCAGACTTTTGCCCAGACGCCATCGAGGATGAAGAGGATCATAAATACAGGTGCGAGGATGATCCGCACCATTGTCAACGAATTGGGTAGATTCAATTCCCTCCCTCGGCGCCCGGGTGATCTCGAACGCCCCCTGGGAATCCCGGGTGCCACCGCGCTGCGATGGGAAGGGATACCTTCAGCCGACGTTCCGTGTCGGCGCTGAATCTACCAAGATGGACAGGGTTGGTCAACCGCTAATGCACGCCATCGACGATAGAAGTAGCGTGGAAATCTACTCAGTCACCGCTTTGATCCATCCTGCAATCAGCTCAAGTGCCTCGGGGGCGAAGGTCTCCTCGATTGTGGCGTACTCCGCCGGCAGGCCGATCTCCGTATGCTGGAAGAGATGATTGAGGCCATCGAGCTTCACAATCTTGTAACTGGAATTCCCCCCCAGCTTGAGAGCTGCCTCAATGGCGGGTAGATTCTGTTCCGGGATTACCTGCAGATCGAGTGCGCCATTGAGCGCAAGCACGGGACAGTTGACCTTCTCGAGCGTCGTGGCGGGATCGTGCCTGAAGAAGAATTGCATCCAGGGCGATAGATACTGCTCGACAGTCGCCGCGATCACGATATCGGAAAGGCCTTCCGCATCCCACTGCTCTTCCGGGACACCTTCCCGCTGCTGCTCGAGCAACTCAGTCAGCCTCTCGCGCCTTTCGCCCAAGGGCTGATCTGTATTCGTGATCGCCAGCATCTCTTTACGCAGCGCAGCCAACTTCGCCAACTCGAGAGAATCTGCACCCGAGGCTTCCATAATGCGGAGTTCCTGCAACGCCAGAACCTCACTGCCTTTCACTCCCGTACCCGCCAGCAATACAATGAATGCCACATCGTTGTCGTTCACCGCCACCATCGGCGCGATGATGCCCCCCTCGCTGTGCCCGATCAAACCGATCTTGTGCTTGTCGATCTCGGGTCGCCCCTTCAGAAAGTCGACTGCCGCTTCTGCGTCGGTGGCAAAGTCTTGCGTGGTCGCGGTAGCGAACTCCCCATCCGAATCGCCGACACCGCGGTCGTCGAAGCGCAGCACGGCTATACCGTGGCGCGTGAGGAAATCTGAGATAACCAGGAAAGGCTTGTGCGACATGACCTCCTCATTGCGATTTTGCGGTCCGGAACCGCTGATCATCACGACCGCCGGGAAGTTGGTGCCGGTTTCGGGGAGGGTCAGGGTCCCCGCCAGAGTGATGTCAGCTGCCTGATTGTGGAATTGGACATCCTCCGATCGATAGGGGAATGGTGGTTGCGGCTCCTGTGGTCTCCTCCGTTCAATCGCAGCCGCACCACGTGTCAGTGTAAGCGGAAAGCTCTTTCCACCTTGAGTCCAGGTACCCTCTAGGGAATCGACATTGGCGCTGATGCGTCCTTCGAATCGTGCCGCCAGCGCGAATAGCAGCAAGTGGAGTGAATCAGCGGCGACAAAGGCTGAATCGACCGGGATCCCGTTTGCGCCCTGGTCGGGGCTGTCGAGGGTTGCGGTGAGTCGATTGTCGGTGGAGTCAAGATGGACTACCAGGCGCAGTTTGAGCACCGAGATATCAAGTTCGCCGCCCCAGGTACCCACCAGCCTGGCTTCCGGCGTGGATAACGCCAGCAGCGGGGAAGCAAATGAAACTATCAAGATTGTAATCAGAAACAACTTCACTAACGTTCCGGAACGCATAGTCTGCCTCACGAAGTTCGAGTAGCACTTTTTTGATTATAAATGTGGTAATTTTGGCGCGCGGAGTCAAACCCGCATTTTAGGGGTCCGAATTTTAGAGGTTACCGCGGGGGTAAAGGCAATCAGAAGTTAGAACTTCACGGTCAACTTCAGTGCCGGAGCACCATCCGAAATCGAGGGACTGACTCTGATCGTCTCTTCTTCGCTGGGATCGCGCACGATTGTCATGCCCACATAGCTGCCGATGATAGCGCCGGCGACGACATCGGTGAAGAAGTGTTTGTTTTCCTGAAGCCGCGACATTCCGACGTAGGTCGCGAGCACAAAGGCAGGAATGCCGAGCTTCTTGCCGAAATGGGAATAGACTACCCCGGCGGTCGTAAAGGCTGATGATGTATGACCGGATGGATAGGAGTAGAAGTCGGTGCCGTCGGGGCGTTCTCTCCTGACCAGTCCCTTCATACTTCCCGTGATCATACCATTAATGATTTGCGCCCGGAAGAGATCGGAGCCGAAGCTGCGGATATTGTCATGCCCTCTGTAGCGTCCGAAGACATAGAGCGCGGCTGAACCGGCCATGATGAAACTCCCCTGTCCATAGCCTTCACCGAATTCGAAGAAGTCATCCGCGAACTGGGAATTGCCCCACATCTCAGTGAATTCCGGTTCCTCCGACTGAAGCTTCGACTTAAACGCCGTCGGAGCGAGCGCCACACCTCCAACGAGCATATAGAAATCTGGTCGACCGAGGAAGAACTTGAAATCATCCAGCAGTTGCAGCGGGAGGAGCCTGCGGTCGTGCTGACCGATTTCGGTGTTCGAGAGATTCAATTGTAGTTGCCGATCGAAAGCCTGAGCGTGTGCGGGAAGATCGGTTGAACTCTGGTTGCGGAGTAGCTGCGTTTCGATTTCGGGCTCGCCGGCAATCGCCGGATCGGGATTCAGGATACTCGTGCTGATCAGGGCGATGATCGCTACGGCGACAATCGCTTGTGGGGAGATGAACCTCTTCGGCCAAGTCTGCATAACGGTAATTCCTCTGGCTCGCGCCGCCCCTGCTCTTTGCGTTAGAGCAAGAGTCGTGCGAGAATCTCGGTTGAGGTGTTAATTCTGTCGATAGCAGTATCAGCCGCTAAGGGGGGTTCCTTTCGGGAGCGGGTGACCGGGCGTTAACTCCGGCCCGTCAGCAATTGGATTTAAGGGATCAATGTAATCCAAAATGTTCTACGCACAATATCGGTATTCGCGCCGTGAAAATTATCAGAATTTCAGTGAGTCTTTCTTCAGGTCTTAGAACAGCCCGTTCTGGGCGCCGATAAGCAGGAACATCATCAAGCCGCCGAGGACCGAATATCGGATCAGTTCGCGTGCTTCCGGTGTGCGGTCGATAACCCGTTTGCAGGTCAACGAATCGATCCACGCCAGTTGAATATTTCCGGTCTTGAAGCCGACTTCGTTGCGATAGGGCACCATGAATTCCATCTGGTAGCGGTTAAAGGAGTAGGCCATCGGCTCGATGATATATGTGCTGTCATCACTTAGAAAGATTTCCGTGATGCGGCCCTCCTCTGAGCCACTCAGGTGATAAATCGGGTGAGCCGCACCGACATACTCCGATGGATGATACATCGAGTCGATATCGCTCCTGGGGTAGGATTCGAGATAGACCACCGAGTCTGCGCCCTCCGGAACACCCTCCGACAGCCAGTGAGTCAGATCGACCCGGTAAGGGTGAGAATCCGCCCCCGGGTTGAGCAGACTGGTGTCAGGAATCAGGTTTCGTTCGATTTCTCCTCGGAAAAGCGGATTGCGGTAAACCACTTCCTGGGACGCAGTGCACCCGAGCACCAGCAGCACAGCAGCTACCAGCAGCAGTGTTAGGCATGATCTGACCAGTTGGTTTGACATGATTTTCCTGTACAGGATATCTACAGTTTAAGGCTCGCGAATGCAATAGAAGAGTTTTCCGGGCTGATTGGATGTTCGGCAAGCAACAAGCCTATTCTTTAAACGGGTCAAAGTCGAGCTTGTTCAAGCCAAAGTTGCAGGCAGGGGAGTTGTTTCTCCTGAGGTCGCTGCTCAGAGGGACTTGATTCGCTTGATAATCTCTGAAGAGGAGAGCCCCGGCACCAGCTTCATTCGAACAACCCTGCCGCCGTGCTTCCGGACAAAGTCGGCGCCAACGATTTCATGCAGTGCGTAGTCGGCGCCTTTTACCAGGACGTCTGGCTTGATCAGGGTTATCAATTGTGCCGGTGTTTGCTCCGTCAGCGGCACAACGAAGTCGACACACTCCAGCGCCGCCAGCAATCTGGCCCGATGGCGGTAGGCGATAATCGGTCGTTTGTCACCCTTGTTGCTCTTGACGGAGGCGTCGGTATTCAACCCGACAATAAGGAGGTCGCCGAGCCGGGCGGCTTTTTCCAGGTAGTCGACGTGCCCCGCGTGCAACAGATCAAACACGCCATTGGTAAAGACAACCTTCCGGCGCGAACGCGACAGCTTGTGGGCAAACTCTTTGAGCCGTCCCCGCGCGATTATCTTCCCGCTGCCGCTCCGCTTCATGAGTCTTCATCCAACAATTCATCGAGCAGGCGCTGCTTTTCCACGTAGGCTGTGCCGATCGATTCGACGACTATCCCCGCCGCCTGGTTGGCAATGAAGGCTGCCTCCAGTTTGTTGGCTCCCGCCGAGACCATCGCGCTCAACGTGGCGATAACCGTATCCCCGGCGCCTGTGACATCGTACACTTTCTTGGCGACGGTAGGGAGATGATTGAATGAGCGATCGTTCTCGAAGAGGGCCATCCCGCGTGGCCCAAGGGTGATCAGAATCGATTCCAGCTCCAGCTCATCGAGGAGCCGCC
>JBECKX010000190.1:0-19813 GCA_040235515.1 Candidatus Zixiibacteriota bacterium
CTTCCGGAGAGTTCACCGCCACTCGCAAGATGATTCTGCTCAAGTAGGAATACAGGACCTACAACGGTTAAGACTCCGTAATCCAACGAGAGAGGGAGACAGGAACACAGGCCAGCCGGGAAACCGGCTGGCTCTGTGAACGAGTTGCTTGTGGAGAAGTCCCCGCTAAGCTCGTTCGACATCAAAAGCCCGACTCTCAAAAGCCGTGCACCAATCGATCGGCAAAACATCACCAGACAGTCACTTTGCAAGAGTTATCGAATCAATCTCTCCACGTAAACTCTGCCTGCCTGCCTGCAGCTTGTCCCTCGCTGTCGCGAATCAGCACCTCCAAACAGACTATTGGCTTTGTTTATCCTCGGTCATCCCCATGCAGAGTTGACGTTGCTCTCATCCAACTGGGAGGGGACTCGGTCGAGTTCAGGCTGTGAGGAAACTGCTGTTGAAGCGCCTAGGTTCCTGCTTCGGCTGAAGCCTTCGAGAGTGCCTCAATAAGTCTCAGCAATCCTGCCGGACTGTCGCTGCCGAGCGATACCCGCACGACGCGACGCTGATGGTTGAGCAGCGCCTCAAGGTCACCCTGCGCCTGTGCGTTGAAGAGCAATCCGATCGAATACTCCTGGCCGGGAATCTCTACATCCTGCGTCGGTGTCTCAAGGAGCTGAATGAACACGCCCTTGTTCGGCCCCCCCTTATGATACTGTCCGGTCGAGTGGAGGTAGCGGGGGCCATAGCCCACAGTGGTAGCGATTCGGAAACGATCACGCAACTCGCGCTGAAACTGCGCAAGCGCCGCATCTGTTTCCCGGGTTGCTGTGATGTATGCCTGTATCGCAAAATAATCTCCTTCATTCACCCCCTGTAAGAACTCGAAGAGATCCTCTTCCAGTGTCGGACTCGCGACATCGAGGAGTACTTTCTCTTTACTATTCTCCAGCGCGGGAATAGTTCCTCTCTTTATCGCCGAGTTCAGTATTCGCCTGGAAATCTCTTTGGACTCCTGCACGTTCGGCTGGTCAAACGGGTTGATACCCAATACCCAACCCATGATCGCGGTGGCGATTTCCCAACGCATCATCTCCTGACCGACGTCGTGCGCGTCCGTCAGCGCTATCTTGATGACAGGATGGCCTGCGCCCGCAAGCTCCTGAAGACTTGCGAGTTCACCGTCAAGTCTGTTTCCCTGAAACTCGAAGTAAACGAACACCCGATCATTGCCATAGTCAGTTATCCCTCCCGGCTCTTCTCCCGCCACAGGGAGGACACCTTTACCTTCCTTTCCCGTGCTCTCAGCAATCAACTGCTCAAGCCACAATCCTAGCGACGAGATAGCCTCTGCTGCTATGAATGTCAGCTTGTCTCGGCCATGCAGCGCAAGTTCGCCGACGATGCCCCCCAGGTCGTGCGCAGAAACTGTCGGATTGGCGGTTGGGTCTTCTCTCTCGCCGGCAAGGCGATCTGCACCCTTGAGCAACCGCTCGATATCATTTCCAATCAGCGCAGCCGGCACCATCCCAAAGTATGACAAGGCAGAATAGCGACCACCAATATCGGCGTAGTTGAGGAAACAGCGGCGGAACCGACGCTCCTCCGCTGTCTTGATCAATAGACTGCCCGGATCGGTAATGGCTATGAAGTTCTCGCCGGCGCGATCACCCTTAATCTCACGCATCTTCCCATAGAAGTACTCCATGAACGTCACGGTCTCGGTGGTCGTACCAGACTTGCTTGCCACGATAAACAGCGTCTTCGCGGCATCAATCTTGTTCGCCACGCGCAACACGCTCTGAGGATTAGTGCTGTCCAGCACCGTCAGCGGCAGTCCGGCACCAGACCGGGGGAGTGTCTCCGCGAACACGAGCGGGGCCAGGCTGCTTCCCCCCATTCCCAGATGCACGACGTGATTGAATCCCGCAGCGCGCACTTCAGCAGTGAATCGCTGCAATTCAGGTAGATTGTCCAGCATCTTCGCGGTGACATCGAGCCAACCGAGCGAATCGGATATCTGTTGCGCATCATGATGATCGCCCCACAGCGTGACATCCTTGCTCCAGAGTCGCTTCTGAACATCCTCTGCCACCAGTTTGTCCAGGCGTTGCATGATATGGTCTTTGTATTTGCCGTAACTGATTACTTCGATGCGTGAGTCTTGCGGAGTCATCTTTGCGCCTTTCCGTTGGCTAATTGATCAATCTTATCAAGTCGGCGTTGAAAGCGCGCCTCGCTGCGAAACCTGGCTTTCAGGAATGCACCCACCAACTCCGATGCTGTTCGCGGGGTGACGATCCAGCCGCCGATGCAGATGATGTTCATATTGTCATCCTCGACACCCTGTCGAGCAGAGAAACTCTCGGTGATCAAAGCGGCGCGTGCACCGGCAACCTTGTTGGCCGCGATACAGGCGCCAACTCCACTGCCGCAGAGTGCGATGCCGCGCTCGACCTCGCCATTGGCAACAGCTCTTGCCATCGGTATCACATAGTCCGGGTAGTCATCATCCTTGTCGAATTGTGGGGCACCGAAATCGACGATTTCATGCCCCGCCTTTTTCAACTCATCGATGAGCCGATTTCTCAACTCCCAACCGCCGTGGTCGGTGGCAATGCCGATTCGCACTACTTTACCGTCACTTTCTCCTTAAGCAGTCGTTTGGCGTGCAGGCAGACGTTATCGACGTTGAAACCATACTCATGCAATACCTGATCTCCCGGCGCCGACGTTCCGAACCTGTCGATCCCGAGCGCTGCTCCCTCGCTGCCAACCCAGCGTTCCCAGCCGAGCGTCGATCCCGCCTCGATGCTCAAGCGTGCCTTCACTCGCTTTGGCAGCACAGACTCACGGTAGTCCTCCGCTTGTGCAGCGAACAATTCCCAGCTCGGCATCGAGACGACACGAACGGCTATGCCCTCCGCCGCGAGCTTCTGCTGCGATTCAAGTGCAAGCGCGACTTCCGAACCGCTGGCGATCAAAATCAAGTCTGGTGTCTCTTCATCGCAATCCTTGAGAATGTATGCCCCACGGCGCACGCCCTCCGCGTCCGCCACTTCACCCCGATCCGGTATCGGCAGATCTTGCCGGGTCAGTATCAGTGCCACCGGTTGCTCCTTCGATTCAATCGCCAACTCCCACGCCACCGCGGTCTCGTTGGCATCCCCCGGCCGCAGCACCAGCAGTTCCGGAATCGCCCTCAGGCTTGCAACATGTTCGATTGGCTGATGCGTCGGGCCATCCTCACCCACGGCAACACTATCGTGCGTGAAAACATAGATCACCGGCAGTTTCATCAACCCGGCTAACCGCAGGGTAGGGCGCAGATAGTCGGAGAACATCAGGAAAGTAGAGACGTAGGGACGCATCCCTCCATGCGCCGCCATCCCGTTGGCAATCGAACCCATCGCATGTTCGCGTACGCCGAAATGAATGTTGCGTCCCGCCCAACTCCAGCCGCCACCCGCTGAGCCCTGCGTATCAGTTCCCGCAAGCGCCGGCGGCTCAAAATCCCCCATATCTTTCATCGTTGTTTTCGTGGATGGACCCAGGTCAGCGGCACCACCAATCAGGGCAGGGACCTGCTTCGCCAGGGCATTGATGATCTTGCCCGATGCACTGCGCGTAGCTACCTTCCCATCCTCAGGCCGGAATCTCGGTAAAGCTGATCTCCAGCCTTCCACCGGCTCACCACGCATCATTCCGAGCAGCTCGGCCGCAGCTTCAGGGAACTTCTGCCGGTAGACTTCGAATCGCTTGTTCCACGCCTCCTCAGCCAGCTTGCCCTTACTCAACTCGTTGTGAAAGACCTTGCGTGCTTCTTCCGGGACGAAAAACTCCTCGTCGGAGGGCCATCCGAGATTCGCTCTCGTAGCCTTAACTTCATCCTTTCCGAGCGGCTTGCCATGCACATCGAACGTGTCCTGCATGTTGGGTGAACCGAAACCGATATGCGTGCGCACCATGATCAGCGACGGCTTGTCAGTCACCTGCTTTGCCGCCTCGATTGCAGTACTGATCGCTGCAACGTCGTTACCATCCTCAACAACTTGAGTGTGCCAGCCATAAGCGTCAAAGCGACGCGGCACATCCTCGGTGAATGTCAGGCTGGTTGCCGCAGCCAGTGAAATCTCGTTGGCATCATAAAGGTAGATCAATTTTCCCAGCCGGAGGTGTCCGGCCAGCGACGCCGCCTCGGCCGCGACACCCTCCATGATGTCACCATCGCTGCAGATCGAATACGTATAGTGGTCGATAATCTCATGCCCCTCCCGATTGAATCGGGCCGCCAGGTGTCTTTCCGCCATCGCCATCCCCACGCCATTGGCAAAACCTTGTCCGAGTGGGCCGGTGGTTACCTCGACGCCCGGCGTGTGCAGCCGTTCCGGATGACCGGGAGTCAGGCTGCCCCATTGACGAAAATTGCGTACCTCCTCCAGCGGCAGGTCGTAGCCCGTCAGGTGCAGCAGCGCGTAGAGCAACATCGATCCATGACCGGCAGACAGCACAAACCGGTCGCGATCGAACCAGAGCGGATTGGCAGGGTTGTGCTTGAGAAACCTGGTCCAGAGGGTATAGCCCATCGCGGCCGCACCCATCGGCATCCCCGGATGACCCGAGTTAGCTTGCTGGATTGCATCGATTGAGAGAAAACGAATTGTGTTAATGCACAGGTTATCAAGTTTCTCCTGCTCACCCATGATTTGAATCCTTTCGATTTGACAACGTTCCTGCCTGCCCGGAAGCTACCTCAATGGTACTCCCCGGCGATAGAGATCGGGTAGTATAACAAATGGATAAACGTTCGTCAGCATCCGCATTCGGCCAATCCGCCACAGATCGACTTAGATCTGTCGCCGGAACCTCACCGGCGCAGCGCGAACGACTCAGATACCTCCGCAAGATTTTCATTTTTCGCGCTGATGGCAAGTGCTAACCGTGACCCGCCGGCGATTAGGTGCCCAAAATCGGGTAGGGGAGTAACGATCGCCGCGTGCGATAATCAAAGAATCGCTATTGACAGCGGATGCTTCTCTGACTTACTTCATAGAGTCAGGCGACAAGATACTCATCCACGATCCAGCAAACCACATCTCGATCCGCACACCGTAGCCTCAGAGTTCAAGGCTGATCCTGACTTACAGGCGATAATCTATTCGCCGGTGAAACCGGTGAGCCATGGGAGGCAGTATGCGAAAGAGTCAAACAAATGGGGTGGAAACGTGCACCAGCGCGGTTCGACGAGAAATGGAGTTGCAACAGATCCTGCGCAGGATCGGCACTCTGCCGGAAGTCGACTCCGAACTGGTTGAAGAATATAACTTTATCGTCAACTCACTCTCACCCGACCTGGGTGACCCCGATCATTTCAGAATCGGTCTCGAACGACTGAGGCGGCGCCGCAAGTGCTACACGGCACTCGATGGTTCTCAAATCAGTATCTGGGAACGCTATGCCTCGGGCGAGACCCTGCGGCGGTATATCAGCGAACTGCTGGCGCAGCTTCATCACGAGGGTTGACACCTGAACGCAAAACTAAAACCAAAAAGAAAGGCTCTCTTAACCTGTGTTAAGAGAGCCTGCGAATTCTAAGCTGTACTTCGTGTGCAGCTTCTGTCGTGAGACAGCTACTGCTTGCGGATTCTGCGGACGACTCCAGCGCCCAGCAATCCCATACCGAGCAACATCAGTGAAGTCGGCTCCGGTACGGTACCGACATAGCCGCCACCACCCGGGGTGTAATCCAGCATCAGGATCGAACGATCGATTCTCAGTCTCCACTCATTCGCCTGAATACCGATATTGAGCGCTCCGTCGTTCCAGAAGTTCGGAAGCGATACGTCGGTCAGGTTGTAGAGGGTATTGTCACCGAGCGTCGCGATGCTCCAGTTGTTCAGCGGAGACCACGACAGGATGCTGTTCTCGATCTTGACTTCGTTGTTGTTATTGTCGATCAACCAACCGTCAATCCAGAGCTTGGCAAGATCGATCTTATCCGGCGGAACCGAAAGGCCGGCCGGCAAGGTGTGCGCATAATTCAATTGCGAGGGGTGCATCGGCGAAGTCCCGATAAAGGTACCCGTTGCCCAATCCGGCAGGTCGTGATCGGAATCTTCGAAGTTTATGTAAGAAGCGTAGTCGTAGGTGTGACCATCGCCATCAAATCCGTAGTAAAGGCCCGCGTCGAAAGTCCAGTTCGTATAGATCGTCTCGGTGATGATCGGCAACGCCTGGACCGCAGGTGCAATCGCAAGAATCAAGACCGCGAAAACTGCTGCTACGAAAAATCTCATATTGTGCATTCCTATTTGCTTAGATTCGTCCTGAATATACTCCATCACTGCAAATTCAAGCAATTTCAGTGCCAACAATTTAAGGCGTTGCAGGACAACAGCTTAAATTGACTGCCCCAGAAAACCACGTTCAAACCTGTTAGCTTTTCCGACACTCCAGGCCAGCCAATATAAGACTTCGTTGTTACACAACGGCTTACAGTGATCGATCGCTGTCTGCAAGTTGAACAACCCCCGCTTCCCAATCATTCCTGGATCGATATTCTCCGATATCGGCACCGGGAAACCTTCTCCACGTCCCAGCCTGACCGACTCGTTTGAAGCTTACTGATTGAGTTTCTCGGTAAGTCGTGATTGAACAATCTCTATGGCTGCAAATAGCTGTCCCAGTACTCGCCGGCCGATCTCCCCACCCCGTCCATAGGGATCGACAATCTCCTGCTCTCCTTCACCCAGAAAGTTCGCGAGCAGGAAAGTGTAATCCATCGCCTGCGGGAATTGCTTCCGAAACATCGCCCAGTTGCGCAGGTCCATCAGGAAAATCACGCGGGCCGACTCAACCAGCTCGGCTACTGCCAGTTTCGAGCCATGCTTCGACAGATCAAGCCCAAATTCACGAGTGATTTCAGCAAAATCAGCCGGAGTCTTGCTGCCCTGGGTTGTGCTCAGCCCGGCAGAATCAGCCTTTGGCAGTTCAAGCCGCTGCTTTTCGAGTTTCTGGTTCCAGATCGCTTCAGCAGATGGACTGCGGCAAATGTTGCCGAAACAGATGAACAGAATCTCCCCCGATCGTTCTTCCACTGCACGGAAGAGACGGGGGTAATCGGCACTCTTCTCCGCCCGGAGCGACCTGTACAACCGCTTCACTCTACCCAACATCAGGCTCTCCCGCGATTTCCCAGCAGGGTCGCATACAGAGACTCATACGCGGACATGCTGTTTCTGATGTCAAACTTCGACCTGACAGATTCATAGCCCTTCTCGGCGTATCCACGAGCAATCTCCTCATTCTTCGCCAGAAACTCGATCTTCTCCGCCAGCGCTGCGGAATCACCCACCGGAACCGTGATCCCCGATACGCCATCCTCAACAATCTCAGTCGGTCCGCCACTGCGGGTCACGATAACAGGGGTTCCGGCAGCCATCGCCTGAATTGTCGAGATAGACAACCCCTCGGTCACCGAGGGGAGTACGTAGATATCGATCTGTTCCATGAAGGCTTCGACATCCTCACAGAAGCCGATGAACTGTACCAGTTCGGTAATCTGCAACTCCCGCAATTGCTCCTCCAGGCGCTGCGACAGGCTGCCGCCGGTCTGGCCCGCAATCAGTAGCCTGAACTTGAAGCCCTGCTTGCTGAGCAATGCTGCCGCCTCGATTATGAATTCATATCCCTTTGAGGCTCTCACGTTCCCAACGCACCCGATCAAGGTCGCATCGGACGGAACACCGTATTTCTGCCGCAGATTTAGACGCGTCTCCGTGCGACTGCTGCGCTCGAAATCCACGCCGTTGTAGATAACCTTAACACGTTCCGAGCCGACCCCCAGTCTCTGTTCTACCTCCGATTTCAAAAAGCCTGAAACGGTTACCATAAACTTCGCGTTCCGAGCCACACTCGAGCGTTTCAATCTGCCTTTCCAGTTATCACGCCAGAAACTGCCTATCAATCCATGGAACGTAGCTATCACCGGTCGGCCGGTCAGCATCCCGGCGAGACTTGCGAAAAATGAGGTGTCATCGAGATGCGCATGCAGCAGCGCGATTCGCTCCCGGTGAATCAACCTGATCAGGCGTGCCATGAATCTCCAACCCATCGAACGATCCTCTGTCAGCAGAATCGTCCTGACTCCTTTCGAGCGAAGCTGCTGATTCAGCCAGCCATCTCCGGTGAGCGCCACGACCGACTCGTAACCTGCGGAATTCATATGCTCCGCTACCTGGCTCATCACGGTCTCGGCCCCACCCGGCCCGGTGGTTTCTATTATCTGAAGAACCCTGGGTTTGCCGCTCATCGCCCACCCACGACCTTCTTCACATACCA
Organism: Candidatus Zixiibacteriota bacterium; assembly: GCA_040235515.1. Taxonomy (GTDB): domain Bacteria; phylum Zixibacteria; class MSB-5A5; order CAIYYT01; family CAIYYT01; genus JBECKX01. Next base: position 8,326 of record JBECKX010000190.1, read on the forward strand.
GCCCAGATACTGCTTCAATTCAGCGAACCAGGGCGCCGGGTCATTAAACCTCAACACCGAGCCATGGGTAATCCGTAAGAAGGTGACAAAGAAGCTGAAAATCGCACCGAATCGCGAGAGCAGGCGCGCTACACCCCGTGTGCCGGGCCGACCACGCCTGAGCACTGCAACCATGTGATCAAGATCTCCGAGCAGCCACCGGCTAATCACTCCCACCCTGGGGGGAGCGGCCTTTTCCACTGAACCGGTTGTAAATAACTGGCAAAGCAGCACCGGAAAGTCCACCCCGGAATCGATTGCCAGTTGCAGTGATCCCCACACTCTACAGTTGACCTCCATAATCTTATGCTCACCGGTCACCGAGTCGCGCTTGCATTCAACCATTGCCACTCCCTCCCACTCAAGTTCACGCAGAAGTCTGAGTGAATCGGATCGCAACTTCGGGTCGATCGCTACCGATTTGCAGAGCACGCTGACACCACCGGTCGGTGGTTTCTCTCGCAGCCGTTCATGTGAAAACTCCGCCAGCGGCTCCCCGTCCCGCAATAGGGCGAAGTATCCACAGCCCACTCCTTGAACCCTCTCCTGAAGCATCAATGGTTGCGTCGCCTTGTAGTTGCGATACTTAATCAGCGCATCCTCGGCGGAATCGACATACACCACCGGGCCACCACTCCAGCCCGCTTCCGAGAGCATGTGGCTCTGGTGAACTTTCAACACTGCCGGATAGTTGATCGATTTCGCCGCCTCCTCCAGATCACTCTCCGATTTCACGAGCAGTGTCTCTGGGGCACCCATCCCGATTCTCCTGGCAGTCTCAACGATCAGGTACTTATCAAACGCCTGCATGAATACACGCTTTGGGGGCAGGGCGAGATTGACCTGCTCCCTGATTTGCCCTTCGATTTCAAGTGTCAGCAAACAGGTCTTGTCAGTGCACGGAATCAGCAGGTCATACTTCGTTTTCCTGAACGAATCGACAAGCCATCCCTGAAACTCACGGGGGAAACGACTGGGGCTGGGATAACAGACAACCTGTTTGACGAACCTCGACGCGCCCGCCAGGCACTGCTCCAGCTCATCACCGACAGTGACTTCATACCCCCTCTTGCCAAGTGATCGCGCTACGGCCAACGCGCTGCGCTGGTTTCCGTCACAAATGAAGATCTTCATCAGGCCATTCTAGTGTGAGTGCTGATTGCCTGCAATGCAATTGTGTTCGATGAATTGAGCCGGAGTAGGTGATCGTAAATCCCAGACTCAGGCGCTCTTGCGGATTATTATATAGCGCCAGAAGCATTGTTTTACAAGCCCCTGCAGGAAGGGCTTTGACTCGGCGATCCGCGCCCAACGTCCGGTGACTATCGATTCGCCGGTCAATCCATGCCTGGCGAACGGCTCGATGATCTTCGCTGATCGCAGATATTGCCGTTCTATCGGGTAGGGGTAACTCTTGCGGAATATACCGCGCGCGATCGGCCCTTGCAGCTTGAACGGAAGTAACGCCAGCCCTTTGATACCATAGTGGGGTTCACCCTCGTATACCGATTTCAGCTTGGCTGGCGTGGAGATGATGCAGACACCGCCCGGTCGCAATACCCGCGCAACCTCGGCCGCGAAGTCTTCAACCGAAGGAATATGTTCAACCAGTTCGAGGCCGATCACCACGTCGCACGATTCTTCCGGCAGGGGGATCTTGAGGCAATCCGCCAGAAATGGATGAACATTCAATTTATGGCTGCGGACAAATTTCAGCAGGTCTTCGTAGCGGTGGTCGATCAGGTCGCTGATGTAGCAGGTCGGCCCATTAAGCGCGAATGCATACGCGTGCCCGCCCCACGCTCCGGCCGCATCGTAGACCACCTTGCTCTCCAGCGGGAAATAGTCTGAGGCTACCAGCTTCGCCAGGCTCACGCCATTCTCGAAGCACGACATTCGCCAGTTACCGGCCGGCGATAGCTCCGCGTCCGGATCGCGCTCCTCCAGTATGTTAAAATATTCTTTCAGGTCTGCTCTGAAGCTCTCGATATCCTGCGTCATCTCATCCTTCAATGTGGTTTCTCTCTGCCAGACAAAAACTTATAACTATCTTCAGAACCCTGTTTAACTCTATCGGTTTCAATGCAGAAGACGATTAACTCTTTATCGCCGCAAGAGCCAAATCCGAGATTCCCTGGCTTGTTGCCCTCCCATTCCTGTATAATCTCTACATTTTGTCGCCCGCCGCGGCGACCACGCGGGGAACAGCTAATATACTGTGCGCACTCTATTAAGATTCGGCAGATTGCCGAGAATGATCCGAAATTGACCGTAATTGCCATGACTCTATTCGCCATGACTATAATCGCTATGACTATGATTACCATGACCATTTTCGCCATGACAGAATTCGCTATCACCGCTTCCGTGGCGTGTGCCACCAACAGCCGTGCATCGCTGCAACTGGACGAGATCGTTTAAGACTATGAGTACCGCCAGGACAATCTTCAAGAATGTGCTCTCGAACTGGGTGGGGTATGCCATCAATGCGATCGTCAGCTTCTTTATCGCACCCTTCATTGTGCACAGCCTCGGCAATACCGGCTACGGCATCTGGACCCTCTCCGCCTCGATCGTCGGCTATCTCGGCATCCTCGATTTTGGCATCCGACCAGCTATCGTCAAGTATGTTTCTCACTACCACACGCTAAAAGACCCCGACAATCTCAACGCTGTGATGAGCACGGTATTTTACGTTTTCTGCGGACTGGGGTTGATCGTGCTTGCCCTCACGGGAGTCGTTGCCTTCTTCGCCAACAGCCTCTTCGAAGTGCCTGAGTTGAAACAGGGCGTGTTCCAGATCGTCGTTCTCATCGTCGGCGTCAACCTCGCCATCAGCTTCCCCTTCGGTGTCTTCGAGGCGGTACTGGCGGCTCTGCAGCGCTTCGAGATTCGCAATGCCATTCAGATAGCCAACCTGCTGCTGCGTACCGTGGTTGTGGTAATCGTGCTGAACAACGGCGGTGAAGTCATCGCGCTGGCGGTCATTGCCCTCTGTTCATCCTTCGTGGGATTCATAGCGAAGGCAATCGCCTGCTACAAGGCGCTGCCGTCGCTCCACATCAAGTGGGACCTCAAGAGCCGCGCGACACTCAAGACGATACTCAGTTTCAGCGTGTATGCCTTCCTGATGGGTATCTCGATGCGCATCTCGTTCCAAACGGACTCTATCGTGATTGGTGCGTTCCTCTCAGCCAGCGCGATCACCTTCTTTGCCGTCGGCGCAAATCTGGTCGAATACCTCACCGGCATTGTCAGCCAGGTGACCACCACCATCACTCCGGTAGCTTCAGCGTTAAACGCCCGCAACGCCATCGACAAAATGCAAATCCTGCTGATCACGGGGAGCAAGTATCTGCTCCTGATTATCCTGCCGGTCGGAACGACCTTCATCATCCTGGGGGATGTCTTCATCTCCCTCTGGATGGGAACTGAATATCGCGAGCCGTCGTCTGCCGTACTGACAATTCTGACGATCTCGTACTTCGGATATCTCACTCATTTCATGGCGGCATCTATACTTTACGGCCTCGGGCGACTCAAAGTAATCACGATCCTCACTGTCGCCGCAGCGATCGTGAACATCGTGCTCAGCATCATCCTGGTAGGACCCTATGGAATCAACGGCGTGGCCTGGGGAACGACGATTCCCCAACTGCTGCTCAGCACCATTTTCTATCCGGTCTATATTTCGCATGTTGTCAGAATCGGCGTGCTGGAGTATTTACGGAAGTCGCTCGCGCCGCCAATCCTCACCGCCGCCATTTTCGTGGGCGGGCTTTATCTGTTGAGAGAATATGTTACCTACTCCAATCTCGCGCAGTTCTTCCTCCACATCGCGCTGCTCCTGATTCCCTACTTCGCGGTGGCGGCATTCACCTGTCTGGAAGCAGAACACCGGGAGGCTGCAATTCGATATAGCCGGAAAGGGCTGCGACTGCTCCTGCGGCGATGACCGCCCAGCATGTCAGTCGGGAAGTCTCTGAGTCGATCATGTTCGCACTCTTCGTATAGCTGGTAAAGATGCTGAAATCCCGCGTCACACTCCTATTCGTATCACTGCTGATCGTAATCGTGGTCGCTTCGCTGGTACCAACCGGAATGCGTGGGACGATCCTCTGGCGCGAGCTTCAGAACTTCGGTCATGTTCCCGCCTACGGCGTCATCGCAGTTGCCTTCCTCGCCGTTTTCCGGCAGTTCAAATCGCTTCGACTGAGCAGACCGCTCGAGTATCTAGCTGCTGTCGCCGCCGCGACCATGCTCGGTGCTGTCGTAGAAGTGATCCAGTACTTCGGACCGCGCGATGCCGATCCGGGGGATATCCTCCGCAACTTCCTTGGCGCGACCTCCTTTGTTTTGCTCTTCGCTGTCTGGGAATCTCGCAAACCGCAGCGCCGGTTTAGAGGGAGGTTCACCCGTACCATCATGTTTGTGGTGGGCTTGCTGACGCTCGGAGCCGCGCTGCAGAGCCCAGTCAGATGGGGTATGGCCTACCTCTACCGCAGCAACCAGTTTCCGGTCATCTGCGATTTTGAATCGTACTGGGGCACGATGTTCCTCGTGACGCAGGATGCCCGATTGCAGAGATCAACCGTACCTGATGAATGGTTCGCCCCGGCAGCGGGACCATCCTCCAACCACGCAGGTTCGCTGGCTTTGCTTCACGGCGAGTATCCCGGTCTCAGCGTCACCGAGCCGCAACCCGACTGGTCCGGCTACAACTCGCTTCAGTTTGAAGTGTATTCCGAATTCCCCGATAGCTTCGCGCTCTATTTGCGGATAGATGACATTCACCACAACAACCAATACGAGGATCGGTATACCGGTGGGTTTACGATCCACCACGGCCATAACCTCGTTGTACTCCCACTGGAGGATATTCGCACCGCCCCGCGTGGCCGCCAATTCGATCTTCGGCACGTTGCAAAGCTGCTTTTCTTTATTACCGGGAAACAAGCTCTTCTACAATTCTGGATCGATAATATCAAACTTCAGTAGCGCAAAACTGCGATTATTATTATCTTCGCGGCGCATTTATTAACCGTACTACTCCTCGTACTAACTCTCGTTCGACTTACACTGGTCAGATTACTTGCAGCAGGCCAAGCGCAAGGCAGGAGACTGAGAATTTCTCGCAGGGCGATATGAACCCGATTTCTAACAGGTCAGCCACGGAGATAGCGATACTCTCCCTTCTTTTCTTCGCTGTTGCGGCGGCGGCGATTCTCTTTGCCACATCTGGTTTCGGGACTGCGATCACGCCTGATTCGCTGGCCTATCTCACTGCCGGCGAGCACCTCCTGGAGGGTAAGGGGATGACACTCGCCAACGGTCGCCCGCTTATTCTCTGGCCACCGTTGTTGCCTGCAATACTTGCCCTGGCCGGATTGCTGGGAATCGATCCCGTCGCGGCTTCCAGGTTTCTCAATGCTATTCTTCTCGCACTCTCGATCATGCTGGCATTTCGCCTGCAATACCAGGCCTTTTCATCCAAGCTGTTCGCCATCCTCAGTACGCTGTTCCTGCTACTCTCGGCTTCTCTGATCCGTGTGCACGAGTTTCTGCTGAGCGAGCCGCTCTTCGTATTCTGCTCCACCGCGTTTCTCTATTGTAGCTACTTCTATCTGAAAGATCACTCCAGGAGGCACTTCTGGCTGCTTGCTCTTTTTGCAGCCGCTGCTGCATTGACCCGCTATGCCGGAGTTTATCTGATCGCCGCCGGTGCGAGCCTGCTCCTGCTCGACTCCCAGCTCCGCCTCCGCAGCCGCTTGATCGTAATTGCCCGGTTCGCCCTTGTTTCCGGCGCACCCCTCGCGCTCTGGCTGGTTCGCAATCTGCTCATTTCAGGCACCCTGACCGGTACCCGTTCGACGACAGAGGAGCAACTGCTGCCGTTCCTGGGTGATGTCGCCCGCCACCTTGCGAATTTTGCCGCAGGCACATCGACAGCGAGTCGGCTCTTGTTTCTTCTGATGATTCTCGCCCTCCTGCTTGGGGTCTATCTGGGACGCAGCAACATCTCAGCAAACATCAGGCGAATCGCCAGGCAGGACTCCTTCATCCTGCTCCCGGCAGCATTGCTGATCGCAACCTACATCGCGATATTTGCGATCGCTTCACTCACTGCCGCGATCGATCCGCCGAGCGTGAGGATGCTGATCCCTATCTATATTCCGTTACTGGTTGCACTATTCTACATCATCGAGCGCACACTGACCATTATCCGCGGCAGCAGGGCGGTTCCAATTGCTGCGACGCTGGTTCTCGTCCTTTTTTCATCAATCCTGGTTCTGCGCGCAGGTGCAACCGCTGCAGAAGTGTCAACCTCGCGTTCTTACGGTGTCGGAGGATTCACGACCAAACGCTGGATCGAATCACCAACGCTCGCTTATCTCGATTCCACCACACCCAGGGCCCGCCTCGTATCAAATGCTCCCGAGGCCATTACCTTCCATACAGAACTCCCCGCTCAGCTCAGTGCAATCAGACACGGATTCCTGGCGCCGAGCACAACCGAGCGCGACAATATCGAGGCGCTGGCGCAACTGGTCAGCATGACCTCGCTGCCGGTTTATCTCGTCTGGTTCGAGGAGGTCGATCGCCCGAATCTCTATGCCCTCAATGACCTGCTCACCCTTTTCCCCCATGAGGTCGTCAACGAATTCGAGGATGGAAAAATCTATCGCCTCCTCAGCCCTGCAGATATGCAGGGTAAGTCGCTCTGGTAGGTTGATCCAGGTCTCTTGACCCACTTCGTCTGTTGTTGCTCAGTAAATCAAAAGAACTTGCCGAACATTAATCATGACATATATTCAGCGACAATTACCTTGTTCCAGAGAGGAAAATGGCTAGTAAAGACAGATGGGAAAAGGCCCAGGAGGCCGAGCGCAGCTATTGGCAGCGCGCGTCAAAAACTGTAGCGGAACGGGAGGGACCCGGTCTCAGCTGGTATGACTGGCGTGCCAAAAACCTCTGCAATCTGGTCGGGAAGGGACTCGGTCCGGAGCGAGCGGATTTTCGCGATGCCGCCGCGCTTGAAATCGGTAGCGGACCTGTCGGTCTGGTTGCATTTCTCGATGCCCGTGAACGCTATGCGATCGATCCCCTCTGTGAGTTCTACGCCACTCAGCCCAAGCTGATCGAACACCGCAACCCCGATGTAATCTATCAGCCGTCGCGCGGCGAGTCGCTCGCCTTCGATGATCACTATTTCGACCTGGTCGTTATGGAAAATGTTATCGATCACGTTGAGAAGGCTGACGACGTGATGCGGGAGATTCACCGGGTGATGAAGCCCGATGGGGTTTTCTTCTTTACCGTCAATCTCCATCCACCCTGGGGCGCCTTCTGGCACGTGATCATCTCGGCGATCGGGCTTGACCAACCCCACCCGCATACCTTCTCACTCAAGAGTGTGCGGCAGTTCCTGGACAAACACGGCTTCGCCATCAAGCACGAGCAGTGGGAGAATTATCGCGAGAATAAACGTCGCGACTTCAAATCCGCCCGCACCAAGGACAAGCTCAAGGCAATCTCAGGGCAGACGGAGTTTCTCTACACAGCTGTCGTCGTAAAAAAGTAAATCCTGTTTTGGGTTCGATCCGCAGTCAGACTGCTGCGGCGCTGGAATGAAGTAAGCCCGCCTCGGCGATACGAGACAGGTGCTCTTTCCGCAGGAAAAAGTGGTTGATGCTCATCTCCCCCTTCATACGTTTTCGCAACTGGTTGCCGTCATACCAGTAAACCCCGTAGCCATGCTTGGCGAAGAACTGCACCAGTGCCGAGGTCGGCGAATCCGGCTCATCGATCTTCCCCGATAGCTCGACTAACCACGAGGGATGATCGCGCTCGATCGTCGCTATCGCACCCTCGATACACTCCCGCTCATGACCCTCGACATCACACTTCACGAATGCCACCGGCCTGCCGGCATCCTTGGTGAAACTGTCCAGCATCTCCGAGCGCACCTCCACGGTACGGTTACCATCTTCAGCCGGGCCAACCACAACCTTGGCCTGGTAGAAATTCTCAACCCCATCCTTGAAATGCGGTATCTGCATCGCTACCAGTGCCGATTTGTTGGAGAGTGCACGCTGATGGCAATTCACATTCTTCAGTTGGAGCCGTCTGCGTAATTCGGTGAGCAGGTCGTAGGTGTCCGGGATCGGCTCGAACGAAATCACCTTGCCCTCTATCCCCACAAACTCCGAAAGGAACCTCGTGTAAATCCCCAGGTTCGCTCCCGCATCAATCGCAAACTCCCCCTGCCGGACGAGGTGGCGCACGATCGCCAGATCGGGTTCCTCCTCGATCTTGAATTTCGAGATAGCGCGTGTGTGATACCACAGTTGCACCCTGCGTAAGAGCGAACCGGGCAGCACTCTGTAGGCAATGCGCTTGGCCAGTCTAAGCAACATCCTGCGACCCTCTGCCAGATCTGAAAACTAAACCAACTTCCGTAAGGCTGCAGGATCGCGTAGTGCGCCGGTTTAGTCAAGCAGATTCGCGCGCCATTGGTTGTAAAATCGATCTAATTTGTCGATGGAGGGCAGCTTCGGAGTTAACAAAAAGCGGTGCCTCCGGGTTCGGAGACACCGCTTATGCAAGTGTTCGATCTTCTTTGGAATTCCTGAATCAGTTCAGCGGTATGCTGCAGCCTAATGCACATCCTGGATCGCGCTCGGCGGTATCGTGTCAGCATCCGCAGACTGCAACACCTCCAGCTCCGAGAGCCAGATCACGCTCGAGTAATCGGGCGAGCCGGAGTTCGCCGGTTGCCATATTCTGATCCTGCTGGTTGTCACCGGTGCGAATTCGCTGACCGTGATCGGACCGGTCGGCGGATTGGTTATCGTCGCCAGGTCGGTGTAAGCGCTGCCATTCCACGCCTGCACCTTGACTTGCTGCGAAGTCATCCACGAGGAACTGTATGGATTCCAGGCCCAGCACAACCCGACTCTGTCGACTGTTCTCGGTCCGCCCAGATCAATCTCGACCCAGTGCGGCACACCTGAATCCTGGTTGGATGCCCACGTGCTGCTCTCGGCGCCGTAGGGGTCATTCACACCATCCGTAATCCTCGCCGGATTGTAACCGGGGTAGGTGCCCGACACTCCGGGCGACAGGCCCAGCCCGACATTCTCGCCGCTGGTCGCAGTATGGAATGTATGATCGTTGCCGACCACTTCGTTGCCGTCGGCATCCTGCGAACGCACACGATAATGATATTCCGTGTCCTGTTGCAGCCCCATCAGCACAACGCCGTGGCTTGTAACATAATTTCCGTCGATGGCTGAGGATGTGCCATACCCGCTGGTCAACCCCCATTCGACCTGCGAAGTAGACGGCTCATTCGTATCCCAGACCACCCTGGCGGTCGTCGTCGTAATCTCGATCGCTTCCGGTCCACCGGTAATCACCGGATCGTTCACATCCGCCTGCGCGGTCGTAAACGTGTTATCCCCGCCGACTCGCTCATTGCCGCAAGCATCCTGCGACCGTACCCGGAAATGGTAGAGTGTACTCTGTGACAACCCGCTCAGCGTGATCGAGTGCGTCGTTACCATCGAACTGTTGGAGACCGACGGCGAAGAGTAGCTTATCGTGGTTCCGAAATCGACGGTGCTCGATGATGACTCGTTGGTGGTCCAGGTGATCGTCGCCGTGCTTGAAGTCACGTTCGTAACCTGGACATTCGAGATCGTCGGCGCTGTCGCATCACCGCTGCAGTCTAAAGGGGAGTAAGCCCCGATGTAGGTCGGATAAGCACCACCACGCCCGCCGGTGGCGGCAGGTGATGATACATCGATCGCATAAGGATTACCGTCTACTGTAACGAATTGCGGATCGCCCAACTTCGAATTTGCGTCCTGCGGCCCCCAGTGAAATCCGTAGGATTTTAAGTTGGCGCTCCGCCATTCACTCCAGGTCGCGTTATCATTCCAAGGGCGATAATCGAAGTAGGGCGTTGTTGCAATATTGGCAGAGAAGTAGTAGAGATTATGGTCGATTTCGATCGAGTCCGGTGGATCAACCGGATCATTTGGATAAGTATTCTTAAATCCGATGGCTCCAGAGTATGTACCATCGGCGTCACCATCCGCCGTGGGATTATAGCAGATATTGTTGAATATGTGTTCGGAACGCATCGAGCGAGTATACCACGCACTGAACATCGTTCCGCCACCGTCGCTCACGATGGTGTTGTTGTAAATGTAAAGCCTAGTAGTGTGCTTGCCAGCGTCACCTGTAGGCCCTTCCGGCACTATTGCGACCTTGCCTGAATTCACGATGATGTAGTTGAAGCGAACTACTGTTGAGTCTTGATTACTTCCGAATGACGGTTTGATGCCGAACGCCCCGGCGGGATGTGTTACGTCAACCCAGTTCGAGTCGATCAAGACATTCCTTGTGGTGAACTCCGACGAACTGGTCTGGCTGTCACCCTTGAGCATGATGCCCTGCTCGCACGCCCAGATTCTGTTCTTTCTGAATATCGCATCACTCAGAGAATAGATATGAATCCCGGATGCGTTGAAGTCCTGGTACTTGTAATCGTCACCGATATGGTGAATGTCGCAGTCATAGACTACCAAACCGACGCAATCGCTGGCATCACCATTGGCAAATGTGATGATTCCACCATTATTGTTACCGCCGGTGGATCCCGTAACCGAATCGATCTCGCAATGCTGGACCGTGATATGGCTCGATGCATTCATTATCAGACCTCGATAGCCGTGACTGAAATGAAGCGAATCCAGGACGATGTAGGCGCAGTTGCCGAAGAATCCCAGGTTGGACACATCCTGCTGCCCCCAAATTCGAGGTCTGTCGCTCCCCGGCCAGTTCTTGTAAATGATTGGGTTCGATGAAGTTCCTGAATTGATCGGCCTGATGGCGTTTGTCTTGCTCCCCGGTCCACCTGCCGCCATATGCTCGCGATAGGGACCTCCCTTAATATACACGATGTCGCCAGCTACCAGGGTTGAACACGCGTGACCGAGTGTTTTCCATGGGTGTGAAGCGTCATTGTTGGCATTGTTGCTGTTGGAAGCATTGGGATGATCTTTATCCAACCAATAAGTGCGAGCAGCTGCGGGAACGCTGTACAAGATCAAGAGCGTACAGGCAATGCCTATGGCAACTATGAGTCTTTTCATCGTAGTGTCCTCAAACTGGTGTATCATTCTGCCGGCAAGTACCCGGCAGGCTCGGTGTTGTATCGACCTCGGACCGAGCCTTCCAGACCCGTGTCTCGCAGGTCTGATTCAATTCTTACGTAAACTATCCAAACGCAGAACTGGCGATTCGTGGCTCTGCAACCACGCGATCTAAGCAGTCAGCCCCGTTGGCGGTACTCCGCGGGGTCGATTCAACAGGCTCCTTTTTAAACTCCGTCACTATAGAGTGTCGGTCAGGAACCGTCTACTACTTACATCACACAGTT
>JBECKX010000218.1:0-13509 GCA_040235515.1 Candidatus Zixiibacteriota bacterium
AAAGTACACGACAGTGAGTTGGAAGTCGTGGGTCAAGACGCTCGTGCGGTGATACGCAAGGCAAAGGAAGCGGGCGTCTACGTTTTCGCCGGTGGTATCGATGAAGCAGTACCGCCTGTGCTGGTTGCACCCGATGGCTCAGTCGCTGAGGGAGGCTTTCCCTGGGCGCCTCCACTCAATGGTGGATTCACTGTACTTGAGCTGCTTTCCAGGGAGGAGGCCGTCGCCTGGGCTGTGCGTATCGCGAAGGCGTGTCGCTGTGATCAGGAGCTTCGAGTGTTCGCGTTTGATCCGGAGTCATGAGGTGTGGTAGGTGTGGACTCTGCATGAGAAGTCACACAGGAAGTAGGACACGCGGCTTACTCCCACAAACTTGTGGTTCAGATTGACATTCTTGTCGACCAAGGCTATCATTCTTCAAAGTCGGACCCTAAATCAGCTACAAAAGGAGAATCCTATGATGACATCTTTGTCCAGGGCATTTACCCTCATTGTCGAGTTCGTGAATAGTAACAGGATTCAGCCCGAGTTTCACATTCATAGCGTCGCAGAGTTGACGAACGAAGAATACGATGTGCCAAAGAATTGGGAGACTTTCGAGAAGTTCGCGGGTGTCTATTGTTTTTTTGATCAGGCCGCGGAGAGGACAAAGTATATTGGTATGTCGCAAAAGGACACTGGCGATAGGCTATTCCATTGGTTGTTTCCCAAGGGAGAATCCAAGTCCAAAGTCCAAGAGGCTGTCGAAGACTCAGATCTGGTAGTATCGATAGTTCTGAAGACGGATAACCATATGGCACCTGCACTTGAGTCGTTCCTGATTGGAAAGCTAAAACCGGAACTTAACTCTAAGCGTTAGGTATTGTCAGAACCAAATGCAGTCGAGGACTTTGGATTCGTCAATGCTCACAGTCGGTCGATAAACCAACGCCTTTTCGCTTCTTGACGCTGACCATCGATAAGATTCTTGCGCAGGAGATTTCGTAGTGGCAAGCCAGGACGATATTTGGAGTCCTTGAGCAATCCAGCTCGATCTAACCACGTAGCTGCCTCGACAGCAGGCACCTCACTTCTGTTCTGCTGTCGCAGCTGCTGCTGCAGGTGGCAATTTACTTGGTGAAGAGTTCCTCTGTCCATACAGATTTCCTTTGTTCTGTTGTTGGTTCATGTAGGCACAGCCTGTACTTGAAGGACCAACCTGAAAGGTGGGTGACCCGGCCGAGATGTATGGCGCGACAACTACGCGTTGAACATCGTCGCAGCGGAACTAATACTCTTGTGCATTTGGCGCAACTCATTTGCACGATTTGATGCGTCGCACATAGTCCCTTCAACAATCCTGCCCTGTCCATCCACTGTGTACTCAATATAGACATCGCTGTCGGTAACCAAGAAATCTGTGGCGAGGCCCCGATCAAGCGAAAGAGCAGTGACATAGTGCACCTTCACGCCGGCATCTGAGTGCCGGCGCATCTCGGCCTGCGACTCGTCTGCCAGCACCGCATCTTCATTCTGAAAGATAAAAACTCTGTGAATTTCGATGCCTCGATCGATGGCCTGCTTATTTACTTCGAGCGCCCTGCGTCCCCGAGCGGGAGTCCACACCTCCCTAATGCTTACAACGCTCGTAGCGAGGATGCGCTTAGATTTTTCGAGTTCAAAAACGTCATAGTAAGCGTCGAGCATCTCCTCAATCGAAGTCAGCTTAAGGCGCCCTTGCGAGAGCCCGCTAAGCATTTCAGTTCGTTTCTGAAGTGCTCTGGTCGCAGCCCGAGACACTGCAGCGTTTTTTACGGTGGTGGCTGCCTTCGCAAGGTAAAGGGCATTACTTATCTGTTTACTCTCAAGCAGATTACTAATCTGAATTGGCGATAGAAACCCGAAGAGTGTAGAGGCTACTCCCCACCCCGTGATTTGCCCCTCAAGCAAATATGCCAGGATTAGCACGATCAGTCCTATCCCACCGGCAAGGTACAATTCAACCCGAATTGCTCTCATTTGTAGTCCTTTATCCCACTTGGTATATCCTCGACTAGCTCGCACAATAGTCTGGCGGGAGAATAATCGATGAACTGCTCCAACGATTTGATAGCTGCGCGCGCGTGATCCTCAGTCATCTTGAGAACTATACCCAAGGCACCGCTCAAGCAGATTAACTTCGCGATCGTCTTCGCTTCGCGATCGGACAATTCTCTCCGGCTGCTAATGTATCTCTTAAGCGTTCTTACTTTGTCGGGGGGGGAAAGTTGCAAAGCTGTAATGAGAGGAAGCCTTGATCTCCTGCACTTCAAGTCACATGCAAAGCTCTTAAGTGTTTGGTCGCTTGTTTCACAAACGTCTATCAGATCATCTGCAAGCTGCAGTGCCATCCCATAGTGGAAACCGTACCTGCTCAAACCGTCTACGAGCGCAGGTGATGCGCCGGAAGCCAGTGCACCAAGTGATGATACTCTACTGACGAATCTTCCCGTAGTTAGGGCAATCATTGACAAATACTCCTTCTTACTAGCTATACGATTTCCGGAGTTGCGAAGGTCCAGCCATTGACCCGTGTAAACATCTTTAACTAGATCAGATAGAACCTCTTCCGCCCTATGTAGTATCCTGTTTGGCAATCCTCTTATAGTCCCAGAGATTACGCGCCGAGCAATAGACTGCATAACTTCAGCGACGATTATGGCGTTCTTGACCCCCCACTCCCTGACAACGGTAGGACGATTGTTTCGCATATCAGATTCATCAAAAACATCGTCCAGCACGAAAGTTGACGCCTGCAAAAGGTGCACTCCGCATGCGAGATTCAATGCTCGACTGTTGAATCTCTTTGAGAGCTTAAACGCGTTGAGAGCAATGAAGGGATACTCGGACGGATACGCGTACTTCACCGCATAAAGTACCATCCGTCGAAGTGAGGAGTACTTGTCAAGCTCAATTCTCAGCAGTGATCTGATTTGAGCACTCACTTGCCTGTTCATGATTTCCATCTGTTTCTCAAGCGGCAGATTTCTGCTCGACATGCGCAGGACCTCCCTTATGATTTCCTCTTTGGAAACAGATATAGTTATGCACGATGAAAAATGATCGTCCAAATACAAAAAACCCCACCTGGTCATTCCCATGTCCAAGGTGGGGTCTTAATCTATAAGAAAATAGTGTGACGAGTAACTTGTTTGTCCCCCTGGCGCGAGGCCAGAGGTAAGATACGTCGACTTAGGTGTACAGGGACGCTATTACTGAACTGGAGGATTCCCGCCTGCGCGGGAATGACAGCCTTGAGTGAACTCAAGACTTCACCAGAAGCCGTGATTCGCGTTTGCTCCCTGCCACCCTACTCCTTAGAAAGGAGGTGATCCAGCCGCAGCTTCCGCTACGGCTACCTTGTTACGACTTAGCCCCAGTCACCGGTTTTACCTTCGACGTCGCCTTCCTTGCGGTTGGGCAAACGGCTTCGGGTACCCCCGGCTTCCATGGCTTGACGGGCGGTGTGTACAAGGCCCGGGAACGTATTCACCGCAGCGTGCTGATCTGCGATTACTAGCAATTCCACCTTCACGGAGTCGAGTTGCAGACTCCGATCTGAACTGAGGCCGGTTTTTGGGATTAGCTCCACCTCGCGGTATTGCAGCCTTCTGTACCGACCATTGTAGTACGTGTGTAGCCCTGGACGTAAGGGCCATGAGGACTTGACGTCATCCCCACCTTCCTCCGGCTTGTCGCCGGCAGTCTTCTTAGAGATCCCCGAAGGGCAACTAAGAACAGGGGTTGCGCTCGTTGCGGGACTTAACCCAACACCTCACGGCACGAGCTGACGACAGCCATGCAGCACCTGTGTAGCGACTCCCGAAGGAGGGACTGCATCTCTGCAGTTTTCCACTACATGTCAAACCCAGGTAAGGTTCTTCGCGTTGCGTCGAATTAAACCACATACTCCACTGCTTGTGCGGGCCCCCGTCAATTCCTTTGAGTTTCATTCTTGCGAACGTACTCCCCAGGCGGGATACTTAATGTGTTAACTGCGGCACTGAAGGAGTCGATACCTCCAACACCTAGTATCCATCGTTTACTGCCGGGACTACCAGGGTATCTAATCCTGTTTGCTCCCCCGGCCTTCGCACCTGAGCGTCAGTATCGGACCAGATGGCCGCCTTCGCCACCGGTATTCTTCCTGATATCTACGCATTTCACCGCTACACCAGGAATTCTGCCATCCTCTTCCGTACTCAAGAGAGACAGTATCAAATGCAGGCCCGAGGTTGAGCCTCGGGGTTTCACATCTGACTTGTCTCCCCGCCTGCGTGCCCTTTACGCCCAGTGAATCCGAACAACGCTTGTTCCCCCCGTGTTACCGCGGCTGCTGGCACGGAGTTAGCCGGAACTTCCTCTGTGGGTACAGTCAGGCAGAGCGCATTTCCTAACTCTGCGTTTCGTCCCCACTGACAGGATTTTACACACCAAAATGCTTCATCATCCACGCGGCATTGCTGGATCAGGCTTGCGCCCATTGTCCAATATTCCCTACTGCTGCCTCCCGTAGGAGTCTGGGCCGTATCTCAGTCCCAGTGTGGCCGATCACCCTCTCAGGTCGGCTACCCATCGTTGCCTTGGTAGGCCGTTACCCTACCAACAAGCTAATGGGACGCGAGACAATCTCTATGCGGTGGCATAGACTCAACCACCTTTGATAGTCGGAACATGCGAACCAACTATCACATCCGGTATTAGACCCGCTTTCGCAGGCTTATCCCCGACATAGAGGCATGTTTCTCACGTGTTACGCACCCGTCCGCCGCTTTACTCGGACAACCGAAGCCGTCCTTTCTCGCTCGACTTGCATGTATGAGGCATGCCGCCAGCGTTCGTTCTGAGCCAGGATCAAACTCTCCGACGAAATATTTTCAGAAATGCCGCCCGAAGGCAGCTTCCAATCAATTTCATTCAATCAAGTTGAACCCAAGCGAAAACGAAGCTGATAAAGGAAGTCCGTTAGTTCTTTAAATTAAGACCTTACGGATCCAAATTCGTTCAGTTTTCACTGTTTATTGGGATTCGCTTAATACGATTTGAATATTAAGCATTCATGATTGACAGGGTACCACTCGATCAAGGCACCGGGATATCCAAAAAGGAAACCTGACGACTTGAATCAAATAATACCTGCCCGTATCACAAGTTTACTGTTGTCACACTATTCTCTTGTCAAAGATCATTTTAGCTCCGAAAAAGCCTCAGAGCGTAAAAAAACCGATCGTGGTCAGTAGAGATTTTCGGTCTATAAAGAACTACTGCCCGATCAGCGGACAAGCAATATACGGATGAAAGTCGGCTTGTCAAGAGCTTCGAATAGAAATTTTCCTCTTTTTTTCATAATTCTCCAATCGCGCGCGATCGCCTTGAAAACAGGGGGCAGAGACAAAATCTGACCGCAATGGTCGTGCATCGGTAAGCCGGGGTTCAGGGGCGGTCAGTCGGTTTTCGGGTTGACTGCTGCCCGCCGATTGGCTACCGTGCGAGCAGATTCAACACAGGTTTGAGTGAAATCAAAGGAGGATACTGATGTTGAAGTCTGCAGTGGCGGTTCTGGCACTGACCTGCGGGTTGCTGGTTGGTTCGAGTCGGGCGTTGATCGACTCAGTCGCGGCGGAGCAGCGAGCGGCGGAGGTTAGACCAGCCCTGGCAACGCTGTACCGGGAGTACGCTGCGCTCCAGCTGACCTCCCCCCTGCTTTCCCACGACCCGACCCGCGGTTGCAGAGGGTCGATGACCTCGTGCCGGTTCTCGTGGATCGCGAATACAGTGGTGATCAGGCCCGGCGGAAATCGCTGGGGCGGCAGTGAGTCTCACCTGCCGCTTGACCGGGCGATCTTGTGGAGTGGCGAACCAGACTCCGCACCCCGGAGGTGGGCCGAGTCTGGTGTGTCAGTGATCGAGGTCGATGAGATGCGTCAACCAATCCCGGAGCCGGCGATATTGCTGCTGCTGGCATTGGGGCTTGCAGTCGTGACCGGACTATGCTTGAGGGATCGGTGGTTGCAGGGCAGAGGAGAGAGGGCGACCGATGGGGCAATCAATGGGGAGACCATTGGAGCATGCCTGCCCGATGAAACGAACCCCGGCCTGATGAGCGACCGGGGCTCGAGATAACGCAATGGAGAGGTCATGCACGGTGATAGCGCGCATGACCGAGAGACCAGCTTCCTGCGAATTACTTCAACAGGATCATCTTTTTAACGGCGGAGTAGTCGGCCGCATCGAGGCGATAGAAATAGAGCCCCGAAGCTACGGCTTCACCGGCGTCGTTCTGGCCGTTCCAGATTGCCTGATGCACACCAGCGTTCAGTGGCTCGGCAACCAGCGTCCGCACTTTCTGGCCGAGCAGGTTCCTGACCTCAAGTGTCACAAAGGACGCCTCGGCAAGCTCAAACTCGATGCGGGTGGTCGGGTTAAAGGGATTCGGGTAGTTCTGTGCAAGCCGGAACTGGTGCGGCAGCACGACATCCTCTTCGTCGTCCACTGCGGTAGCGACATCCGTTACCCAGAAGACACCGATCTTGCCGGAGATCTCACCCAAGCCGGTCTCCCCGACCGGGGTCGTGCGCCAGTAGTAGGCGGTCGTATCCTGACCAGCGGCCACCAGCGCGGCGAAAGAGTAAGAACCGCCCTCAACTTCGACATCAGCCACAAGATCAAGGAAAGCGGGATCACGGGCGATCTCCAGGTTGACCTGTCCGGCATCCGGCCAGGTGAGCGTGACGTTGCCGGAGATTTTCACCTCACCCGGATAGGGAGAGATTGCAGCCACGCCGGCGGGATAAACGATGAATTGATAACCGGCTCCGGAGATGAAGCCATCGCTGACCAGGGAGCGTTCCGTGCCATTGACGGAGTAGCGGAGATTGAAGTTGTTGCCTCCGGCGGCGATGGTGCGGGGCTGAACCGAGATTGTGTATGCGCCCTGCTCCATGACATCGATTTGTGCGAACTCATCGATGACGGCATCATCGTCGAGTGTGCGGCTATAAAGGGCCGCTGACGGAAATGTATTCTTGATGGAGTTGAGGATCATTCCGGAGGGTGACTCGACAGCCATCGTGGCTTCGCCCTCAAGCTCGATCTGGAAGTCACCGGCGATCAGGCCTTCGGGGTTGAGCTGATTTTCGAAAATGATGAGAGAGCTTGGCTCAACGAATTCGAAGCCGCTGGCTGCGACAACGATGTCGAGATCGCCATCGAGGTCCCTGTCGAGAAGCGCTACATGCGCCGGAACACCTGCATCGACAACATACCTGGCTTCATTGTCGAATCCGCCCTGCCCGTCACCATACAAGACACCGACATAGCGGTTGGCGCCATTGAGGTAGCAGATGTCGAGGTTGCCATCGAGGTTAAGGTCCCCCACTGCATTGCCCAGTACGGTACCCATAATGGTGCGCACTGTCTCGGCCTGGAATGTACCATCCCCATTGCCAAAATAGACGACAAGTTCGCTGTATTCCCCGCCGATCGATGGGGTGGAGATACAGAGATCATAGATGTTGTCGCCGTCAAAGTCCGAGCCATTGTTGGTTACTTCGATATCAATTGCGCCATAGGTTTGCGGATACTCCGTCAGGTAGGAGAATTGTCCGGCTCCGTTGCCGAGGTGGATTTCGACGGCATCGGGTGTACCGATAGCGAGGTCAACTTTGCCGTCGTTGTTGAAGTCCGCAGCGGTCGCAGCCCGCGAGTCGGCGGAGATTCCCGGCAACTGGGTGAAAGTGCCGTCACCATCACCGGCAAGCAGAGCTATTCCGCTGTGAGTTACGACAATGAAGTCGATGTACTGGTCCCCGTTGATTTCGGCGGTGGTGCCGCCGCGCGCGTAACCAAGATCCTGCACCCCCAAGACTTCGGTAAAGCCGTTGTTACCATCACCAAGCTGACCACAGACGAAGTGATCTCCATTGTTATTCAGGACAGTCACCAGATCGAGGTGATTGTCGGAATCGAGGAATGCCACGGCACCCGCGCTGAAGATGCGGGAATCGTACTTGCTGAAGTCATGGGAGAGGGAGGCGGCATCGTAAAGATCGAAGGAGTTCTGGTTCGTGTTGCCTTCCCCAACGACGGCAACCTCAAGGGACGGATCGCTGTCGAACTGACCTTTCTGGAGTGACGAGGGCTTGGAGATTCCGGAGGCAACATCCTCGTTGAAGCTCAGCATATAGTCGGCTGATTCCACGACTTGAACGGAGATGACCCTGGTATCGCAGAGCCCGCTTTCGGTGCAGGCCTCGATCGACAACTCCCACACCCCCAGGTCGGCGGCGGTTGGAGACCAGCCGATCGTGAGATTCGTTTCACCGGAGAGAGAGGGTTGGTTGACAGGAGTTGTGTTGTGATCGTCCGCCAACGACATCTCGACCGATGCGGTCAGTTCCTCCGAGCCGGGATAGGAAATCGCGGCCGTGAGATCGAGCGAATCCCCCAGGGCGAGCAGATGTGTGGCAGAGATACTCTCGAGTTGCGGGAAGTCATCGGCGCCGAGCACCTCGAACGCGTTCGGCAACCAGACAAAAGGCTCGTAGATGGTTTCTCCGGGATTTCCCGACATATACGGATGCAATTCGGTTGTGCCACCATGGTCAGTCCAACCGAGGATGAAGTCGAGATCGCCGGTGGTGGTACCAGTGTACCAGGCCTCAATGATCGCACCGTCTCCCGCAGGGATTGGGTTACCGGCGGCGCGATAGAACACAACTGCCAGCAGCGAAGTTGTCGTTGGGGGAAATACCAGTCTGATCGGCATTACAGTAGGATCAGCCAGGCGCCCCACGAATCTCAGGGAGTCAAATTGTGCATTGCCACCACTGAGACTTCGCAGTGTAGGTGTGAAGGCGGCCATGTCGATCGTTTCATCATTGAAAAGTTCGATCTTAATGGGATGCGACTGCCCTACCACCAGCGGACCGCCGGTGACTCTGATGGTGTCGAGATCCCCCACAACAGCCTCAGCTGATTGGAAACCAAACGCCAGGCAAAATAGAATGGCCAGTGCCACAATGTACGTGGATTTCATGGTACCTCCTTTGTAGTACCCCGGTTTTGTTCGAGATATCTGACCATAACCGGCAGTCATCTCGCGATCTCCCCAATTTAAATGTCCACAAAAGTAGAACGCAGGACCTATGAAAATCGTCTAGTATATGATCCAGGATTAACCGATTTTTAGCAATAGCGAAATTGCTGTGCCGCTGCCGGGGCCGTTGGGCACCGGGGAGCGAGGGCAATGCTGAGGAGTTTGGGGATCAGGTTTTGCCGGATGCGAGCAGCGGGATTTTGAGTGCCCCGTCCGGTTTTGTAACTCGTTCGAGGTTGGGATGTTATGCGGCGAACTGTCGTGCCGGGAAAAGCTGCGGCGATAAAAAAAGCCACCCATCGGATTCGAACCGACGACCTGCTCATTACGAGTGAGCTGCTCTACCAACTGAGCTAGGGTGGCCTTGACGAAAATTCAAGTGCAATGCGGGCTCAGGCTCGCTGAGTCTGTACGTTAGAGACTCAATGGGCTGCGCCCTACGATCAGGTAGTCGGGAAAATATCGTTTTTCTATAGCGTGTCAACGTTAATCTCTGCCCAACCGCGACCGCGATTTGGTCTTGTGACAGCAATACCACTTTTGTATAGTCTGCTAAAATCAGAACAGAAGGATAGTCTCGTTATGCCATTTTCGACATGGTTCTTCCTGGTCGTTCCACCCGTACTCCTGATGGCGCTGGAGCTTGTCTGGTTCTTCAGGAACGATAGAGAAAGTTGAGGGGGTGGCCTGTGGATGCAACACTAACCGGATTTATCATCTATCTGGTCGTGATCCTGATCGTTGGGCTGCTGACCTATCGGCTCAATAAGACGATCGATGATTTCCTGATTGCGGGCCGCAAGCTGGGACCGTGGGTTGTCGCGATCTCAGAGCGGGCATCGGGCGAGTCAGCCTGGTTGTTGATTGGGTTGCCCGGTCTGGCATGGGCTTCCGGATTTTCGGCGCTGTGGCCGGCGATCGGGTGCACGTTCGGGATTTGGTTCTCGTGGGTATTCGTTGCGACGCGGCTGCGTTCGGAGACGGAGCGGCTCGGTGCGTTGACGCTGCCTGATTATTTCGCCGCGAAGTTCAAGGATGAATCGCACCTGCTGCGGGGGGTGGCAACCGTGGTGATCGTGTTCTTTTTCACCTCTTACGTCGCTGCGCAGTTTCTGGCGGCGGGAAAGGTTCTCAACGCCAGTTTCGGGATTTCGCAGTTCTGGGGAATGGTACTCGGCGCGGCGATAATTTTGTTCTATACGATTATGGGCGGGTTCTTCGCGGTTGCCTGGACCGACCTGTTTCAGGGGATCTTGATGGTAGTCACGCTGGTGCTGCTGCCGACGATTGCGTTCATCGATATTGGCGGGTTTGACGCGCTGGCGGCGAAGTTGCATTCCGTCGATCCGAGTTTGTTGAGTGTCGGTGAAGGCAAGTCGGGCTGGGAGATGTGGGCGGTGATCATCGGTGGCCTGGCGATTGGCCTTGGTTACATGGGGCAACCCCACCTGCTGACACGATTTATGG
The DNA here is from genome assembly GCA_040235515.1 of Candidatus Zixiibacteriota bacterium. GTDB lineage: Bacteria > Zixibacteria > MSB-5A5 > CAIYYT01 > CAIYYT01 > JBECKX01. Next base: position 10,583 of record JBECKX010000218.1, read on the forward strand.
CAATCCGTAATGTCAAGGAGTTGAAGCGGGGATCGTTGATTGCGGTGACCTGGGCGCTGCTGGCGTTCTGGGGCGCGGTCCTGATCGGCGTATTCGGGCTGGCGTATTTCGGCACGGAGTTGATGGATAGTGAAAAGATTATGCCGGAGATGGTTCACCTGCTGGTGCCGGCGTGGCTGGCGGGGATATTGATTTCCGGCGCGATTGCGGCGATGATGTCGACGGCCGATAGTCAACTGCTGGTTTCAACTTCGGCGGTTTCCGAGGATGTCTACCGGCAGATGATCAACAAGAATGCGTCGCAGTCGACGCTGGTTGCGATTTCGCGAGTTGCGACCGTGGCGATCGCGGCGGTGGCATTCGTGCTGGCGCTGACGGCTGAGGATACGGTTTACCGGTTTGTGTTGTACGCCTGGGCGGGGCTGGGAGCATCGTTCGGGCCGGGTATCATTCTCTCGCTCTGGTGGAAGCGGACTTCCAGGATGGGTGTATTGGCGGGGATGATCTCCGGTACGGCAACGGTGGTGTTGTGGAAGTCAGTTTTTGATCTCGGCGGATTGCTGTATGAACTGGTGCCGGGCTTTTTTGTGGCGTTGTTGTTGGTATGGGTTGTGAGTGTGCTGGCTCCGGATGCGCGAACGGCATGAGAATTGAGCGATTTGGCGGAAAAGCGGGAGTGAGGAGCGATCAATGTGGCGCCCCCCGGAATCGAACCGGGGACACACGGATTTTCAGTCCGTTGCTCTACCATCTGAGCTAGGGCGCCAGCATCAGAAAGACCGTTAATCTATTTACTCAAGGGGATTTGTCAATTTGTTTTTGAGGGCGAGTTCTGAGCTGTATTGACGCGGACCAAAGCCTTACACGCTGCCGTCGATCTTGCGGAGTTCCTTGAATGCCCAGTCGAGCATCCGGGTGGTCTGACGGAAACGCTGATATTTGGAGCGGGCACCGAGCACGACGGTCGTTACAGAGTGTCCTTCGCTATCGTTGGCGCGGGTCACGAAACACCAACCGGCTTCAAAGATATAGCCGGTCTTGCCACCATCGAGATCGTAGCGTCCGGTGAGGAGGCGATTAGTGTTGCCGAAGGTGTAGGCGCGTTTTCGTTTCACCGAGCGGAAGCTGTAGCTGCGGGTCTGCAGGACCTTGCTGATCGTTTCGTTGTCGAGGGCGTGGTTTAGCAACTGGGCGCAATCGGCAGCGCTGGCGACATTGAACTCGGAGAGTCCGGTCGGTTCTTCGACGCTGAGTGTCAACAGACCGAGCGATCGGGCTTTGGCATTCATTGCCTCCACGAACTGATCCATCTCCAGCCCCGATCCCTTGACAAGTGCGCGGGCCGCCCTGTTGTCTGAAGCCATCAGCGCGACATGGAAAAGATCGCGCAGTTTGTAGGTATACCCGCAACGTAAGACGGAGCGAGATGAGTTGCGGCACTCATCCGAAGTCAGCTTGATCGGTTGCTCCCAGTCGATATCAAAGTCGAGGAGCGTCAGGGTTGTCAGCAGTTTGGTGATACTGGCGATGGGCCGAACTTCATAGGCGTTGCGTTCGAGCAATGGTTGGTGAAGAGTGTTGTCATAACAGTAGGCGGCTTCCGCGTAGATGCGAGGGGCTTGATCGGGCAGGACGATCTGCTCAGGCGCGGGAGGTCCGACGAACCCGGGGCTGAGCGAAACGTTGGCGGGAACCACCGAGAAGTAGCTGACGGTCATGATGATGACCATCAGGAACAACATAAATCTGCGTGCGACTTTACTCATCAAGCATCTCCAGAAGTTGCCGCGCATTCGTTACCGCCTGTCCCTGGTGGCAATTATTGAAGAAAATATAGACGATCTCGGCGTTCTCGCGGAGAGCGTCGATTTTCTTAATCCATTCGCGCAACTCTTCTTCGGTATACAAATAGTCGTAGCGGTCGGAACCGTTGCCGCTATACCATTTTTCGGCATTTCTACCATGAAACCTGACATATCCCGTCTTGCCCGTAGAGATTGCCAGCGGAGGCACCATCTGCTCCAACTGAGGCTCGTCGACCGATACATAACTGAGTCCCAACGACTTAAGGAGGTCGAAGGTGTCCTGCCTGATCCAGCTGGCGTGTCGAAATTCGACAAAAAGATGTAATAAATCAAAACTCTCCGCGCAAGCCTTAATATGGTCTATGTTCTCTACTGTCCGCCGAAATGACCAGGGGAACTGAAGGAGAATTCCTTTGAGGCGGCCGGAATCGATCAGCGGGCGGATTGCCTCAAGGTAGACAGCTGTTTCAGTTGGAAACTGCCGGCGTTTGTGGGTGGCTGACTCGTGGGCTTTGACGATAAAGTCGAACTTCTCCCCTGTTCTCTCCACCATCGACTCGAATGTGCGGGCCGGCGGGATGCGGTAGTAGGTGGCATTGATTTCGACCGTGTTGAAGAACTGGGTGTAGTAGTCGAGCATCTTTGCCCTGGCGAGTTTTGCGGGATAGAAGGGGCCTTTCCAGTCGTCGAAGGAGTAGCCGGAGGTGCCGATGCGAACGGGGGCTTTGGGCATAGTCTACGTATGATAATTGATGATGGCGCTTTGTAAATCATTTTTGCGGGGGTTGCAGGAGGGACACACTCCGTCCCGACCGCGCCGCTTCTGCGCCATGGCACGCAGGCGGTGAGGAAGGGTGGCAAGCTCTCTGCTCCAAGATGGAGGAAGCACTGAAATCGCCACGATGACCTTCTATACGCTTCGACAAAGAGTGAACCTTCCTTTGTAGGGGCGAGTGGCACTCGCCCAGGCAGCATCTGGTTGTGGCGTAGTGAAGAGATCCCCACCGCGAGCGGTGGGGCACCCGCAGGAGGACGTGATCGTGCGCGGCGTACCTCCCGGTGCGTCGCGTTTTTCTTGGCCCCCCAACACCTCGCCCTTGAATTGACGACCGGCTCACACGA
>JBECKX010000100.1:0-12154 GCA_040235515.1 Candidatus Zixiibacteriota bacterium
TTCGGCAGCCATCAGGCCGCAGAGCACGGCAACTTCCTTGGAGTGTCCGAGGACGTTTTGACCGTAGCTGGTACGGTAGTTGAGTTTGCCGAGGAGCCGAACGACGTCGTCATGGATCACATGAATACCGAGTTCGAAACAGGCCTGCTCGCCCGCTTCGCGCACCATCATCGCCATTTCCTTTTCAGATTTCTCGACAACCTCTTCGATGCGGGTCGGGTGGATACGGCCGTCCGAGACGAGCTTTTCCAAGGCCATACGGGCGATTTCGCGGCGTACCGGGTCGTAGCCAGAGAGGATTACGGCTTCCGGAGTGTCGTCGACGATGACATCGATTCCGGTGAGGGTCTCGAAGGAACGGATATTGCGGCCTTCGCGGCCGATGATGCGGCCTTTCATTTCATCGCTGGGCAGCGGCACAACCGACACGGTTGATTCGACCGTATGGTCGGCGGCGCAGCGGTAGATGGCGAGCAGAATGATTTCGCGGGCTTCCTTTTCCGCCTGGGCTTCCGCCTTATCCTTAATCTCCTTGATCGTAGCCGCCGCTTCAACCTTGGCCTGGCCGATCAGGTTATCCATCAGCACTTTTTTCGCTTCCTCGGCTGACATTCCGGCGATGCGTTCGAGTTGCTTATTCTGGTCGGCGACGAGTTGCTCGAGTTCTTCCTCCCGAACGGTGATCCCTTTCTCGCGGTGCTGCATATTTTTCTCGCGCCCCTGCAGTTCACGTTCCTTTTTATCGAGAACGTCAACTTTGCGATCGAGATTGGATTCGCGTTCGTTGAGTTTCTTTTCGAGCTTTTGAAATTCGGCCCGTTTATTTTGCTGTTCCCGCTCGAAAGCGACTTTCTGCTTGTACCATTCATCTTTGGCTTCAAGTAGCGCTTCCTTCTTCTTGATCTCAGCTTCCTTTTGAGCATCCTCGACAATCTTTCTGGCCTGCTCTTCGGCTTGCTTGATCTTTCCGAAAGATGCACGCGTCATGAGCAGATACACGACGCCCGCAGCGATGATAGCCGCGCCTGCAATTTCCAAGATCAGAATTACGTAATCCGGCATGGTTCCACTCCTGTCGGCGCCCCTGCGGCCGGGACGTCCGGAACATATCTATATGCCTGTCATAGAAATTAGGCTGCGCCTAATGCGGGGAGTCTGGCTGGTGCGCTGCTTCGAATGGAGGCTGGAGCAGCTATGAGGCAGCCTGGGGGGAGAGTCTGCTCTCCAACCAGTCGATAATGTGTTGCGACTTCTCTTCGATGTCTTTCGTGATGGTCTCAGTTTCCTGAGCGGTCGCTTCTCTTGCCTTAAACAACTCGTCGGTAATATTAAGGGCTGCCAGAATGGCAACCTTGGCCGGCGCACGGTTGCTATCCTGCTTGGCTACTTCTCGCATCTTGCCGTCAAGATATGATGCCACCCTGATTATATAGTCGGGATCGGCGGTGCCACGAATAGGATAGTTTTCGCCGTAAATACTGACGTTGACAGTTTGCTTTTTATTTTCCATTAACAGTCAATCGTTGCCCGATTAAAACTCACCAATTAGACTAAGCCAAAATCTATGTCTATCTAAAAGTTAGAGAAATATTAGCGGGTTTTAAAACCGCTGTCAAGATATTTTGAGTTCGGTTTGGAACTGATCTATTTTATCAACCAACTTGGTTATCCGTTTCAGTGCCATGTCATTATTGCTGGTGTGAATCTTCTCGAGGCGGAGGTTTTCATCACTGAGGCGCTTGACATCTTCCTCCAGAGCTTTCACCCGCTCCCGCAGCTTCTCACACTCAGACTCCAGCTTCCTGCGTTCCGACTGAACCTTGTCGAACTCATCAACGAGCTGGGAAACCTTTGCTTCAAGCTTATCAAATGATTCCATATCTGCCATTCCTATCTATGCTGAGAGTATGTAGAAAACTGAAGTATATTCTTATTGCTAAAAACTTACTACTGAAACTGTCCAATTAAACTATCACTTTAACTACCACTTTAGGCCGGGTTGCGGCAACTAACCTGCCCGCAACTCAGCTCCGTGCTTGTTCTTGAGCGCTGTCACAACGCCTGACATCAGGCTATCGATTTCTTCATCGGTTAAAGTTTTACTCTCATCCTGAATCGTAAGCCTAAGTGCGACAGACTTTTTACCTTTATCAACCTGCTTACCGCGATAGAGATCGAATACGATCACATCTCGAAGGCGTTCATCAGCGTTGCCTCGGATTGTTTCGATCAAGGCACCCGCGGGAGTCTGCTCGTCAACTATGACTGCGATGTCGCGTTCGGAGCCGGGGTAGCGCGGCAATTCGGCATAGAAAGTCCTGGCCCGATGATTTTGAAACAGCGGCTCGACTCGCAGTTCTGCAATATATACGTCGAATTTGATGCCGTAAGCTTTGAGAATATTGGCTGCTACTTTGCCACAATCTCCGATCGGCTCCTCCCCTATCTTGACAACGAAAGAACAATCTTGCTCGTAGCGGGGATTGGCAGCCGGGGCAACCGTAATACCGCTGTTGAGAAGTCCGCTGATTTCCTCGAGGCTGCCGATGATATCGTGAACCGAGAACTCGCCGGGGTGGAATGCCCAATTCTCTCCCATATCGTTTCCTGAGATTGCCAACCCGAGGCTTTGATGTTCCTCGGGTACCGAGCCTCCAGAGTTGGCGAATACGGTTCCAATCTCGAAGACTTTCACCGTTCGGACCTGGTGGCTGATATTCTCGCGAACCACGTTGAGCAATGCTGCAGCGAGGCTGGGACGAAGCCATTTGAGATCTTCCGAGATCGGGTTGAGCAATTCGACCGGAGTCGTATCGGGATCGGTAAGCCTGATCAGCTTCGGATCTCCGATGCTGTTGGTGACCGCATCAAAATAGCCCTGGGCCATCAACACGGCACGCAGTTTTCGGGTGAACTGCTCCTGCGGGTCCGTGCGGACAACGAGGTCACCTCCAGCCCGCATGACAGTTGGAATCTTGTCGTAACCGTAGATCCGGGCGACTTCCTCGATCAGATCGATTTCGCGTTCGATGTCGGGCCGGAAGGTCGGCACGTCGACGCCGATATTCTTGCCGGGCGAGACGCGAAACTCGAGTGCGTTGAGAATATCGATCATTGCCGGCGCGCTCATATCTGTTGCCAGGATTTGATTGACACGCGCGGGTCGGAGTTCGAGGCGAAGTGGTTCGATCGGCTGCGGATATTCATCGACGATACCGGAACATACCTGTCCACCCGCGTACTTCTCGAGTAAGCTGGCGGCCCGGTCAATTGCCGCCGGTACGATGTTGGGATCGCAACCACGTTCGAAGCGGGTCTGGCTTTCCGATGTCAGCCCGAGGTGCTTGCGTCCACGACGAATCGTGCCGGCATTGAAATAGGCGGCTTCAAGCAGTACGACGGAGGTAGTATCGGAGACTTCCGACTCCTCTCCGCCCATGATTCCACCGATCGCCACCGGCTTTTTGCCGTCGGTGATAAGCAGGACATCGTTGTTGAGCTTACGGTCGACGCCATCGAGGGTACGAAACTGCTCGCCATCTCTGGCGCGCCGCACGACCACTTCGGGCTGCGAAAAATTGTCAAAGTCAAATGCGTGGAGCGGCTGACCATATTCAAGCATCACGTAGTTGGTGATATCGACAACGTTGTTGATCGAGCGCACCCCGGAGGCAAGCAGACGTTGCTGCATCCACCAGGGTGATGGTCCAACCTTGATATCTTTGATGATGCGCGCGGCGTAGCGCGGACAGGCATCGGGATCTTCGATTCGCACCTTGACTAAAGCCGACGCCGCCTCTTTGGATTCGTTGATCTCCGCCTTCGGACGCTTGAGCGGCGAGCCGGTGATCGCTGCGATCTCACGTGCGATACCGATGGCTGAGAGACAGTCGGCGCGGTTGGGGGTCAGGTCGAAGGAGACGGAGTAATCGTCGAGTGAGAGTGCACTCTTGAGATCAGAACCGGTTTTGATTGACTGATCGATTTCCATGATACCGGAGTGGTCATCCGAGATGCCGAGTTCTTCCTCACTGCACAGGACGCCTTCTGATTCGACGCCCTCGAACTCGATACTCTTCACCTTCATACCGTTCGAGAGTTCTGCGCCGGGCAACGCGAGAGCGGATTTCATTCCTTCCCGCACGTTGGGAGCGCCGCAGACAACGGTCAACTGCAGGTCTTTGCCCAGTTCGACACGGCAGATCGAGAGTTTATCTTTCCTGGGATGCTTCTTTACCGAGGTGACTTTGCCGACGACGATGTTCTCGAGGTTACCGGCTACAGCTTCGATCCCATCAACGGCGGTGCCGATGCTGGTGAGTCTGTCAGCGAGAGCCTCGACTCCATCGGAGAAGTCGACTAGTTCCTTCAGCCAGTTAAATGATAGCTTCATGCCCTGCCCTGTCCGTTAGAACTGGTTAAGAAAGCGAATATCGTTGTTGAAGAATAGGCGAATATCGTCGATCTTGTGCTTCAGCATGGCGATTCTTTCCACGCCGATACCGAATGCGTATCCGGAGTAAACTTCGGGGTCATACCCTACCGCTTTAAATACATTCGGATCGATCATCCCGCAACCGAGAATTTCGAGCCAGCCTTCATACTTACAGATGCGGCAGCCCTCTCCGTTGCAGAGAAAACAAGAAATATCGACTTCCATCGAGGGTTCGGTAAATGGGAAGAAGCTCGGACGATAGCGAAGCTTCACCGAGTCACCGAAGTAGGTCACGGCGAATGCGGTCAGCACACCTTTGAGGTCAGCGAAGGTAACATCATGATCGGCGTAGAAACCGTCGACCTGATGAAACACGCAATAAGCGCGAGCGCTGATAGCCTCCTGCCGATAGGTTCTGCCGGGGGCGATGATACGCACCGGCGGTTTGCGTTTCTCGAACTCGCGCACCTGCACCGGAGTGGTATGGGTACGCATAACCAGATTATCATTCAGATAGAACGTATCCTGCATATCGCGCGCCGGGTGGTCTGGTGCGAAGTTAAGGGCGGCGAAGTTGTAGTGATCGGTTTCCACTTCGGGACCGAGGGCGACCTCGAAGCCCATGCCGTGGAAGATTTCGATCATTTCCTGAAAGGTCTGGTTGATCGGATGAAGTTTGCCGGTGGGATAACGTTTACCCGGAAGTGTGTGATCGACCAGTCGCGCACCCGGTTTGGCTGTGCCGCCGAGTGAGTTTTTTTTCTCCTCGATCAGGGCCTCGATTTCCTGACGCACGACATTGGCCTGCTGACCGACCTGCTTCCGTTCTTCGGGGGCGAGGTCGCCGAGGCCGCGCAGGATACCGGTGACGAGTCCCTTCTTGCCGAGGTATTTTACGCGGAGAGACTCAAGATCCTGGGGAGTCTGACAGCTGGACAGCTCGGTACGGGCCTGTGATAGTATGTCCGAAATCGCGAGATCGGACATACTTTAAGCTGATTTGGCGATTTCGGTAAGCTTCGTGAATGTAGCCTCGTCGCGAGCCGCGATATCAGCGAGCATTTTGCGATCGAGATTCACGCCGGACTTTTTCAGGCCATCGATGAAGGCTGAGTAGGTCACGCCGTTGGCCCGGCACATGGCCGAGATACGGGTGATCCAAAGTCGGCGAAATTCGCGCTTTTTGTTGCGACGGTCACGATAGGCATAGACGAGGCCTTTCTGCACCGTCTCTTTTGCGGTACGCAGCAGGCGGCTGCGGGCGCCGTAGTTGCCCTTAGCGCGCTTCAGTACTTTCTTACGACGCTTGCGGGAGGCAACATTGTTGGTTGCGCGTGGCATTCTTCCTACACTCCTTAAGTATCAGAACTCAAATTTATCTATATGGCAGCAGAAAACGAATCTTGCGCTGATCGGCTGAACTGGTCTCAGTCGCCTGGCGCAGTTTCCGTTTACGTTTGGCACTCTTCTTGGTCAGAATGTGCCGGGCATAGCCTTTGCGTCTCATGACCTTGCCGGAGCCGGTCACTTTGAAGCGCTTGGCTGCGCCACGATTTGTTCTCATCTTCGGCATTACGTTATCCTCTATTTCGAGTCAAATATCTGCTAACGGCAATCCCGGGCGACTATGCGATTACGAATCGCGGTCGCCGGGTATCAGTCGTCTCTTTCGTCATCGCCTGAGTCTGACTTGCGAATCTCAGGTCGCGGGTTCATCACCATCGACATCGTGTTCCCCTCCATTTTGGCGGGAACTTCGACGGTGGCGATTTCAGCCAGTTCAGCTTCCAACTGATCCAGGATTTTCTTTCCGAACTCCTGGTGGGCCATTTCACGGCCACGGAAGCGCACCATAAGTTTCACCTTGTGGCCGCTCTTCAGGAAGTCGATCACGTGCCGGGTTTTGAACTGATAGTCGTGCTCTTCGATCTTCGGACGGTACTGCATCTCCTTCATCGCGACCGATGTGGATTTCTTGCGCTTCTCTTTTTCCTTCTTCTGAAGCTCGTATTTGTAGCGTCCAAAATCGAGAATTTTGCAGACCGGCGGCCTGGCCGTCGGTGATATTTCAACTAAGTCCAGTCCTTTACTATAAGCCAGATCGAGAGCTTCTTTGGTTTTCATCACTCCGATCTGCTCACCTTCAGAATCAATGACGCGCACTTCTGGAATGCGAATCATTTCATTTACTCTGATATCCGGCTTGTGTCTGGCTATGCGTCACCTCCTGCTATGAATCAAACTACTCTGCACAAACGCATCTGCTTAGTGCAGAAAGACTTGTATTATACGTGCCTGTAGTTCATTTGCCAAGTGAAAATTCAGCTGAGACCCGGGCTGAAATCGACTACCCGGCCGAGCTCTCGACCTGGCCCGGGAGCGTGCGATTCTCGATTTCCTGCTTGAATCGCTCGATCACGTCGGCTACCGAAAAGGTACCGATATCACCCTCGCCGTGACGGCGCAGGCTGACCTGGTTGTTTTCAACCTCTTTACCACCGACGATGAGCATATAGGGCACTTTCTGGGTCTCTGCTTCACGAATCTTGTAACCGACTTTCTCAGAGCGCTGATCCAACTCGGCCCTGATTCCGGCGGCTTTCAATTCTGCGGTGACCTTGCGGCCGTAGTAATGCTGGGCATCGGTAATCGGCAGGACGCGGACCTGCTCCGGGGCAATCCAGAGCGGGAAGAACCCGCCAAAGTGCTCGATCAGGACACCGAAGAAACGCTCCAGCGAACCGAAGATCGCTCGATGTACCATGTAGGGGCGTTTGTATTCGCCATCTTTGTCGACATAGTGGATATCGAAACGCTCCGGCAGGTTGAAATCGAACTGCACGGTGGTACATTGCCACTCACGCTTCATGGCGTCCCGAATCTTGATATCAATTTTGGGGCCGTAGAACGCGCCGCCGCCCTCATCGACATCGAATTCCCAACCCTTGCCGGCCATCGCCTTGCGGAGGGAATCCTCTGCTTTCTCCCACTGATGCTGTTCGCCGATCGCCTTCTCCGGGCGGGTGGAGAGATAGATGTGATAGTCGTTGAAACCGAATGCGCCGAGGATTTCCTCGGTGAGGTTCAGCACGCCGATCACTTCATCCTCCAGTTGCTCGGGAGTGCAGAAGATATGGGCATCATCCTGGGTAAAGCCGCGCACGCGGAAGAGCCCGTGAAGCACGCCTCCGCGCTCGTAGCGATAAACGGTACCCAACTCGGCCCAGCGCAACGGCAGGTCGCGGTAGGAGTGGAGCGACTCTTTATAGAGCATGATATGGAACGGGCAGTTCATCGGTTTGATCTGATACTGCTCGTTGTCGACCTCCATCGGCTTGTACATGTTCTCAGCAAAATGACCGGTGTGACCGGAGGTATGCCAGAGATCAAGTTTGGCGATGTGGGGCGAGATAACCAGTTCGTAGCCGCGTTCCAGATGAATATTCTTCCAGTAGTTTTCGATGATATGGCGCATCAGCGCGCCCTTCGGCAGCCAGAGCGGGAGTCCGCCACCGGTTTCATCGGTGATTACGAAGAGTCCCAGTTCTTTGCCGAGTTTACGATGGTCGCGCTTTTTGGCCTCTTCCATGCGATGCAGGAAATCCTCCAGCATCGATTTCTTCGGATATGAGACACCGTAGATGCGCTGCAGCATCGGGTTGTGTTCGTCGCCGCGCCAATAAGCGCCCGCTACGGAGAGGAGCTTGAATGCCTTGATCGGCTTGGTTGACGGCAGATGCGGTCCGCGACAGAGATCCGAGAAATGATCGTGATGATAGTAGGAGATCTCGCCTTCGGGGAGATCGTTGATCAACTCGATCTTGAATGGTTCGTTGTTGTCCCGGGCGCGTTTCAGGGCCTCGTCGCGACTGACGACTTCTTTTTCGAACCTGAAGTCACCCGCAACGATTTCCGCCATGCGTTCCTCGATCCTGCGGAGGTCTTCCTCCGAGAATGGCTTCTCGACATCGAAATCGTAGTAGAAGCCCTCGTCGATGGGCGGACCGATAGCGAGTTTGGTGCCGGGAAAGAGATCCTGTACAGCTTCGGCCATCACGTGGGCTGACGAATGCCAGAACACCCAACGACCTTCCGGTGTGTCGAATGTATGCACCTTGAACTCGCCGCCCTCTTTCAGCGGCGCGTTGAGATCAACAATCTTGCCATCGACGGTCACCGCAAGAGCCTCTTTGGCCAGTCGCGGCGAAATCTCTTTGGCGATCTCGTAGCCGGTGGTACCCTCGGGTACGCTTCGAACCGATCCGTCCGGAAGTTTGAGTTCAATAGCCATAACAGTTACAACACCTTAAAAAAATAGCCTCTCATTTGAGGCGGGAAAATGGTGGGCGATAATGGAATCGAACCAATGACCTCCTGCGTGTCGAGCAGGCGCTCTAACCATCTGAGCTAATCGCCCATACCTACGTAGTCATCGCCCTATAGTTATTCTGCTTGGTCAACGTTGTCAAGAATTTTCAGCCAATTGTTCGACATATCTGCAACTTATCTTCCTGTCGCGCCGAACTGACCCAATATTCAGAGCGGCGACCGGCACCCGGCTCCCCCGTGAAAAGCGACTTCCGCCACGCGTCGTCACCTGAAAATACTCAGGAAAGTTTTCCAGAGAATCCCGATATCTGACCAGAAGGTGCGGCGTGCCTGATACTCCAGCGAAATGGCCGCTTTGTCGGGTAACAGTTTCTTGATATATGCATCGACTGGATCGTCAAACTGTGCCAGTGTTTTTTCCTCGTGCCGGTACTTCAGGGTAGCCGGATCGGTGAGTCCCGGCCGGTAATTGAATAAGGCGCGCTCTGCATCGGAATAATGCACGACGAACTCGGGGACCTCGGGACGGGGACCGACCAGCGACATCTCCCCTCTGAGCACATTGATGAACTGCGGAAGTTCATCGAGCTTGAGGCGGCGGAGCAACCTGCCGATGGGGGTTATCCGCCTGTCGCCTGAGACGGTGAGGTTGCTGTCATTCGTTCGCGCCGGTCTCATCGTGCGGAACTTGATGAGGCGAAAGGTGCGCTGATCCAGCCCCACGCGCTCATGGCTGAAGAATGGATTGCCGGGAGAAAAAAGCAGCAACGCGATCACAATCAGCAATGAGAGTGGCAGCGTGATGATCAGGATTGCCAGCGAGAAGAGTATGTCGAATATGCGCGTCATTGCAAACGCAAGGATTCTCTAAAGAGTCGTTTGTGGCAAGGACTATTTGGAACGCGCAAAGATCTTCTTAAAGGTTGCGGCGACGTACTTGATTTCCTCCTCACGCAGTCCGACGAAGAGCGGTAGAGTAATAGCGCGCTGGTAGTGGTCGAAGCTGTTGGGGAGATCAGCTCTGGTGTAGTTGTAGTGTTTCCTGTAATACGGTTGCAGGTAGAGGGGGATAAAGTGAACCGAGGTGCCGACACCGGCGGTCCGCAATTGTTCGATCACCTGGTTGCGTTGCCGCTCGGAAGCTTTGCGGAGTTTGACGATATAGAGGTGCCAGGCATGGGTGGTGCCGTCCGGCTGGAATGGCAGCTCAAGTTCGGAGATGTCAGAAAGATAGTGCTGATAGAGTTCCGCAGCGCGGCGGCGATCGGCCTGGATTTCTTTGAAGCGGCGTAGCTGCATCAGACCCAACGACGCGAGAATGTCGGGCATATTGTATTTGTAACCAAGATCGGCGATCTGGTAGTGCCAGCTCCCCTGCCCCGAATAGCGGTTCCAGGCACCTTTCGACATACCATGCAGCGCCAGCACGCGCAGCTTATCGGCGTGCTTCTTTGAGTTGGTCGTGATCATGCCCCCTTCTCCGGTCGTCAGATTTTTGGTCGAATAGAAAGAGAAGCAGTTGAAGTCGGGCATTGAGCCGACCATGCGCTTGCCGAAAGCCGATCCGAGCGCATGCGCGGCATCGTGGATGATAGTGATCTTACGCTGTCTGCGAATCCGTTCGAGGCGATTCAGGTCGACCGGCAGGCCCGCGACAGACACGGGGATGATCGCTCGGGTCTTTTTGGTGATCGCCCTTTCTGCCAGATCGAGGTCGATGTTCTGGGTCTGGGTTTCGGTATCGACGAAGACCACCCTGGCGCCGGTCTGGATAATCGTTTCGGTGGTCGCCACGAAAGTATAGGGCGACGTGATTACTTCGTCTCCAGGTCCGCAGCCGGCTGCGATGAGTGCGAGATGCAAGGCGGCGGTGCATGAGTTCACGGCGATGGCGTGTTTGGCGCCGACATACTCGCAGAACTCCTGCTCGAATTGCTGGCCTTCTTTTCCTGAAGTCAGCCAACCGCTCTTGAGGGTTCGATTGACGCGATCGATTTCGGCCTGGGTGAGTTCAAGCCGGTAAAATGGAACCGATTTCACTGCCATAGTTGCCCTGCTGTTCTCCGGCGAATGGATTTCGTTTCACGGTCATCATGACCGTCACAATCGGGGGCAGGATATGTTGAGCGGAGTTGTAAGTAAAGATAAAAGCGATAGCATCCGGATCAAGAATCACGGACGCTGATCAGGGATGGAATGGAGTTACGGGATCAGTTATCGCCGGTGACCATCTGCATGAAAGTGCTGCTCTTGGCGTAGTCTTCGAGCAGTTGCTGGCAAAACGCCTCGATCACTTCTTCAGTCAGGCCGTAATCCTCGACAATCTCCGGCTGGAGGTGTTCCCAGTTATCGAAGTCGCGCAGTTTGCGGTCGAACGCCTTCTTGGCGAGGAAGTTGGCGATGTGGACAACCACCGCGTAGTTCTCACCATCCTTTGCGACCTTGTCGGGGAAATGGTGATGTTCGATGGCGTCGCGAATGATATGCGGCAGCTTCCAGTTCTCAGCCAGGACACGACCTACCAGGCAATGAGAGAAGCCGGCAGCGGCGGTTTCAGCCTGATAGTCTGACATGTTATTCTCAAACTTGAATTCTTCGATTTCACCGTGTTCATCTTTGAAGAAGCAGCAGATAATCAACTTGCCGATATCGTGGAGCAGTCCGGCGGAGAACGCCACCTCGCTGTCGAGTCCGCGTGCCATGCGATGGAAGCGCACGATGATACGACTGGCCAGGGCGGTGGCGAGCGAGTGACGCCAGAAATTCTCCTGGTACTCGGCGTCCATCTTATGGGGCTTGAACATGTCGATAACGCTCGAAGAGAGCACCAATGACTTGATTGCTTCGAGCCCCAGAACGAGCACTGCCTGGCGAATTCCGGTAATTTCGGAACGGGCGCCGTAGAAGGCTGAATTGGAGAGTCGCAGGACTTTCGCGCTCATGGCGGCGTCTTCCGACATGATGTCAGCCAGCTCGTTGACGGAGGTATTCGGGTTGTTGATGATCTTCGTGATCTGGTTGAAGACCAGTGGCGGCGTCGGCAGGTTGCTGATGCCGCTGAGTCTCCCACGGAGTTTATCCAGGGAAGCGTTACTCTGTTCTGTTAGCATCTCTTGTAGAAACCTAGTGTTTTACCCGGTTAGTGCATCCACCAGCTTTTCAACGATAGCGTCGCGAACTTCCGGCGAGTCGTAGGCGCCGGCTTCCACCCTGCGGCGAGCCATTTCGACTTTCGACTCGCGAATCGGGGGTGTGTTCTCGGGACGTGTCGTTTCATAAGAATCGCTGTTCATGCGCATTGTCTTGCCATCAGTGTTTTCGCTGCCCCCCGCGCTTTCGGTACGACTTGTAGCGGGACCGGCCGTAGACGACTCCTGGGTGGACTTCGCT
>JBECKX010000126.1:0-4623 GCA_040235515.1 Candidatus Zixiibacteriota bacterium
TAGGTGGCCAACTGCCACACCGACAGAGTATTCAGGATCGAATTGGGGACCAGCCCGAATGTCCGCACCATCCAGTCCCCCGGACCCGAAAGCTGTATGATGTAGACCAATGCATTGGCAATGAGCAGGTACTTGATCCCCGGAGTCAAACCTTGCCCGAAGCCAAATGATCTCGTTTGATATGGATTATTGCGGAAGATACGCATAGTAAATGTTATCGGTTAAAGACCGTACTGATTATACACGTCCCGAGCAGCTTTGGCAAGTATCGTATACGGCTGACGCGGGTATTTGGTGCGTCAGCAGCATGGAAAAGTGCAATTTGAGGAAAAAAACCGAGCGCCAAATTAAGAGGCGACGGCCATTTCGGACCGTCGCCGGAAATCATCTCTAATTTATCACATCTTGCGCAGCTCTTTGGCCACGCAGCGATCCTGAACGAATTTCAAACCCTTCGCTCTCGCACGATCAGCCCCCGCGTCGTTAACGACACCCTCCTGCAGCCAGATCGCTCCAGCTCCGATCTCGATCGCTTCGTCGATGATCGGATCAGTCGCATCTGAACGCCGGAACACATCCACGATGTCGATCTTGCCTTCAATCTCCCCCAGAGAGCCATACGACTTCTGGCCAAGGATTTCGCTCTCAGTCGGGTTTACCGGAATCACCTCGTAGCCTCGCTCAATCAGCAGTTTCGAGACACCGTAGGACGCGCGCTCCGGTTTGGATGACATCCCGACAACGGCGATCCGCTTCGCGTTACGCAGGAGGTCGAAAATCTCCTCCTGGGGTGGATTCTGGTAGGCTGCCGCACTCATCCCAGGAACTTCTCGACTTTCTCCTGGAGCTGCTTCTTCGGCATAGCGCCGACAACCTGATCCTGGACCTTGCCATTCTTGAAGAAAAGCAGGGTCGGTATTGACATGACGCTGAATTGCGAAGCGGTCTTGCTGTTCGAGTCAACATCCACCTTCACAACTTTCAGCTTGTCCGAATACTCTGCGGCAAGCTCGTCCAGAATAGGTGCGATCATTCGGCATGGTCCGCACCACTCGGCCCAGAAATCTACAATCACCGGTACGTCGCTCTGGACCACTTCCTGTTCGAAGGTGGAATCAGAAACAGCGGTTGCGTTCGACATAAGTCTTCTCCTTCCAAACTATATATCAGTGTTCTCTGAATTCTTTAACTAAGTCTGACTATATTTGTTCCGAACCAGGTGTTTTCCCCGCTAAAATCGGCCGGTCATGCGTCTGAGGGCACAGACATTGCTGAAATAACAGGTTTTTATCACCCAAACAAGAGCTTTCATCGGGAGGTGGAAAATCTGCATCGATTCTCGAATCGGCAATCACTATTCCTCAGATTATCGATTTAATCGCAATTTTCGTGAATGTTCACGCCGAAT
Organism: Candidatus Zixiibacteriota bacterium; assembly: GCA_040235515.1. Lineage (GTDB taxonomy): Bacteria > Zixibacteria > MSB-5A5 > CAIYYT01 > CAIYYT01 > JBECKX01. Next base: position 1,409 of record JBECKX010000126.1, read on the forward strand.
TCCCGCTTGCAGTCGAACCGCTGAGTATAAATGAGCAACAAAAAGGCCGAAGCGATCTGCATCACCTCGGCCTTCTGATACCGTAATTACAAGCTGTTCTAACAGCCTTTGCTTCTGCCCTAACGGTGAACCTGTGCGAACTGAAGCCTGCGTCTGCGCACAAACGAGACGAAGGTGCCACCGCAAATCATCAGCACTCCAAGCCACACGAGATTGATCAACGGCTTCTTGGAGACTTCGAGAACCAGCAGATCAAGCACATCCGTGCCCGGCACGCCGGAGAGCTGTAGCATGACCGATCCTGATTCAGCCTGAACATCCTTGAGTATGATTCTACCATTGCCGTCAGGCATCTCTGCCTCAAGGAACTGCTTGCCGGTCGGCGTGAACGCCAGGTAAGGGATGATCTCATGAGTTTCGCCGTCCCGGCTTACTTCGAGTACCGCCCCGACCTGCATCGTGCCCTCTTCGGCATGGTTGCCCATCTCAAAGTTGGAGAATTTGATATCGTAATCGCCGACCTTCTTCTCTTCACCGCGTGCCAGCTTCATCTTGTCGCCATCACCAATCGTCTGCTGGTTCTGTGGCGAGAGATAAAGATCGTAAAGGAAATACTTACGGATGAACGGCTTCCGCATCATTCCCTGATTCTCCTTGGCGATGAACATCTTCGGGTCAGCTCTGAACTGGCTATGACCATCCTGCACCACCAGGTGAACGGCATTATCTTTTGTCATGATGTCCCCCTCCATCCCCTTGTAGGCAATCTTGTACTCAAATGATTGCGAGGGCTCCTGCCCGGAATAGAGGTTGACCTTCTCCGTCTGCGAAAATGCAGATGAAACCACGATACCGACCATCATTACGCCGAAGCCCATGTGAGTCACGAATCCGCCGACGCGCAGTCCAACTTTGCCCGGCTGCAGGAAGATGACCGAGAGGTTGCCGAACAGCGCAAAGACCGCCATGAAAATCATCAGGAGATACATGAACTGCGTGACTCCAAGGAAGAACGACACGACCGTCGCTGCAGCCGCCAGCACGAATGAGGGGCTGAGTCGCTTCGTCAGGGTCGAGAGCGTCTTATCTTTGCTCACCAGGAATGGTGATATACCTGCCAGAAGGGCCAGCACTACCGCCATCGGGAGCGCTGTTGCATTATAGAAGTCCATCGAGACGTTCGCCGGCTCGCCGAACACTCTTGTGATCAACGGAGCGGAGGTCCCCACCAGAGTGAGAACCGAAAGCAAACCGAGGAAGAAAATCCCGACGCCGATCGCGAAATCGACCGAGTAAGGATCCTTGATACCGGCACCGGTCTTTGCCGTGCGAGCGCGGTAAATCAACAGGCCGGTCCCTAACAACAGGAAGAAGCCCATGAAGAATATCAGGTAACCCGACATTCCGAGATCGGTGAACGAATGCACCGAGAAATCAGCGAGCACACCTGACCGCGTCAGGAATGTACCGTACACCACCAGCAGGAAGGCGAAGATTGCCAGCAGCAGGTTGGAGCGTCTAAAGGCGCCTTTATTGCGTTCGATCAACAGACCATGCATCAGAGCAAGGTTAAGCAACCACGGAATCAGCGAAGTATTCTCCACCGGGTCCCAGGCCCAGTAACCGCCCCATCCGAGCGTCTCGTAGGCCCAGTAGCCGCCGAGGAAAATTCCGGTTCCGAGGAAGAACGAACCAAGCGCTGTCCAGGGGAAGGAATTCTTCACCCAGTCGGTGTAGTTGTTCTTGGCCAGCGCCCCGAGCGCGTACGCGAACGGCACGGCCAACAGCGAGAACCCGATGAACACGATCGGCGGGTGGATCACCATCCAGTAATTCTGCAACAGCGGATTCAAACCCTGACCATCCGGCGGCATGCCACCGGGAAGTCGCGCCAGCGTTTCTGCAGGCCAGGTCAGGAATGGCGACCGCACTACCAGAAGCGTCACGAAGAAACAAATCACCAGCATGTAGAAGAACATTACCGCCGAGTGATTCTCGGTCACCTTGCGGATCAGGAAGACACCGATCACCGCAATGAACAGCAACCAGAGAGTGAAGGACCCTACCTGTCCCGCCCAGAATGTCGAGATCAGGAATCCAAGTCCGAGGTCCCTGGAAGAATATTCGTAGACATATTGCAGCGCGAAGTTGTGATTCAAAATCTGCATAAGCAGATATGCACTCATGAGAATCGTCGCGGTGGCAAAGATGTAGTATGATTTTCGCGCCAGTCCAACCCATGAGTCACGATTGAACAGGGTCATCCCATACCCTATTGTCGAAACAAGAGCCGTAACAGTCGCAATTGCGAGAAGCGAATTTCCAATCGGCACGGCTAAATCTCCTCTCCCTGGTATTTCGAGGGGCACTTGATCAAAAGCTGATCGGCGACGAATTCACCCTGTTCATATTTGCCTACGCAGACAGCATGAGTAGCCTGCGAGAAGTTTCCCGGCATCGTGCCTGAAAACTTCACATTGACCTGCGTTCCCTCATCGTCGGTTATTGGAAACACCAGTATCTGAGAATCAACATCGTAGCTTACCTTGTCATGGTCAATTTCACCCATCACCTGTACCTTGGCGCCACGCTTCTGGGCCTCCGCCAGAGAAACATAGGATGTCATGGAGTCGGTGAAGGATGAGAAAGCCCAGGCTCCGACCGCCAGAACAATCACGGCAGCGAGGATTATCTTGATCTTCATTTCATCTTCTCCAGGTCTTTTATCTTCTTATCCAAACGGAAGAGAAAAAGAAAGATTCCCGCCCAGATAATCAGGTTAGCGAACAAAACAGTATAATTCGAAGTTTCCATAGTTCTACGTCTCCGCCTGCTCGATTTTTAGGCGGTGCAGCCTAACACCGAGAAAATACATCCAGAAAAATATAATGGTAAAACAGACTAATGATATCAAAAATATCGGCAATACGTCGCCGCCCATCGTGAATTTCAGATTCTGGTCAACTACCGAATCGGACGGGTGAAGCGACGGCATCATCCGGGGCATAATGAATATGAAGAATGGCACCGTCGGAAATGCGAATATGGAGTAAACCGCCCCTAAGCTGGCGCGTCGCTCCGGGTTCGGAATCGCGGCCCGGAGAGCGAGGTAGGCGCCGTAAATCATCAATAATAAGAATATCGACAACATCCGGGGCTCACTCCAGTTCCAGTAGACCCCCCAGGTGACCTTCGCAAACAACGCACCGCTGATA
>JBECKX010000185.1:0-19828 GCA_040235515.1 Candidatus Zixiibacteriota bacterium
AACAGGAGTGCGCCGAGGGTCGGCAGGAAGGTTACTATCGTCAGAATCGTCTGGTCCACTGTTTTCCGTTCTCTTATCTATTCAAGATTAAATAGCCAATGACGAAGACTGCGCCGACGAGGAAGACGAAGGCGTAGCTACGAATGATACCTGTCTGGACGCGCCTGACTCCGGAAGCGAGCGCGCCGACCATCCAGGCGGAACCGTTCACGATACCATCCACAACTTTGACATCGAAGAACTGCCAGAGGAAGACTGAGAGGCTGATGATCGGTTGTACTATCGCCTTATCGTAGAGTTCATCGACCCAATACTTGTTATAGAGGAGCTTGTGGAAGCCGCCGAGCTTCTGTTCCATCGCATAGGTATCATCCTTATTCAGGTAGAAGCGTCGGGCGGTGAGGATCATCAGCACCACGACGGCGATGCTCGCGAGCATCAGAACATATTCGACGGAGTGCGAGTAGTGATGTGCTTCCCCGAACTGCGCGGCGGCGATTCCTTCTTCGAAGACCGGATGGAGGAAATGCTCGAACCAGGCGCCTCCGAGGAGTGCTTCCGGCCAGCCGACGAATCCGCCGACGACCGAAAGGATTGCCAGCGCGATGAGCGGGTAAGTCATCACCTTGGGTGATTCGTGAATTTTCTTTGCCGTTTCCTGGTCGTAGCGCGGGTTGCCGAAGAAGGTCATGAAGATCAGGCGGAACATATAGAATGCCGTCAGTCCGGCGGTGATCACACCGATGACCCAGAACAGGGTGCCACCCACAGGTGAGGAGAAAGAACTCCAGAGGATCTCGTCCTTTGAGACGAATCCTGATAGCGGGGGGAGCCCGGAGATCGCGAGCGTGGCGATCATCATGGTCCAGAAAGTGACAGGCAGCTTGTTTTTGAGTCCACCCATCTTTCGCATATCCTGCTCCTCGTGCATGGCGTGGATCACCGATCCCGCGCCGAGGAAGAGGAGCGCCTTGAAGAAGGCGTGCGTCATGACGTGGAAGATACCTGCTCCGAAGGCTGCCACGCCGCAGGCGAGGAACATATATCCGAGCTGGCTGACCGTCGAATAGGCCAGCACGCGTTTGATATCATTCTGGAAGAGACCGATCGTGGCTGCAAAGGTGGCGGTGATGATGCCGATCAGCGCCACCACCAGGAGGCTTGTCGGGGCCATCATAAACAGAGTATTGGTGCGCGCGACCATGTAGACACCCGCGGTGACCATCGTGGCGGCGTGGATGAGTGCTGACACCGGAGTCGGGCCTTCCATCGCATCGGGCAACCAGACATAGAGGGGGACCTGCGCAGATTTTCCGGTGGCGCCAAGGAAGAGCAGGAGCGTTGCAGCCGTGACGACACCGCCGCCGTAGGTGAGGATTTCGGGTGCGAGGTTCGAGACCTCAAGGAAGTTCACCGTGCCGAGGTGCCAGAACACGAGCATGATACCAAGCGAGAAGCCGAAGTCGCCGATTCGATTGACGATGAAAGCCTTCTTACCTGCGTCGGAGGCTGATTTGCGTTCGTGCCAGAAGCCGATCAGGAGGTAGGAACAGAGCCCGACGCCCTCCCAGCCTACATACATCAGGAGGAAATTATTGGCGAGCACAAGAATCAGCATCGAGCCGGCGAAGAGGTTCAGATAGGTGAAGAACCTGGAGAAGCCGGCATCGTGGCTCATATAGCCGATCGAATAGATATGGATCAGGAAACCGACGCCGGTGACAACCAGCAGCATGATAGCCGAGAGCGGATCGAGCAGGAAGCCGACATCGACGTTGAATGATCCGACCGGAATCCAGCTGAAGAGCGACAGCTCATAGACGCGGCTGGTTTCGGGCAGCGCGATCAACTGGATGACCGCATAGATCGTGATCAAGAGCGAGAGACCGACTGAGCCACAGGCGATTGCCGAGACTACGTTTTTCGGCAGCCGCATGCCGACGACGCCATTAATCAGCGAGCCGAGGAGTGGCAGCAGCGGTATGAGAACAATCAATTCCATCTAGTATATCTTCCCTACCACTTGAGCAGGTTAACCTCATCGATATTGGCGGATTCGGAGTCACGGTTACGGAAGAGCGCCAGGATGATCGCCAACCCGACGGCGGCCTCGGCAGCGGCGACGGTCATGACGACAAAGACCATGACGTGACCGCCGAGCACTCCCAGATCGCGGGAGAAGGCGACGATTGCGAGATTGGCGGCATTGAGCATCAGCTCGATCGACATGAAGATAATCATGACGTTGCGGGCGATGATCACGCCCACCATGCCGATGCAGAAGATCACTCCGGAGACGATCAGGAACCACTCTATCGGTATCATTCCATTTTCGATCATTGCACTAAGGCCTCCACCTACAAGCTTCGCTTTGCCATCACGACGGCGCCCAGTACGGCTACGATCAGCAGCACTGAAGTCAACTCGAACGGATAGAGGTAATTGGTAAACAGTTCGATGCCCACAGCTTTGACCGAACCGAAGTCCGCCGGCAAGGACGCCCCGGCCTGCTTGACGATCTCCGAGCTGTCGACGATTACGATCACCTGCAGCAGCATGACGATAGCGAACGCCACGGCAACAGGTTTGTAACGCAGCTTGATATCTCTGCCGAAATCCTCGCGCCTGAGGTTCAGGAGCATGATCACGAAGAGGAAGAGCACGAGGATGGCGCCGGCGTAGACGATGATTTGCAGCATCGCGAGGAAAGCGGCGCTGAGTTTGATGAAGAGGACTACCTGAGCGACGAACGAGGTCACGAGATACATCACCGAGGCGATCGGATTACGCTGGGTAATCACGAGGATCGACGCGGAGATTGCAATCGCTGCTGCTGCAAAGAAAATGAATGTGTTCATCGTTTGCCTGTCTTGCCTAATCGAGTATCCACTGTTCTCGGTACCCTAGCTCTTGTAGGTCTTCGCTCTCTCTGCGATTTCTTCATCGGTGCCGGCCTGTTTCTTATCCTGCCAGGCGACACGACGTTTCGGGCGCAGGAAGTTGACCGGTGACGGCTTCTCACGAGGCCACTTCACCAGCATATCTTCTTTCGTATAGATAAATTTGTCGCGATGATCGGCGGCGAACTCGTACTCTTTGCCGAGGAAGATTGCCTCTTCGGGGCAGGCTTCCTCGCAGAATCCGCAGAAGATGCAGCGCAGTTCATTGATTTCGTAGACTTTCGCGTAGCGTTCGCCATGTTCCGTTTCGGCCGGTTCCATATAGATAGCATCCGCGGGACAGGCGGCGGCACAGAGGCCGCAACAGACGCAGCGCTCACTGCCGTCATCATCGTAGCGCTCGAGGAAATGGAGTCCACGATAGCGCGGCATCATCGGTGGTTTCTCGAACGGGTAGTTTACAGTCACCGGTTTGCGAAACATCTGCTTCAACACGGTGAACATCCCTATCGGGATCGCTATGAAAACTTCATACAGTGCTCTAAACAATTGTATCTCCTAAAGCTTCATGATAAGCGCGGTGACAAGGATGTTAGCCAGTGCCAGCGGCAGCAGAATATACCACCCGAATTTCATCAATTGATCGTAGCGCAGACGCGGCAGACTGGCACGTGCCCAGATATAAAGGAAAAGGAACAGGAACGTCTTGATGACGAACCACACCACCGGTGGCAGCAGTGGACCATTCCAGCCGCCGAAGTATATCGTGGTTGCCATTGCCGAGACGGTAATCATCGCGGCGTACTCACCGACGAAGAAGAGACCGAAACGCATCGCGGAGTATTCGGTATGGTAACCCGCGACCAGTTCAGACTCCGCTTCCGGCAGGTCGAATGGTGCGCGGTTGGTTTCCGCGAAGGCGGCAACGATGAAGATCAAGAACGAGACCGGCTGGCGGAAGATATACCAGTCGAGGATCGAGGCTTGCTGGGCAACGATTTCGACCAGGTTGAGCGATCCGGCGATCATGATGACTCCGATGAATGACATCCCGAGGGCAATTTCATAGGAGATCATCTGCGCCGAGGAACGCAATCCACCCATCATCGAGTATTTGCTGTTGGAGGCCCAACCCGCCATGATGATTCCATAGATGCCGAGTGAGGTCACCGCCAGGACGAAGAGTATTCCAAGGTTGAAGTTGGAGATGACGAGATCGATTTCTCTGCCGAAGAGATTGATCTTATCGCCGAACGGGATCACCGAGATCGGCAGCATCGCCGGAATGAAAGCCAGCAACGGAGCCAACAGATAGAGTGAGCGGTGCGCCGCGTTCGGGATGACATCTTCCTTGAAGAGCAGCTTGATCATATCCGCGATCGGGGTAAGCAAGCCTCTGTAGCCGGCGGTATTGGGGCCGATACGAGACTGCATCGCCGCGACGAACCTTCTCTCGAGGTAGGTCATCCAGGCGCAGCCGGTCAGCAGCACCGTAACCACGAGCAGACACTTGATTGCGGTTATGATAATAAACTCGATCATGGCTTTGCTTTACTACTCTCGCTTCCCTGCGCCCTGCCTACATCTTGCTCAGCTTGACGCGGTCGTAACGTTCCTTGCGACCCATCAGGAGGTTGGCTGCCAGTTCGGAGAAATTGTCGGGTATAACGACTCTTCCCTGCGGCAGGTCTTCGAGCCGTCTGGTTTTGCCGACAACCTTGCCGAATTTCGATTCGACTTTGACCAGGTCTCCCTCAGAGAGCTTCAGCTTATCAGCATCGTCCTGGTTCAGTCCGATGTAGGGTTCGCTGCAGAAGTTCATCAGAGATTCGGAGCGCTTGGTTAGAGTCCCTCTATGGTGATCCGCATTCACAGTGACAAGATGGAACGGAAATTCCTCGTTTGAGTCAACAGGATTAAACTGGAAGGTGCTGAACCCGCCGATCGGTTGCTCAGGATTCGCTTTGATCTGCACTCCAGCCTGCGGTAACCGCTCGAAGTTCGAGGGTGCGTCGACGGGAAGAAATCCGATCATCTCGCTGTAGACATCGAGGGGCGACATTTGCTGGAAAGCTGTCCCCAACTTATCTGATAGCAATTCGATGATCTCGCACGCGGGCTTCGATTCGGCCAGCGGTTTGAGCGCGCGCGCGGAATACTGGATGCGGCCTTCCCAGTTGGTGCGGGTACCTTCGCTCTCAGCGAAAGGCGCCAGCGGCAGGATGACATCCGCGATGCGAGCGGTATCGGTCATGAAGCTGTCGATCACCACGAGGAGTTTCAGTTTCTCCATCACCGAGCGGGCATAACCGCCATCGGGGAATTTGCGCACCGGATCGGATTGCAGGACAAAGCCGCATTCGATCTCATCCTCGTTGATCGCTTCAAGAATTCCGATAGTGTCCTTCCCGACCATATCGGTGAGCGGTCCACGCCAGGCATCTTCAAATCTCCCTTTACCCTCAAACCCGATCTGTCCGGGCAGTCGGTTCGGGAGAGCGCCGAGCCACTCGGCTCCAAACACGTTACTCTCATCCGGCATGGTCACCAGCAGGCAACGTTTGAATGCTTTGCGGAGATTAGTCGCGGCAACCAGCAGTGAATCCCGCCAGGGATCGCGACCAAAGAATGCACCGGTGAGGATGACGGCTGATTCCGATTTCGAAACGATATCAGCGATCTTGTCGATAGTGGTGGTGTCGATCCCGGTGAGCTGTGCAGCTTTGTCACCTGAATAGTCGCTGTGTTTGGAATTGAAGTCCGCTATATCGCCGGCCGCCAGACCGTGAGATGAGGGATCGCCTTTGATTCTGTCAAGAACGGCTGCGGTGATCGCGGTCAGAGCAACGCCGCCCGTGCCGGGCTTATGAATCGCTTCGATTGCGTCGGTGCGAACAGCCAGGTGGGTCGGGACCGGGTTGATGATAATCAGCTTTGCTCCGTTGTAGCGGATGGCGCGCTTGACCCGCAAGGCCGTGATCGGGTTTTCGGAATGCAGGTCTGATCCGAAGACAACGATGGTGTCGGCCGTCTCGATGTCGTCGTAAGTGGCTGAGTCAGGACCAAGCTTGCGATCGGTTATCTCTTTGTCGTAGTCGAGATGCCGTTTGCGGTTGAGGCGGTAATCGATGTTGTTGGTGCCGATGACACGGCGCAGGAAGCGCTGGAAGGAATAAATCTCTTCGTTGTAAGCGCCTGCACCGATGAATCCGAAGAACCCACTACCGGAGAGCTTTTTCTTGAGATCATCGGTGTGGGTCTTGATGTATTCCAACGCCTCGCCCCAACTGGTCTCGACGAGTTCGCCCTCTTTGCGCACCATCGGCTTTTTGAGGCGATCGCTGCTCGTCATGTATTGGTAACCGTAGCGACCGATGTCGCAAAGGAAGCCTTTGTCGATTGCATCGTTGGGGCGCGCGGTCGCACGGTAGAGTTTATCGTGATAGGTCCAGAGTGTCATGTTGCAGCCGTCGGGACAGAGGGTGCAGACGACCGGGGTTTGCTCGGTCAGCCAGACACGCACTTTATAGCGCCAGTCGGTATTGGTGAGCGCACCGACCGGACAGTACTCGACGACGTTGCCGGAATAGAGGTTGCGAATCTCTTTACCGGGGGGCGGCAGGATTTCGGTGTGATTGCCGCGCTGGTAGGCGCCGAGGTCATCCTCGAACGCGACTTCATCCACGATACGCGTGCAGCGGTAGCAGTGGATGCAGCGGTTCTGGTTGCGGATCACTTCTGGTCCGATGCGCAGATCGTCGAAGGTTGACTCCTCGTCGACGATGTAGCGATGTTTCGGCTCTTTCAGGCGGCTGTAGTCGAGCCCATACTTGAAAGTGATGTTCTGCAGATCACATTCGCCACCCTTATCGCAGGTGGGACAATCGAGCGGGTGGTGGGCGAGGATGAACTCCAGCACACCACGACGCGCCTTGACCACTTTGGGCGATTCGGTATGGACGACCATTCCCTCCTGCGCCACTGTCGCGCACGCGACCTGCAGTTTCGGGAATTTCTCGATTTCAACGAGGCAGATGCGACAGGCGCCGACCGGATCCATTTGCGGATGCCAGCAGAAGACAGGAATATCGATCCCCGCGTTCAGGGCGGCCTGCAGCACGGTTTGGCCCTTGTTGACCGGAACGGTCTGATCATTAACTGTTATCGTGAAGTCGGTCATTTGGGCAACAGCCTGAAATCGTTGTTATGTTTACACTTCTTGTGTTCAATATGATAAATGTACTCATCCTTAAAATGCTTCAGCGTCGAGATCACCGGTACAGCAGCGGCGTCACCGAGAGCACAGATAGTATTGCCTTCAATATTGTCTGCAAGGTCAAGGAGGGTGTCGAGGTCCTCCATTTTCCCCTGGCCATTTTCGATGCGATGCAGGATCTCGTAGAGCCAGCCGGTTCCCTGACGGCAGGGCGTGCACTTCCCGCACGACTCGTGCATGTAGAAGTGAGCGAGGATTTCGGCCACCCAGACGATGCAGGTATCCTCCTGCATGACGATGACGCCTCCGGAGCCGAGCATCGAGCCGGCAGCGGCTACCGATTCGAAGTCGAGCGGAGTGTCGAGCTGGTCGGGCATCAGGACCGGTGTGGATGAACCGCCGGGGATGATGCACTTGAGGGGTTTGTCATCGAGGATGCCGCCGGCGAGGCCATAGACCAGGTCGCGCAGCGTCATTCCGAGTTCGATTTCGTAGTTCCCCGGTTTCTTGACATGACCCGACACCGAGAAGAGGCGCGTGCCTTTTGATTTCTCGGTACCCATACCGGCGTACCAGGCGGCACCTTTGAGCACGATGCGTGGCAGGTTCGAGACGGTTTCGACGTTGTTCACGACGGTCGGGCAGGCGTAGAGTCCCTCGATCGCCGGGAATGGCGGTTTCAGGCGCGAGAGTCCTTTTTCTCCTTCGAGTGAGCTAAGGAGCGCCGTTTCTTCACCACAGATATAAGCACCACCGCCACGATGAAGCACCAAATCCAAATCATACCCGGTCCCCATGATATTCTTGCCGAGGAAGCCCTTCTCGTACGCCTCCTCGATCGCCTTCTTGATCCGCCGCATGCTGAGGTCGTATTCGCCGCGGACGTAGAAAAACGCGGTGTGGCAGTCGATGGCGAAGGCCGCAATCATGCAGCCCTCGATGACTGTATGTGGATCGTTCTCCATCAGTACGCGGTCTTTGCAGGTCCCCGGCTCAGATTCGTCGGCGTTGCAGCAAAGATACTTGGGCTTGGGAGAGTTGACCGGCACAAATCCCCACTTGACACCAGTCGGGAATCCGGCGCCGCCGCGCCCGCGCAGACCGGAGTCTTTGACCCATTGCACGAGTTCCTCGCGTTTGACCTCTTTGAGCACCTTCTCCCAGGCTTTGTAGGCGCCGAGTTCGATCGCGTGCTCGATTTTATGCAGGTTGGGATCGCCAACATGCTCGAGCAACACGCGCGTTTCTCTGGCGTTGGATTTATTCTGCGTTGCGCCAGTCATCTAACAGCTTGTCAACTTTCTCAATTGTCAAGTTCTCGTAGTACTTTTCATTTACCTGCATCATCGGGGCCGTGCAGCAGCTTCCCAGGCATTCGACTTCAACGACGGTGAAGAGTCCATCCGCAGATGTTTCGCCCAACTTCGTTCCTGTTTTCTCAAGGAGATACCTGGTCAGGTGGTGCGAGCCGAGCAAGGCACAGGAGATGTTGCGGCATACCTGAATGTAGTATTTGCCGCGCTTGGCTTTCGGGAAGAGCGTATAGAATGATGCCGCTTCGGCTACTTCGATGAATTTCACGCCAAGCACCTCGGCGATCTCCTTGTACATTTCATCATTGAGATAGCCGTGCTCCTCATGGGCGGCGTGCAGACCGGGCAGAATCGCCGACTTAGCCCGAGGATAACGCTCTTTGGCTTGTGAAATTTTTCGCTTTGTCTCGTCTGATAGAATCATCTAAGCATCCATCCAGGCGTCACCTATCAACCTCACCGAGCACGATATCGATCGAGCCGATGCAGGTAATCACATCTGAAAGCAGCCCTCCGACCACAAACTTCGGGAGAGCCGAGATATTCACAAAACTGGGCGGACGAACCCGCATCCGATATGGTCGGGGCGAGCCATCCGAAACGAAATAGAATCCGATTTCACCCTTCGGGGACTCGATGGTAACATAGACTTCACCCTTGGGTGGGCTGAAGCCCTGCGTGATCAGTTTGAAGTGGTAGATCATCGCTTCCATCGAGTAGAGACATTCTTCCTTGGTGGGAAGCACGATTCCGGGAGCGCGCGAGCGATAGCGGCCTTCCGGCATGCCATCGATTGCCTGCTCGATGATCCTGAGCGACTGGCGCATTTCCTCCATTCGGACTTCGTAGCGACCGAAAGAGTCGCAGCGATCGGAGGTGGGTATCTCGAATTCGAATTTGTCGTAGCTGGAATATGGCCGTGCTTTGCGGAGGTCATGTTTGACACCAGAGGCGCGCAGCAGCGGTCCGGTGATGCCTGACTTGATCGCCTCTTCCTTGCTGATGACACCGACATTCATGGTGCGGTTGCGCCAGATGCGGTTGTTGGTCAGGATATCTTCATATTCCTGGACACGCACTTTCATGTTCTTCAATAGCGTGCGCACCAGCGGCTCGAAATCGGCGGGAAGGTCCTGGGCGAGCCCACCGACGCGGAAGTAGGTGGACATCATCCGCTGGCCGGAGACGGCTTCATAGATTTTGAGCACGTCTTCGCGTTCGCGGAAGGCGTAGAGCACCATGCTCATCGCACCGATATCGAGTGCGTGAGTTCCGAGCCAGACCAGATGGGAGTTGAGGCGGGTTACCTCCGCCAACAGGACGCGAGCCCATTGCGCTTTCTCCGGAATCTCCACCCCGAAGAGCTTTTCGACACCGAGGCAGTAGCCGAAGTTGTTCGACATCGGCGCGAGATAGTCCATCCGATCAGTCATCGGGATAGCTTTATAGTAGAGCTTGGCCTCGGCGGTCTTTTCGATTCCGGTGTGGAGATAGCCGATTTCGGGAACGCACTTGACCACAGTCTCGCCATCCAGTTCGAGCACAACGCGCAACACACCGTGGGTCGCGGGATGCTGCGGCCCAACATTGACTGTCATCGTCTTGGCTTCAACCATTACTTGATGATCTCCGGTGGGTTATCTTTGTTGAAACTGAACTGGGGGCGCTCGTAGGTGAGCGGATAATCTTTTCGCAGCGGGTGGCCTTCGAAGTCCTCCCACATCAGGATGCGACGCAGGTCGGGATGACCGGAGAACTGCACTCCGAACATGTCGTAGACTTCCCGCTCGAGCCAGTTAGCGGCATCCCAGAGTTCGGTCAAGGAGGGTACGGCCTCGCCCTCGGCGACGCGCACCTTCAATCTGATATATTCACAGAGTTCGTAAGAATAGAGGTGGTAGATGACCTCGTGGCGTTGATCGTCATCGGGCCAGTCGGTGGCTGTGATATCGGAGAGATGGATATAGCGCAACTCAGGTTCGTCACGCAGGAAGCGTACGATCTCTACAATATCGTTACTGGCGACCTTGACCGCCAATTCGTTGTATGCGTCCGTAACCTCGGTAAGGCGATCGCCAAACCGGGCAACAAGTTTGTCCCGCGTAGCAGCGTGCATTATCTACCGTTGTAAGAAAGGTTCGAATCAACCGCCGGTTCAGGCGCTCTTCTTCGACTCCTCTGAATCCTTCAGCTTTTGTTTCTTCACCAGCTCGTGCAGCTTCACAATTCCGTCGATCAACTGCTCCGGGCGCGGTGGGCAACCGGGTACATAAATATCGACAGGGATGATTTTATCGACTCCCTGAAGAATGGCATAGTTATTAAAAATCCCGCCGCAGGATGCGCAAGCTCCCATTGAGATCACCCATTTCGGATTGGGCATCTGGTCGTAGAGCCGCTTGACGATCGGCGCCATTTTGTTGGAGACGCGGCCCGCCACGATCATCAGGTCAGCCTGACGTGGAGAGGGACGCATGACTTCCATACCGAAGCGCGCCAGGTCATACTTGGGCCCGAAGCTGGAGATCATCTCGATGGCGCAGCAGGCCAAACCGAAGCCAAAAGGCCACATCGACTTGGTTCTGCCCCAGCCTACCAGCTTTTCTGCGGTTGTCAGGATTATTCCGTCAGGAATTTTCTCTTCTATTCCCACGTCAGGGCTCCCTTCTTGACGATGTAGATGTAGCCCACCAACAGGATGAGAATGAAGACGACCATCTCGATCAGTCCAAAGATGCCAAGCATGTCATACGAGACGGCCCACGGGAAGAGAAAGACGGTTTCGAGGTCAAAGACGATAAAGAGGATCGCAACAAGGTAGAATTTTACCGGGTGGCGATGCCGGGTATCGTCGTGCACTTCGATTCCGCACTCATACGCCTCTCCCTTGGCTTTGTTCTGGCTCCGTTTGCCGAGCAAAGCGGAGACGATGAACATTGACGCGCCAATAATGACGGCCAAACCAATCTGGAATGCGAGTGGGAAGTATGTTTCGAAGTTTGACACCCAAGACCTCCTCGAATTATCCCGCAAAGTTAGTGGGATTTTTCACATTGTCAAGCATAATGTCTATCAACTTTTTGACAATCTTAAGCCTAAGCGTAAGTGCTTCCTTATCTTGGAGGTAATACGAATTAAACAGGTCAGATTTATTGGGAATGTTGGGTCCACGAAGATATAGGTATCTTTGGAAAGAAGGGGTGTAAACCGTTGAGTTTGAAGGTCTACGATGGGTTAATTTTGTGTTTCGGGCAGGCGGACGAGGTTTAGAGGGTTAATCTTGTTCTAATTCGATCAGGACGCCGCCAGTTGAGTGGGGATGGATGAAGGCGATTTTGTGGCCTTCGGCGCCGATTCTCGGTTTCTCGTCGATCAGCCGAAAACCGCGTTCGCGCAGGTCATCGAGTGTTTGTTCGATATCTTTGACACCAAGGCAGATATGGTGAACGCCCTCCCCCCGTTTCTCGAGGAACCGGGTTACGCCGACATTACCCTCTGTGGGCTGGATCAGTTCGATGCGACTTCCGTGGGTTTCAATGAAGCAGCAGATCACCTTCTGGTCCGGGACCGCAATTGTTTCGGAGACATCGGCGGTGCTGATCAGGGAGAAGAGAGATTTGGATTTTTCGAGGTCGCGGACCGCAATTGCGATATGTTTGATGTTCTTCTTGTCCAGGGGAGATCCTTTCGTCATTTTGAAAATTCTTGCCGAAGCATGGGGCCCGTCTCCGATGCTCCGCGAGCGGAGCTACCCCTCTCGAGAGGGGAATTCGATTGATGTCAGGTTCCAGAGCGCTTGCACTGAGTTCCTTATTCCAGCCAGGCCTTAGTCAATCCCCAGGCGGGTTCCGCATGTGGGGAGCCAACGCGCCTGTTTGGACGCAGAAAAACGAGCCATTATACCACTATATTCTCGCGGTATTCTCCCCAGACGGCGCGGAGTTTGTTCGAGATTTCGCCGACGGAGGCATAGGCTTCCACACACTCAAGGATCAGCGGTATCAGGTTCTGGTCGCCGCGCGCCGCATCCGCGAGTCGTTTGAGTGAATTTTCCACAGTTGTGTTGTCTCGATTGGCGCGAACATCGTTGACTCTTTTAATCTGTTCGCTGCGCGATTGTTCCGAGATCTTCTGGATTTCCACTTTGTCGGCATCATCGGTTCGATACTTGTTTACGCCGACGACGATACGTTCCTGCGACTCCACGAGAAGCTGATACTCATACGCCGAGCGCTGGATTTCTGACTGAAAGAATCCTTCCTCGATTGCCTTGAGCGACCCGCCACGTTTATCGACCCTGGCGAGGTAGTCGTCGACTCCCGCCTCGATTTCATCTGTCAGTGACTCGACATAGTAGCTGCCGGCAAGAGGGTCAACCGTGTCGGTCACGCCGCTCTCGTGAGCGATCACCTGCTGGATGCGCAGTGCCAGTTGCGCTGATTTTGAGGTGGGGAGCGCCAGGGCTTCATCGTGCGAATTCGTGTGCAGCGACTGAGTTCCACCAAGCACGGCTGACATGGCCTCCAGGGTGGTTCGGATGGTGTTCACTTCCGGTTGTTGCGCCATAAGGGAGACGCCGGCTGTCTGGGTATGGAAGCGAAGCATCATCGAACGCTTATCCCTTGCGCCGAAGCGATCCTTCATGATCCGAGCCCAGATGCGTCGGGCGGCGCGGAACTTGGCGACCTCCTCGAAAAAATCTTGCTGCGAACAGAAGAAGAATGAGAGCCGCGGAGCGAAGTCGTCCACCTGCAAACCGGCTTTGAGTGCGTGGGTGACGTACTCAATGGCGTTGGCGAGTGTGAAGGCGACCTCCTGGATAGCGGTGGCGCCTGCCTCGCGGATATGATAACCGGAAATTGAGATAGTATTGTAGTTTGGCAGATTGTTGCTCGCGAAGGCGAAGATGTCGGTGATCAGGCGCATCGATTGCTTGGGTGGAAAGATATAGGTCCCGCGCGCGATAAACTCTTTGAGGATATCGTTCTGAACCGTACCGCGGATTTTCTCATCGGCAACGCCCTGTTTCCGGGCAACTGCAACATACATGGAGAGAAGGATCGCTGCGGTGGCGTTGATCGTCATCGAAGTTGAGACCTGATCCAGCGGTATGCCGTCGAAGAGCGTTTCGAAGTCTGCCAGGGTATCGATTGCGACACCGGTCTTGCCGACTTCTCCCTCGGCGAGAGGGTCATCGGAGTCGTAGCCGATCTGCGTAGGCAGGTCGAAGGCCACCGAGAGTCCGGTCTGCCCCTGCGAGAGCAGGTATTTGTAGCGTTCGTTCGATTCCTTTGCGGTGGCATAACCGGCGTACTGGCGCATGGTCCAGAATCGTTGCGTGTACATCTCGGGATAAACACCGCGTGTGAACGGGTATTCGCCGGGGTTACCGATCCGGGTTTCAAAATCGAGATCGGCGAGATCAGCCGGTGTGTATGTAGTTTTGCGCTTAGTCACTTCAGGTACGTTGCTTGCGGTTTATTCCGGCGGGCTGATGGTTACCAATACGGTGCCCTTGTCCACCGGCTTACCGGTTTCGGCTTTGATTTCCTTGATGGTGCCATCGGCGGGCGACTTCAATTCGTTCTCCATCTTCATCGCTTCAACGACAACCAGCGGATCACCTTTCCTGACCTGACCGCCGACCTGCCTCAGCAGTTTTACAACCAGACCGGGCATCGG
The DNA here is from genome assembly GCA_040235515.1 of Candidatus Zixiibacteriota bacterium. Classification (GTDB taxonomy): domain Bacteria; phylum Zixibacteria; class MSB-5A5; order CAIYYT01; family CAIYYT01; genus JBECKX01. Next base: position 14,112 of record JBECKX010000185.1, read on the forward strand.
TGCCTTGAGTTCCGGGGCGTGCCCACCCGCCGCCGCGCCCGCGACTTTACGTATGGCGACCAGCCGCTCATCTTCAACGTTGCAATCGAATTCGAGCCCATGCAGGAAGACCATGAGGTCACCATTGCTGGAGAAGACTTCGGTATCATACGATCTATTGTCGAGCATGAGGAGGGCTTTGGTGCTGGAGGGGTTGCCGACGACCTCCGCTTCCACCGACCTGCCGTTGACCTTGACGTTGTAGCCTTCACCGTTGTCGGCGATTTCGACCGCAACTTCCCTGCCTTCGATCGTCACGAGATACTTCACCAACTTCCCCCTTGCAGCTTTTCGACGCCGGCGAGAAGTCCCTGCTGTTTCCAGCGGCCGGTTGATTTGTTGTCACATTTCCCCACCTGCCGCATCCGTTTCGATTCGCGGTAGACAGCCAGCGCGGCGGCGATCGCTGCGGCTTCGAGCATATCCTGCGTCGGCTCCGGATGAATGACGCCGTCGGGGTAGTTATCCTGAATGAAGCTGGTTGAAAGGTCGCCCTTGACGAAGGCGTCGGTATCCATCACCAGATTGTGGAAAGGCAGATTCGTGACGAACCCGGCGACGCGATATTCGGCCAGGGCTTGTTTCATGCGCTTGATCGCAGAGCCGCGGTCAGCGCCATAAGTGATCAGCTTTGCCACGAGTGAATCGTAGTATGGCGGGACTTCGGAACCCTCCTTGATGCCGGAATCGACGCGTACGCCGGGACCTGATGGCTCTGCATAGCTGAGGACCGTACCCGCAGAGGGGATGAAGTTGTTGCTTGCGTCCTCTGCACAAATGCGACACTCGATTGCATGGCCCTGGATTTTGATATCATCCTGAGTGAAAGAGAGTCGCTCCCCTGCCGCGATGGCGATCTGTTCATGCACAAGATCGATACCTGTCACCAGTTCGGTTACCGGGTGCTCCACTTGCAGACGGGTGTTGACCTCGAGGAAGTAGAAGTCTTTGTTGGCATCGACAAGGAACTCGACGGTACCGACATTGACATAGCCTGCGGCTTTGACCGCTTCGACAGCGACCTTGCCCATGCGGGCGCGCAGGTCCTGATCGACAAAGACGGAGGGGGCTTCCTCCACCAGTTTCTGGTGGCGGCGCTGGATCGAACACTCCCGCTCACCGAGGTAGACGGCATTGCCGAAGTTGTCGCAGGCGACTTGAATTTCGATATGACGGGGACGGACGATGCATTTTTCGATAAAGACACGGTCATCACCGAAGGCAGAGCGGGCTTCGTTTCCGGAGGAAGCCACCGCTTTCTCAAGTCCGGCGGCTGATTCGACGACACGCATACCTTTACCGCCGCCACCGGCGACTGCTTTCACCAAGACCGGGTAGCCACATTCCTCGGCGAGCACTTCCGCCTTCTTCAACTCCGAGGCGTTGACCGGCCCGCCGGGAACTACGGGGACTCTGGCAGCAACGGCGAGTTTGCGCGCTTCCAGTTTATCGCCGAGCACCCTGATCGATTCGGAGGGTGGGCCAATGAAGGTCAAGCCGGCCTGTTCCACTTTTCGGGCGAACTGCCAGTTTTCGGCGAGGAAGCCGTAGCCGGGATGGATGGCATCGGCACCAGCTTTGTGGGCGACCTCGATGATTTTGTCCATCACCAGATAGCTTTGCGTTGGAGCGGCCGGTCCGATATTATAGGCTTGATCGGCCATCCGCACATGGAGGGCGGCTCTATCGGCATCGGAGTAGACGGCGACATTCGGGATGCCCATCAGGCGGCAGGCGCGGATTACTCTAATTGCGATTTCGCCACGGTTGGCGATCAAAATCTTGCGAAACATAACTCCCGTCGAACTGTTGAATCAGACGAATGTATTGAGACTGGCGCTCAGGTCTGGTGCGGAAAATAGCGAATCGCCGCGGAATGTCAATTTGCAAAGTTCGTCGGAGAGCGGCCGGTAGGTGGTCGGCAACTGAATCCGCGCTGGAGGACGTATCAATTGAGATCGGAGTTCCGGTCGAACCAGGGAGATTGATGAGAAGATGATACTTTACCTGATATTCGCTGTAGTGCTGGCGCTCGTCATTATCGTGTCAGCCGCCTTGAAATCGAGGGCGAATGTCGCCAGCCGTAAACTGGTGACGATTGGTGTGGTGCTATTTCTGGTCGGCGGCATCATGGGCGTGTTCATGACGACGAACCTGGTGGAGGAAACCGCCAAGACCAACTGGCCGTTTGTCAGTGGCATTGTGACATCGTCGAAGGTGATAGGCGAGCGAGCGTTTCGGCCTGAGATAAAATACGACTACAGTGTGGGTGGAGTGAAGTATTCGGGAATCAGCGGGCTCGATGACCCGGGCTTTGGCGGCCGCACCAAGCGGCTCGACACGGCTGAGAAGATGATCACCGAGTATCCGGTGGGTGAAGAGGTGCCGGTTTATTTTAACCCCGACGACCCGGCGGAGTCTTTGCTGGTCCATCACGTCGCCTGGAGTACTTATATGCAGCTTACGCTGGCGGTGACGATCGCACTGGCCGGTGCTGTGATACTGATCTTCTTTGCCTACAAACCGCAGTCGGAGTATGCGGCAAGCGACCGCGTTGGAGTGCCCGCGCAGCAATCGCAGTGATACAAGCTAGCCCCTGGCAGCAGTAGTTGTCAACGGCAGTAAAAAACCGGCAGTCAGTTGAGTTGACTGCCGGTTTTGTTTACCGGAACAAACTGAATGTCAGTGTTGTGCCGCGAGATCAGTTCTCACCGCCGGCACCGCCACGCAGGCGCCAGATACGACCCTCGAGGAGCAGCAACTGGATTTTCTCTTTGGCCAGTTCGACCATTTCGAGGAGCTGGCGCGCGGTTGACTCTTCCTCGACCTGCTCATCGATGTACCACATCAGGAAATTCTCGGTGGCGCGATCGTTCTCCGACTGAGCGACGTCGATCAGGTCGTTGATGCGGCCGGTGATCATCTTTTCGTGGTCGAGAGCCGTCTTGACGATCTCCTGCACTGAAGAATAGTCTGACTTGGGGGCCTTGAGGGTACCGAGCTTGACTTCGGCGCCAACCTCGACGAGATAGCCGGCCATTTTGGTGGCGTGGGTCATTTCTTCGGTGGCCTGAGCTTCGTACCAGGCGGCGAAGCCCTTGAAGCCCATGTGGTGGAGTTTATAGGCCATGGCCAGGTAAGTCCAGTAGGAAAAGAACTCAGCCTCGATCTGCTCATTGATTTTCTTGGCCATGTTTTCTGAGATCTGCATTGTAGGATTCTCCTTCTCTAATTCGAGATCATGAAATCATAGTATGATATAAAAAGCACAAATTCCCAATTCCTTCGTCCGCAGGACCTTCCAGGGACGCCGATCTGCGGTAAGCTCACGATCGAGCATTATAGTAGTACGGGATTCCAGGGCACCCGATTTGCGAACAATGTATCAATTTTCCAATTTGAACCAACCGGAAACTCGGTGTTCTCTACCACCTATCACCCCGGCTCGATGATCAAGCGCCCTGACGATTCTGACGACATTATTAGATAAAGAAGAATTGTAACGAATTCCTTGAAATGAGAGGGCCAGGATCGATGTCTATTGCGATTGAAGTACTGGAGTGGCTCGACCCGACGGGCGATGAGATGATCCACCGGATCCCGCAGGAGGGCTCGGCCGATTTCAAGCTGGGGGCACAACTGGTGGTACGTGACAGCCAGATGGCGATCTTTTTCCGCGATGGTCATGCCGCCGACTCGTTCAGCACCGGACGACATACTCTGACGACGCTCAACTTACCGATTCTGACGAGATTGCTGGCGTTTCCGTTCGGGTTCAAGTCACCGTTTCGGGCAGAGGTGTACTTCGTCAATCTGAAGACTTTCACTGACCTGAAGTGGGGCACGCGGCACCCGGTGACGTTTCAGGATTCGAAGCTGGGGTTGATACGTTTGCGCGGGCATGGGGCATTCACGTTCAAGATCGTGCAGCCGATGCTGTTCTTGAACACGATTGTTGGGCGTCAGGCTCGCTACACCACTGCGGATATACAGAGCTACCTGCGAGACGTGATCATCGCGAGAATGAATGATATGCTGGGTGAGAAGCTGGATTCGATCCTGGATATCCCGAGTCAGTATGACGAGCTGGCGGGTGAGTTCAAGGCGAAGGTGTGTGATGAGTTCACCAAGTATGGGCTTGAACTGACCGATTTCTATATATCGTCGATCACTCCGCCGGATGATGTGTCGAAGCTGATTGACCAGCGCTCAGGAATGGAGGCGATCGGCGACTTAGACAAATTCCTCAAATTCGAGATGGCGCGCGGACTGGGCACGAGCGGGATCGCCGGCGGGACCGGTCAGAGCCTGGGGATGGCGGCAGGTGTGGGAGTGATGATGCCCACGATGATGTCGCGGGTGTTCGCGCCTGAGCAGCAGGAGTTGGCCGACACCCCGATCGCGACGGTACCGTGTCCGTCGTGTCATACAGAGACGCCGGAGCAGTCGCGGTTTTGCTATCGCTGTGGTCATCCGATGCAGAAACAGAATGTTTGTCCATCCTGCAGCAAGGACCTGCCGACCGAGGCCAAGTTCTGCATGCATTGTGGCACGAAGCTGGAAGTCAAGGCTGCCTGCCCGCACTGCAGCGAGGAGTTGATCCCGGGATCGAAGTTCTGCGGCAACTGTGGCAAGCGGGTAGATGGTTAGCTGGTCCGGTAACAGAAGCGACGCTCGCGGCTATGTTGTCGAAACCGGTTGTCCGGGATGCGGCGGTGTCGTCAAACTGAAGCATGGGTTCGGGACGACCCGCTGTGATTTCTGCGGGTCGTTGCTGCGGATAGGGCTGCCTGCGACCGTGCCGGCGTATGTTGCCCGGGAGCGGATATCGAAGTTTGAGGTTCGACCACATCTGGACCGCTACCTGAAGGCGAACGACAAACCGCTCAGCACATTCGAGCTTGAGATCAAGGGGGTATATATCCCCTACTGGAGCGTGGATGGGCTCTTGCTCAAGCTGCGCGAACAGAAGGAAGTGAAGGTTCTGGTTGAGCAGAACGGTTATGCGCGCGATGAGCGTACGCTTGAGCAGCAGCACGCGCGAGTTTCGCTTGTCCCCCACTCGACGAGTGTCTGTGCTATCGCGGACGCAGTCACGGCTCCTGCCAGCCTGGGTGTCAGAACGGCCGGCCTGGTGTTGCGGCCGATGGTCGAAGAAAATATCAACAACGAGTTCGAGTTGTTTTCGCCACAGATTACTTCCGAGGGGGCTGTAGCCAAGGTCGAGCAGCAGGTTGCCAACTTGAACAGACTGGCGGGGTTAGGGTCCCGCAAGAGCGTCAGCAAGTTTTTCGGGCATGGAATTGAACTGGTTCAAGTGCCCTACTATGTCTGCGTTTCCACTGATGAGGATGGGAGTGTGGCGTACCTGCTCGATGCCGTAACGGGGCGGGTGGAGAGCGAGTTTCGTGACCTCGACTGGATTGAGAACGCCGCGTCGATCGGGAGCGATCAGGAGTATGGGGAGTTAAGCCTTAGTCTGCACCGCTGCGGTGACTGCGGCGAGGATCTGCCTGATTCCAACGGATTGGTGGTGATATGCGGCAATTGTAATGTGCTGACGGCATTGGATCCATCGGTTCCGCGCGACCTGCAGATATTGACTGTTGCTTCGGATGAGAGTACGGCGGATTTTTCTCTGCCGTTCTGGGTGTTCGAGTTGCCTGAGTGCGAGAGAG
>JBECKX010000204.1:0-8260 GCA_040235515.1 Candidatus Zixiibacteriota bacterium
AGTCTGACTTCATCAGGCCGATGATGAATCCGCCGATGGCGTTGAGACTGTGAGCATAGCCCTTGAACTCGGCTCTGCCCATTCCGGTGGGACCGGCCGCTCCCGCCTGTTTACTGGCGGCATTGGCTGCCTGATTGCCCGCACCCGGCTGACCGGGGGTTTTCTTTGCCTGGCCCGGGGCTTGCGCGCCACCTTCGCCGGCAGAGGCCATCGCAGGTGGAATCTCCTCGAATTGCGTCAACCAGAGGAATTCCGGAATGCGCGAATTGAGGTCTTCCAGCAGGTTGATGTAGAAGTCTCTGCGCTGATCCAGCTTCTCGATCGCATCGACGCGGGCGAGGATCTTTTCCTTGACCTCGGTAAGTGCATCGATGATGGCGATGTCTTTCTTGTACCGGTTCTCTTCCATTCGCGCCTTGGCAATCATCTTGTCCATGTGCGAAATCTGATAACGCTGGTAGAGAGTGACACCACCGAGGAAAATCACAAAGACGGCAACGGCGATTCCGACGTAGAGAATCGACTTATCGAAGTTCAGGACGTTGCCGCGTCTCTTGTATTCCTTCGGGAGTAGATTAATTTCCAGCATATCTACTTAACCTTCCTTGCTGCCAGTCCGATCGGTACCGCCAGCAATGGAGCGATGCGCTCCGGTTGCACGGTGGTAAACAGGTCCGGATCGTATTCGATGTTCCGCAGGGGGTTTGCGATCTCAATGGGAATGTTCAGCTTCGACTGGATGAACTCAGGCAAGTGCGGCATCAGGGCGCCGCCGCCGGAGAGCACAACCCAATCGATTTTCTCGACCTTGGCCAGCGAGCGGAAGTAGGAGAAAGCCACTTCAAGACCGGAGATAAGCTCTTCGGCTGACGTAATAATGGTCGCCTTGAGCATATCCTGGTCGATCGAGGACTCCATGTCACCCTTGATCGCCTTCATGGTCAATTCCTGATTGAGCCGGAATTCTTTTTGAATCGTATCGAAAATCATGCGCCCGCCCGCAGCAACGTCGCGAGTCGAGTGATAGATTCCATCTTTGATGAAGACAACGTTGGTGTTGTCGTAACCGATATTCACCAGCGCCGTGATGCGCTCGGGGTGAATGTCGTAGTTTATCTCGTATGCGTTCAAGACGGCAAAGGCATCGGTATCGACGATAGCGGGACGCAGGTTGGCATCTGAGAGTAGTTCGAGGTAACCATTGAGGAAGTCCTTCCTCGCCGCTACAAGCAGGACATCCATCTTGTTGTTGACGTCGTCGGTGCTGAGGATATGGTAATCCATCGTGACATCGTCCAGATCGTACGGTGCGCGCTGTTCCGCTTCGAACAGAATCGCCTGTTCCGCTTCGGGACCCGACTTCTTGTCGATCGTGAATTTGTCGGTGATCACACCATGACCGGAAACCGAGACCACCACGTCACGGGCGCGTGGATCGACGGCATCGATCACTGACTGGATATTGAAGATGATTGTGTCCCGGTCTTTGATTTCGTCCGAGACTATCGCTTCCGGAGGCATTTCGCGTGTCTCCATGCCCAGAAGCGCGTGGGAATCGTTGCGGCGTTCGAGTTTAACGCACTTAATAGATGATGCGCCAATATCGAGGCCGATCGTCGTCTTACTACCTTGTCCGAACAGCATAAGTTACCTTTATCTGTTAAGTGCACAAATCATTTCGCTTTGCGCCGGGCGGAGACTATGGCGTCCCCACGATACAAAAGCCTGTTACCTAAGCATGTTAAGTCGTTAGCGTCTGTTTTATTATCGTCTGGCTGCTGAGAAAAAATTAGTCAGCGTGGGAAAAAAAATGTTGGTGGGGGAGGGTGGCTGCTCGCTTACTGAACAGCCACCCGTGGCACAGTTCGGGCCTGATAAAGGCGCCTAGTAAGAGACGAATCGCAGTCTGAGCTTTATCCTGGCTACAACCGGGTCAATAACTGCACCCTAGTTGTCGTACTTTTCCAATTTGGCACGGCCGGATCCGGCGGTAATCGAGACGGAAAAACTCTGATACGCCGATCCAGATGATCCATAAACGAAGACATCTCCGGTCATGGAGGCAGTACCGTCGGGGTTGAATACAACGGTCTGATTCGGGAAACTGGTACCGATATAGTCGAGCTTGACATCGATGGTGTCGACGCGGACGATCGAGTCGCCGACTGAGTAGGAATTCGCCCCGATATCAGTCATATCGCAGAAGGTAATAATCTTCTGCTCGGTCGTATTGAAGTAGACTCCGTACGGCTTTTGCGTGGAAACGGCAGTGGCGCGAGCCTGGCGGAAGGCGCTTACCATGCTGCTGCCAAAATTGTTGAACTTCATTTTCTTGATCGCGCCGTCGAAGTTCGGGACGGCAAGGGCTGCCAGAAGGCCGACCACCACTGTGACGATCATGATTTCCATCATGGTCACGCCGCGGTCATTTTTGAATATTCGTCTCATAATTTCACTCCGTGCTAGTTACAGAAGATTCCATGTTTCCTTTTGCAATCGGCTTGCCGAGGCTGGACGAATTCACAAACCATTGGTAGAACGACGGTTAAGGAGGAGGGTCGGGCTCATTCGGCGCAAGGAGGGATGGAAAAGAAGCGTGATTGAGTCCAACAGTATCGGAAGAACCCCATACTGCTCGGCAAATGCACAGCCTCTCGACTCGTCGGCTCGGGGGCATCGCCATTCTGCGCGCCTCGTTCAGCGCGAGTCGCGCCGGTTCTGTGTTGACAATTATCTTGTTGTCGATAAATTGATTGTGAAGAACCTATTCACTATCTGTGATACAAAATCAGTGTAGTTTCCCCACAACTACTGACAGCTCGATGAGGTACCATTCATGCGATCTATAGTCTCTGCCGTCTTTCTCGCCGGTCTGATGCTTGTCAGTGCCATAGTGGTCTATGGCAAGTCATCCAGTTCTCAACCCGATATGCGATTTTTCACACCAAAAGCCGCCGAACCGCTGACTGCCGGCGCTGTGGATTTCCTGCAGCAGCGTCAGACGGATGGCAAAGCCGATGTCTGGGTGTTTTTCACCGACAAGGGGTTTACCGACGGCGACTCTTTCCAGCGAGCCAAGCTCGCGCATAACCAGTTGCTTACCGAGCGTGCGTTAGCACGTCGTGCCAAGCATGGGATTAACGAGATTCGCCTGCGCGATCTACCTGTCAGCGACCGCTACGTAAGCCATCTTGCGTCATTCGGGGCGGAGATTCGCCGAAACTCGAAATGGTTGAACGCTGCGGCGGTCACCGTTGATATCGACAAGCTCGAGATGATTGCCGGGCAGCCATTCGTACAGCGAATCGAGCCGATCGCCAGGTATCACCGCGTCGAGCCGGAACTGAGCAAAGCAGAAGTTGTGCCGCCGCCGGTTGACCGCAGTGCTCTAGAAGCACACTCGCTGGCATACGGAGCATCATTTACTCAGCTCGATCAGATCAATGTCCCGATCTGCCACGATTCCGGGTATACCGGTGCGGGCATGCTGATCGCAGTATTCGATACCGGATTCCGCACTTCACACTCGGCGTTCGCGAATATCGTCAGCGAAGGTCGCCTTATTGCGCAGTATGACTTCATCTTCGATGATGCAGTCGTGGACAATGAGGCGGAGGATGTCAGCTCTGCCTGGAGCCACGGCACGTCCACCTGGTCAGACATCGGTGGCGAACGTCCCGGTACCCTTTATGGCGCGGCATTCGATGCTGAGTTTATCGTCTGTAAAACTGAAGATGTCCGCAGTGAAACTCAAGTAGAAGAAGATAACTGGGTAGCGGCGCTGGAATTCGTCGATTCAATCGGTGCCGACATTGTTTCCTCGTCGCTCAGCTATTCCGATTGGTACACATCGTCAGATTATGATGGCAACACTTGCGTCACTACAGTAGCCGCCGACATGGCTGCTGAAAACGGCATCCTGATCTGCAATTCCGCCGGTAACGCCGGTCCGACTTCGCCCAGTCTTGGCGCACCCGCTGACGCTGACTCGATTATCACTGTGGGCGCGGTCACTTCGTCCGGCACGCTGGCGAGTTTCTCGTCGCGCGGCCCGACATTCGACGGTCGCATCAAGCCGGAAGTGTGCGCAATGGGTGTCTCGGCGACGGTAGCTTCCTCGGCCGGGGATTTATCCTACAGCTCGAGCAGTGGAACGTCATTCTCCTGTCCGATTACGGCAGGTGCCGCGGCCGTTGTCTGGGCTGCCAATCCCGGCTGGACCAATATGCAGGTACGTGAAGCCCTCATGCAGACGGCCAGCAACGCAGCTACTCCGGACAATAACTATGGCTGGGGGATCATTGACACCTGGGCAGCGCTGAACTATTACTTCGCACCAGCCTACATTCCGGGCGATGCCGACGGGAATGGCTCGGTGTCAGTCGGTGATGCGGTTTATCTGGTGAACTATATCTTCGGCGGCGGCCCTGAGCCATGGCCGGTGCTGGAAGTGGGCGACTTCGATTGTTCAGGTGCAATCACTATCGGTGATGTAGTCTACTTGATTAATTACATCTTTGGAGGCGGTCCGGCGCCGCAGGATTGTAACGCATAGGTACAGCCTAAGAAGTTGATTCAGAGGCGGGTTTTATCGACCCGCCTTTTTTTTGCCGGCTCGGTGGTCTCCCGCTCCCCTACTCGAGCTTTTCGGTCAGTTTACGCACCTGTTCCGCGAGCTGGTCGACTTTGTCGGAAAGGTCTTGCAGGTCCTTCTTCTTGGCGACCTTCATATTCTCGATGGCTGACTCGACGTCACGGCTGATCTTGTCCTTGAACTCTTTGGTGGAACCCTCAGCCTTTTCAAGCAGCTCCAGGATAGCATCTGAGCGTTTCGATTTGGCGACTTCCCCCTGTTTGATGAGGGCATCAACGATTTCTTCCGCCTTGCTCTTGGTGATCTCGAATGCCCCGATCGAGGCGAGCACGGTTTTCTTCAGGATATCCATACTAAAATCTCCTCCGAGCGCGATATAGCCGCGCATTATCTCGATTACTGATTGCTTGTTGTTCTTTTCATTCAGGTCATCAAGCAGCACCTGCCCGAGCACTTTGACTGTCATATCGTCGCCGCTACGGTTATCGACGATGCGGAAATCGATGCCGCGCCTGACATACTCGCGCAAGCGGTTGCCGGTCACGAACTGGCGGATATCGGCATCGTAAAGGAGCCGGTTGGGATAGCGTTTGATGGTTTTGATATGATTGGTCATCTCATTAGTAATATATTGTGCGCCGCACAAAAAGTTGCAGAAAAAATGGGAAATGCGGAGATTCGCAAGAGGTGCTGCGGGGGCGATCTTGGCGACCTGAGAGGGGTTAGGAGTTAGGGTGGTTGATGCTCATGATGACACTCTGTTTATGCGTGGCCGCGACCTTGGTCGCTGATTTCAGAATGATCGGGCGTCTTTTATGCCGCGACCAAGGTCGCGGGCACCCCGGTAGTCTCCCTTCTGTGGGCGAGTGCCACTCGCCCCTACCAATCAGCACCCGTCCAACCAGGCAAGAAAAAAGGATAGCTGCCACCACACCAGCTATCCTTCCAGCAACCCCAAAGTGTAGCGGGAGCTACACTTTCGAAAAACTTAGGAGCACAATATTTACGATTTCGAGCAGACGTTCGCACACGAAAGGCTTCTTGATGAACATGTCGCCGCCTGCTTTAAAACCGCGCCCCTGATCATCGGAGGTGTCTTTTCCAGTCAGAAAGATCACGGGAATACTGTCAGTCGCCGGATCCTTCTTCAATTCATTGCAAATTTCATAGCCGTCCATCTGCGGCATCATAATATCGAGGAAGATCATGTCAGGCTTGAAGGTCTTGGCGCGTTCCAATCCCATTACGGCTGAGTTCTCCGCAACGACGGTATGGCCGGCATTCGTCAAGAATGCTTCAAGGATGTCAGTGATTTCCGGTTCGTCATCGACGACCAATATTTTCGCTTTACGTGGAGCCATCACGCCCTTCCATTTCGAAACCTGTTCAATAAAGTTATCGGTATGCATTTCCCCTTCTTTAGCGAGAACTAAGAGCAAGCAGGTGAAAATCAGCCGTAGAATTCGGGGCGACGGTCGGAATCGATCAGGTTGTGAGGGGTAACCGCCTTATCACGCGCTTCGGTCGGGTCGATTTTGGCGAAGGTCAAGGCGTCGCTAAAGCCGTCCGCGCGAGCTAAAACCTCACCACGACAACCGGTTATCTGGCTTTTTCCGGTAAAGGAGAACTCCCGATCCCCCTGCCGGTCGGCGCCGGTGCGGTTGGAGGTTATCGCAAACACGCGATTCTCCAGGCAGCGGGTAACCATGGCATCCTGGCAAAACGGCATCACGAGATTCGAGGGATGACAGATGATATCGGCCCCTTTAAGCATCAAGGTGCGCGCAGCCTCCGGGAACGTCCAGTCGAAACAGATCATCATGCCGATCCGCATGCCGCGGAATTCGAAAACTCCGAAACCGGAATCCCCCGGATCGAACCATTCCTTTTCCAGATTAAAAAGATGGGTCTTACGATAGAGATGTGTGGTGCCATCGGGCAGTACCGCCGCGGCTGAGTTGAACAGATTTCCATTTGCGCGTTCGGGAAAGCCGAATACTACTGCGCCGTTGCCATTGCTCGCCAACTCTTCGGCCCAGGCGAAACTGACGCCGGAGCTATGTGGTTCGGCGAGTTCGGCGGCGGTTTCACGCGACGGCATGAAGTAACCGCTGAAACAGAGTTCGGGCAGAACGAGCAGATCGAACTGCTCATTGCCGATCAGCCGGCGCGCCGTCGCACGATTCGCCTCCGGCTCACCGAACTTTACCTGGAACTGTAAGAAACCAACCTTCATTACTTTCGGGTAGTGCTAAATGTGTCGAGCGGCGCAAACATTGCCTACGATATCGTTTGGGTGCGCTGCTTGAAGGTATAATATTCGGCGATGGTGGAAATGTCAAAGTTTGAGTCAATTGATCCATGAATTTCTTCGGAGCCTTCATAGACCTGGTCCGGCGGCGCGCCGTGGTTGTGCTCTCGATCCTGTTCGGCGGCATTATCCTGGCGCTGGCCTATATCGGGATCGAGTCGAGTCGACAGAATATGCTCGAGTTGATCGGCCAGGAAGGCAAGTCGTTGATGCAGGCGCTGGTTACCTCGGCCGGAAACAACCTGGCAGCATCGGCGATCGTGGAAGAGGCGGCCGCCGAACACCTGGTTGATGTAGGCGAACTGCTGGCCGCGCTCTACTCCGCCCGGAGGTCCCCTTCCGACTCCCTCTCCGTCTGGGAGAGGCGCTACTCTCTCGAGAGGATCGATATCGTCAGAGACTCTATCACGATTGTTGCGTCATCGTGGCCTGAAATGACCGGCGATACGCTCGAGCAGATCGCCGAGATGCGCGCTGCGGTCGACAGCGTGATGAGCGGACGCACGGCGCTGGCGCTGGCAGCCCCCCTTCCGGTGGCGCTTCCGGCAGAACGATCATTCTACCTGGCAATCAAGATATCGAATGGCGTAATGCTTCTTTCCGCGCCGGTGCGGCAGTTGAGCGACTACCAGCAGTCGCTTGGAATCGGCTATGTCGCGCGCCAGTTGGGTGGTCAGGATGTAGTCGAGTATGTGGTGCTCCAGAATGAGGATGGCATCGTGCTTGCCTCCCGGCAAATCGACCGACTGATCGCGATTGAGGCGGATCCATTTCTTCAGGATGTGCTGGAACACGAGCAATCCGTTACGAGGCTCTATGATTTTGAGGGCACGGAGGTTCTTGAAGTTGTCAGGTCATTCCGCAGCGACGTGATGCCGTCGGGGCTGTTCCGTATCGGGATGTCGCTCGACAGTTATCATCAGCTCTCTTCCGATTCGTTGACCCAGCTGGTGATCCTCTCAGTCGTACTCTTTATCCTGGGGATGGTTGGCAGCTATGCGGCGACCTCCTCACGCAAGCTACGCGCTACGACCGGCAGCCTGCAGGAATTGCAGTCGCTGACAGATGAGATCATCGAATCGATGGAAGCCGCCGTGGTCGCCACCGATGCCAGGGGCCGAATCAAGCTTTTTAATCCCCAGGCGGAGCGATTACTGAAACAATCTGCGCGCGCCGTTGTTGGACAGGAGTATGCGAATATCTTCCCGGCAGATGAGCTGTTCCTGGGCAAGCTGGGGAGCGACCAGTCGCGGTTGCGCCGGGATGAGGTCAGCATCGATGGCAGCGGCGGCGAGAAGATCACGCTGCTGGTGTCAGCTTCACCGCTGGTCGACGCTGCGGGCGCATTCAGTGGC